>CAZEEN010000183.1:5277-6117 GCA_964511115.1 uncultured Paludibacter sp. | reverse complement strand
TAAATTCCGATAAAAAGTGTGGCAAATAGGATAAAGTTTGGAATAAAATGCAGATTAAAAAAATGCATAAACAGATAGCCTGAAATCGCAGGAATTACCAAAGCGGGAAGTAGTTGCGCAATTTGTTTGCTAAAATATATGATGTTTAAACCTACATTTTTATGATAATACCAATTCATTATCAGTATATTACCAATAGTTAGTGCAAATGCAGTTCCGAGAGCTGCACCCATTCCACCATAGAGTTTTGTTAACGGAATTGAAATCAAAATATTGCCTAGCGCAATAAAAAGATAGACCCATGAGCGGAACTTGTGTTGATTTTTAGCACGTTGAATTTCAATTCCTAAATTTTGAATGAGTGGGATGGTAACAGGAATTATTAAAAGTAAGGCCATGTAATACGAACGACTATAGTCGGGTCCTGCCCATAAAGTAATAAATGGCATGCCGAAAAATACGAGCAAGCCGATAACTAATGCCAAAACAATAAACTGTAAGCGTCCTAGTCGTGCAAAAAGTTCAGTAAGTTCCCAGTCGCTGCATTTACGGGCTATCATTTCGTTTACACGCGGAATGTAAACATTCGAAATAGCAGTCGAAAATGTTAGAAAGTACGTATTTAATTGTGCAGCAATGCTATAAACAGCTACTTCTATTGTTCCTCGAAACCAGCCTATGATAAAACGGTCGACATTCCAGTTTATCTGATTTACCACCAAATTCATAAAAATAAAGGATGAAAATACAAATAATTCTTTAAGTTGCTTTGTGTCGAACATGCTGAAAATAAAACGAATATCCGCTTTTTTGAAGCAAAACCAAATATTGATTATTTCG
>CAZEEN010000183.1:0-5267 GCA_964511115.1 uncultured Paludibacter sp. | reverse complement strand
TTCAATGAATAAGCCTAATACAGTAACAATAATTGCCATTCCTACCGAACCATAGCCAGCTAATAATACGGGTATAATTACCAATGGGTTGGCTATTGTTTTAATTATCAACAGAGATTTTTGGAAAATAAATTTTTCTTTGGCACTGATATACGAATTGAAGACGATAGTTGGAAACGTAATTGCTGTGTTTACTACCATTATTAGCATTAATATTTTGGCTTTTGCTAATTCCATAGCAGTAAGTTCGTTACCAAATACAGTATCGGAAAAAACAACTAATACTACACCAGCTGCCACTGCTATTGCACCCAAAGCTGAGAATATCATTAGAAACATTCCATTCAGACGAGCAAGTCCGTCGCTGTCATTTGCAGCTTTATAAACCGAAAAATACTTTATATAAGCACTTCCAAAACCGAAATTGAACAAACCCAGATACGCCACCACCGAAGCAACCAAACTATACAATCCATATTCACTTTGTCCCAAAAGCCGAAGCATTATAGGAGTATAAAGTATGGATATAAAACTGCTTAGTCCTATTAAAATATAGGAAAGTAGCGCACCTGTTTTTAGTTGGTTGATTGGCATTTAATTTTGGGCTTCGCCGTTATTTGGTGCTTCGCACGTTATTTTGGGCTTCGCCGTTGTTTATTGTTATTTGCACTTCGTGCGTTATTTTTTAATACAAAACTTTAGACTTGTGACATTAGACTTTAGCACCCAAAGCCTTTATCAAATAATCAAGGACTTTTTTCCGTTCTATTTCCATAATGGCAGGAACGTGGTCGAATTTTATATTGAAATAATCGTTGTCTTGTTCTAATAAATGTTGTTTTCGTTCTTCGAACTTAAATTTCCGAAGCAAAGTGTCTATGCGTGAACCCATTGGCGCACTTTTTCCTTCGCGGTCGAATACCACAAACGGACTCTGAAAATGCATGGAAAAAATGATGCAATGAAACGAATCGGTACAAACCAACGCTGCTGAACGAATATAATCCAAAAATTCTGCTGGGTCGGCAGCATAACGGTCGGTATCATATAAACTGTTCATCATTACAAGTTCCAACTGATTCTCGGTAGCCATTTTACGCAGCAACTTTAATCGTTTCGACGATACTTCGCCAATAAAATAGGTTAGCAAATACTTGTTTTTGGGTTTGTTTTTGGCTGGTGTGGCTATTTTTAGCCACGCTTCGCTTGTAAGTGCTAAAGTCGGGTCAACCAACACATCGGCTTCTTTTCCACACAAGCTTTGAATCAATTCAGCGCCTTTTTCTTCGCGCACCGACAGCCAAGCCATTTCGCTTAAACACTGTTTATAAATTGCCTTGTATTGTTCCGGAATGACTGATACGCCTATGCTTGGAGCCAATGCAATGCGCTTTTCTTTCAAAACGTATGATAAAAAATCGAGCGGTGAACCGTACCTTATATTTGGATTCCATATTTGGTCGCTGCCAACTACACAATAATCGTATTTTTTATCCAAGTTGGTGGGAATATTGTTGAGCGTAAGAACAAAATCACTTTCGGTTATGTATTTGTCCGAAAATGCCTTGAACGATGTTGCTTTTGCACGCTGACAGGCTTCGTATATCGGTTTTTTCTTTCTGTCGACTAATTTCCCCCATGCTTTGTTTAGGAGTGTAATTGGCGATAATTTAACGGCATTCACAATCCTTTTTATCGTAAAAGCAATTCCTTTTTCAATAGGTTTTGTAGGGTAATTAATAACACTTTCCACCTCATAACCAAGCGATTTCAGAATTTCCTGCGTTGCATAATTCTGCAAACGGTTTCCATAGTTCACATAATCGATAATGGTATGTATGCCAATGCGTTTCATATAATTTTTTTGTATAGTTCTAAGTATTTTTCCGCCATAGCATGCCACGAGAATTTTTTGGCTCTGGCTATGCCTTTTTCGCAGAGTTCTTTTTTATAGTTGTCGTCGGATAAAATTCTTTGTATGGCGGCTGTAATTTCTTCCGGTTTGGTGGGGTCAACAATAGCAGCGGCATCGCCAGCAATTTCGGGCATCGACGAGGTGTTGGACGTAATTACAGGTACACCACAAGCCATACCTTCGAGTATTGGAATGCCAAAACTTTCGCGAAGCGAAGGATAAAGAAAAACTTTACATTGATTAATAATTTCAGGCATTTCGATGTTAGGGACATAGCCTGTCATAATAATATCTTTGCGAATTTCGGGATGACCAATATCATTCAGCACCTGCATCAAAGCCGATTCCTCGTAGTCGAGCATTACGAGTTTGTATTTTATTTCGCTCGTAGCATTGAAATCTGCAAAGGCTTGCAGCACGTTGGGTGTGTTTTTCTTGGGGTCGGTATTTCCCAAAAAGAACATAAAGTTATCGGGTAATTTGTATTTTATTTTTGCAAGTTTAAGAACAACTTCATCAGTGATTTTCCGAAAATGCTCACCTACACCATTGTATACAGCTACAAGTTTATCGCCAAGTCCCATAAACTGCCGCATTCGGTTGCACTCAAATTCCGAAACGGTGGTAATAATTTTACTTTTTCGGGCAACAATCGGTACAACCAAGCGGCGGTACAAATTGCCAAATTTTTGATACAATGTACCTCCTTTTTTGAAAATGCTAATGCTTTCGAGGTAAATAATATCGTGTATTATGGTGATTAAAGGTACTTTACAAAAAACTGGAGCTGTGTTACTAGTACAATGCAGCACATCGCAACCGTATTGCGCGGCAGCCCGGGGCAATGCAATTTGCTCCCAAGTGGGGTAGGGTCCACCTCCAAGTTCCACAATTTTAAAATTAGGAGCAGTTGGTATGCAGGTATGGTCTTCGTCGGGTTTTACAAAAATGATGTATTCATTCACTTTATCTATGAGTTGAAGATTTTTAATCAACTCTAAAGCTACCATATCCATACCGTGTTTCTTTTTCCGGTAAAGCCGTTGTCCTTCTATTCCTATCTTCATAATATTAATTTGCCAATGTGTTAATATGCCAATGTGCCAATGTGAAGACACTTTTACTTTACAAACTTTATAACTTTATGAACCTTACAAACTAATTATGTTCCGTGTTGCGTATGAATAAATTTTTTGTTCGCACCTTTTAATTTAAATAAAGAAGCAAACATAGAGAAAAATGCCTTTGGTAATGTAAGTAATGCCTTGAAAGTTTGAGCATTATAAAACTGTTTCGGAATAGCCAAAATAAAAGCTACTACCACTGAACCCCAAACCGATAACCAGGAAGTATAGGAAATGGCGCATGTAGTGTTTTCGGGGAAAACAAGTTGAAATGCTGTGTAAAGTGCTGTAATAATTGTTGTTAAACCGATTAAAAGCACACGTGGAGGTGAAACCATTTGGTATACTTTGTCGAAAAAATCAATATTTCCATTTACAAAAAGATGTTTTACACCCGAAAAGAAGAACCGACCAAAATAAATAAACTGAGCTGATAGCCAACGTTTACGTTGATTTTCGAAAACCTCTACTTTTTGTACTTTTTCATCGTAAACCAATGCATAGTTCAAGTATTCAATTGTATAGCCATCGCGAAGTAGCGTAAGTTCCAACTCTTTATCGAATCCGCCAATGGCATGAATTTCGGTCATGCGTTTCTTGAATTGCTGATAATTGAATGCCATTCCTGAACCTATTAATGCCGACGAAAGTCCTAACGCTCGATGTCCTTTGCGGAAAATACTGTTGTTAAGTTCCTCACTTACAGCATCGAGTATGGCAAATGGAGTATTGGTGTTTTTAGCCACGCGATGTCCTTGCACAACTTGAAATCCGGCATCGAAGGCAGCATTAATTTTGCTGATAAAGTTGGAAGCCATTACGTTATCGGCATCGAGTATCAATGCAATTTCGTAGTCGTCGGGCAATTGCGCCATGGCTTTGTTAAGGGCTTTGGATTTGGTACTTTTATCAAACGAAACTTCAATTAACTTTATAGGTAATTCTTTGAGTTTCGCAATAGTTTGAGGTTGAAACGAATCAGCAATAATAACAACATCATATTTTTCATTCGGATAGTTTTGATTCAAAGCTTCCAAAGCAACTTCTACAATTACATTATCTTCTTTGTAACCTGGAATTAATACAGCAACTTTTCGGATTCGCTTCGCACCTATAGGTTTATTTTTGCCAGAAAAGACCGAACTAATTGCAAAAATCAGTACATAAACGGCTGCAATGGCAAAATAAACAAAGAGCACATATTCAAAAATATGTAAAATGAATGTTATGAAGTTCATAGTACTGACTATTTAATTCGAGGAAATTTTATTTGAGGTCAGAACGCAAATCACGCAAATTATCGCAAATTTTCACAAGTTGCTTTGAATAGCATTTCGTCTTTTTGTATAAACAAAATATTTGTGAAAATTTGCGTTATTTGCGTTCAAAAATTCTATACATTGATTGATTTACGGCCAATACTGTGGTATTGAAATCCGTATTCTTCAATTTGTTCCAAATCGAATATGTTTCGACCATCGAAAAGCACTTTTTCGTTCATAAGTCGTTCCATAACTTTGAAGTTTGGCAAACGGAATTCGCTCCATTCGGTAACAACAGCCAATGCATCGGCACCAATAATGGCTTCGTACATGTCTTTGCAATACTTAATTTTATCACCCAAAATCCGCTGTGTTTCGTGCATAGCAATAGGGTCGTAGGCTGTAACAATTGCACCTTGAGCAAGTAGACTTTCGATTAATACCAACGATGGTGCTTCGCGCATATCGTCGGTTTCGGGTTTGAATGATAACCCCCACAATGCTATGGTTTTACCGGCTAATTTGCCATCGAAATGTTTGTATATTTTATTGAATAAAATAGTTTTTTGATGTTTGTTTACCTCTTCTACAGCTTGTAATACTTGTAAATCATATCCGTAACCTTTTGCTGTTTTTATTAACGCTTGCACATCTTTTGGGAAGCAAGAGCCACCGTAACCTACACCCGGATAAAGAAATTTATTGCCAATGCGTGAGTCTGAACCAATACCTTTGCGTACCATATTAATGTCGGCACCTACAATTTCGCACAAATTAGCAATATCGTTGATAAAGCTAATTTTGGTGGCGAGCATTGAGTTAGCTGCGTATTTCGTCATTTCCGAAGACGTAATATCCATGACAAATATCGGATGATTGTTTAATACAAAAGGCTTATAAAGTCGTTTTAATACTTTTTCGGCAGCTTCCGATTCTACACCTACCACAATACGGTCTGGTTTCAAA
>CAZEEN010000182.1:0-6124 GCA_964511115.1 uncultured Paludibacter sp. | reverse complement strand
GATTTGGAAGCATTTCGCGAAGATAAACCCGAACTTGCCGACTTTAAAGTAGCTATGATAAATCCTGAAATGCTCGAAATGAGCGAGGATGGTGCTGTGGCCGAAGAGGGCTGTTTGAGCATTCCGGGCATACACGAAACGGTGGAACGCTCCAAAGTAATCAAAATAAAATACTTGGATGCTGATTTTGTGGAGCATGTAGATGTTTTTCAGGATTTTAAAGCTCGCGTAATCCAACACGAGTACGACCACTTGGAAGGTCATCTTTTCACCGATAAAGTATCTCCGCTTCGCCGTCAGTTGTTAAAATCGAAGCTAAACAATATTGTTAAAGGCAAAACAAGCACTTCGTACAAAGTAAAATCGGCTTCGAAATAACATTAAATTTTTGTGCCATGAGAATCGTTTTTATGGGTACGCCCGATTTTGCGGTAGAAAGTTTGAAAACATTGGTCGAAAACAACTACCAAGTGGTGGGCGTAATCACTATGCCCGACAAACCTGCCGGTCGCGGACACAAAATTCAAATCTCACCTGTAAAGCAATATGCGTTGGATAACGATTTGAAAATTCTTCAACCCGAAAAACTTAAAGATGAAGATTTTTTAGAAAAATTGCGCCAGCTTAAAGCTGATGTACAAGTAGTTGTAGCTTTCAGAATGTTGCCCGAAGTAGTTTGGAATATGCCACGTTTTGGTACTTTCAATTTGCATGCATCGCTTTTGCCACAATACCGTGGTGCTGCACCTATTAATTATGCTATTATTAATGGTGAAAAAGAAACCGGCGCTACTACTTTTTTCTTGACTCACGAAATTGATACCGGAAAAATTATTTTACAAGAAAAAATTGCTATTTCCGAAACCGATAATGCAGGTGATGTTCACGACAAATTAATGATGCTGGGTGCCGACATGGTACGTCGGACAATAGATTTATTAATCGAAGGTAAAACAGATGCTGTTGATCAGCAGCAATTTATCAGCCCGAATACGGTACTGAATTCAGCTCCTAAAATTTTCAAAGAAAACTGCGAAATAAACATTAATGATACTGTCGAAAATATCTACAATTTTGTGCGTGGTTTAAGTCCGTATCCTACAGCCCGTATCGATGTAGAACTACCAAACACAATTGAAAAATTGCAACTGAAAATTTTCGAAACTCAAAAAGAAATTGTTGAACACAATCTGTCATTTGGCACAACGGTAACCGATAACAAAACCTACTTAAAAGTGGCTGTCAGTAATGGTTTTATTCACCTCATTTCGATACAAGCTCCTGGAAAAAAACGCATGTCGGCAGGGGAGTTTTTGCGCGGAATCAGGTAGGCTTAATTGTATTATTTTGAAGCATTCAATCTTCAAATCTCAAAATTATAAAATGTAAAAATGTCATATACTTTAAATCCTTCAACTCATTATCTCAATTATAATCAGGTTTTAAAAACTGAGTTTTCCGAACGAGTTCAAAAAATATCAATCAATGCCGGATTTACTTGTCCGAATAGGGATGGTAGCCGCGGGATTGGTGGTTGTACCTATTGCAACAATCAAACCTTTAGCCCCGAATACTGTAAACCTACAAAAACCATTACACAGCAAATTGAAGAAGGTATAGCGTTTTTTAATCACAAATACGAAGCGCAAATTTACTTAGCTTATTTTCAGTCGTACACCAATACCTACGATAAAATTGAAAAACTAAAAGCTATCTACGAAGAGGCATTGAAACATCCCAAAGTAGTAGGAATAGTAGTTGGCACGCGTCCCGATTGTGTGAATGATGAATTGCTCGATTATTTTGCCGAATTATCAAAAAAATATTATGTAATGATAGAATATGGCATAGAATCCACCAACGACCGCACCTTGGAATTTATCAACCGCGGACACGACTATGCCACAGCCGAAAAAGCCATCAAAGATACTGCCGCCCGCGGCATAAAAACAGGTGCACATCTTATTTTGGGTCTGCCACACGAAACACACGAGATGATATTGAATCATGCCCGACGAATTTCGAAACTACCACTTACAGCCATTAAACTACATCAACTACAATTGGTAAAAGGCACTAAAATGGCTCGTCAGTACGCCGAACATCCCGAATGGTTTCATTTATATACTGCCGACGAATATATCGATTTGGTAATAGATTTTATGGAATTACTTAACCCTAAAATAGCCATCGAGCGAATGATTTCACAATCGCCTCCCGGATTTCTTATTGCACCCGAATGGGGACTTAAAAACTTTGAATTTGTGGTAAAAGCCGAACGACGAATGATACAACGAAACGCCCGACAAGGAAGCAAATTCAAAGAATTCTTTGTGCTTTAATGTTAATTCTAACATCTTGGCTCTGTAATTTGTTGATAACTTCTTTCCGTAGCTCTGCGTGCTTACAAAAAATCTCGTTATCTTTATCAGCTCAATTTTCGAGATTCTAAATTAGCATAAAAAGCTGTTTTTCAGTGCCACACTTATGGATACTTTTGTTCATTTACACGTCCACTCCTACTTTTCCATTCTCGATGGCATGTCCAGTATTTCTGGTTTAGTCGATAAAGCTTCTAAATCGGGCATGAATGCCATTGCTCTTACCGACCACGGTAATATGTTTGGTATAAAAGAATTTTTCAATTATACCAAAAAGAAAAACGGGAAAGTAAAAGACCAATTAAAAGCTATCGAAAAAGAGCTAACAGCCGAAGGTCTAACTTCCGAACGAAAAGCTGAACTGGAACTGGAAATAAGCGAAACAAAAAAGAAACTTTTCAAGCCCATTTTGGGTTGCGAAGCTTATGTAGCACGTCGTAGTCGCACTTCGAAAGACTCACCCGAGGATCGTAGCGGTTATCACCTGGTATTATTGGCAAAAAATAAAATCGGCTACCGCAATTTGTGCAAATTAGTTTCGCACGGTTGGGTCGAAGGCTTTTATTATCGTCCGCGTATTGACCACGAAATTCTGAAAAAATACAGCGAAGGCATTATTGCATCATCAGCCTGTTTGGGTGGCGAAATTCACAAAAAAGTAGAAAGTGGCAATTTACAAGCTGCCGAAGAGGCCGTATTGTGGTACAAAGAAGTATTTGGCGACGATTTTTACATTGAACTACAACGCCATAAAACCGACAAGCCCAATGCCGACTACGAATGTTTTGAAAAACAACAACGGCAGAACATTGAGCTTATTAATCTTGCCCGAAAAACAAACACCAAGTTACTTGCCACCAACGATGTACACTTTGTAGAAGAAGAGCACGGCGAAGCCCATGAACGTTTAATCTGCCTCAGTACAGGTAAAGATTTGGACGACCCTTCGCGTATGCGCTACACTAAACAAGAGTACCTTAAGTCGCCGGAACAAATGCTTCAAATTTTTGCAGATGTACCCGAAGCCTTGGATAATTCGGTTGAAATTGCTAACAAAGTGGAGTTCTACGATATTGATTCGGGTCCTATGATGCCGTTTTTTCCAATTCCCGAAGAGTTTGGAACGGAAGAGCTCTATAGCCAAAAATTTTCCCAAGAAATGCTTCGCGAAGAGTTTATGGAAGGCTTCGACCGCTTAGGAGGTTACGATAAGGTATTACGTGTTAAGCTCGAAGCCGACTATTTATCAAAATTGGCTTACGAAGGTGCTATAAAACGTTATGGCGAAACCCTAACCGACGAACAAAGCGAACGCATCGAATTTGAGTTGCATGTAATGAAAACAATGGGTTTTCCCGGCTATTTTCTTATTGTGCAGGATTTTATTGCCAATGCGCGTGCAATGGGTGTTTCGGTAGGTCCCGGACGTGGTTCGGCAGCTGGTTCGGTGGTGGCTTATTGTTTGCGAATAACCGATATTGACCCGCTGAAATACGATTTACTTTTCGAGCGTTTTCTGAATCCCGACCGTATTTCGATGCCCGATATTGATATTGACTTTGATGATGATGGACGTGGACAAGTGCTACGTTGGGTAACCGAAAAATACGGGAAAGAACGTGTGGCTCAAATCGTTACTTATGGTACAATGGCCACAAAATCGTCGATAAAAGATGTAGCGCGTGTGCAAAGGCTCCCACTTTCGGAAGCCGACCGACTTACAAAACTTATTCCGGATAAATTCCCCGAAGGTGCTGATGGTAAAGCTCCAAAAGTAAACATAGCGAACTGCTTGCGTTATGTTCCCGAATTGCAACAGGCGCGAAATTCGTCCGACCAGAACTTGGCAAATACGCTAAAATATGCTGAGATGCTCGAGGGAACGGTGCGTCAAACGGGTGTACACGCTTGTGGTGTAATTATTGGTGCCGACGACCTCACGAACCTTGTTCCACTGAGTACTGCTGTTGATAAAGAGACAAACACCAATATTTTAGTGACGCAATACGAAGGTTCGGTAATCGAAGAAATTGGTCTGATAAAAATGGACTTTTTGGGATTAAAAACCTTGTCGATTATCAAAGAAGCGCTTTCGAACATCAAAAAATCGAAACAAATAGAGCTTGATATTGATACGATTCCAATCGACGACGCCAAAACTTACGAGGTTTTCAGCAAGGGAATGACCGTTGGTACATTTCAGTTTGAGTCGGCAGGAATGCAAAAACACTTACAGGCATTGCAACCCACTCAATTCGAAGACCTTATTGCCATGAATGCCCTCTACCGTCCGGGTCCAATGCAATATATTCCTCAGTTCGTAAATCGTAAACACGGGCGCGAAAAAATTGAGTATCCGTTCCCCGAAATGGAAAAACGTTTGAAAGACACTTACGGAATTACGGTATATCAGGAACAGGTCATGCTTCTGAGCCGCGACTTAGCCGGTTTTACGCGCGGACAAAGCGATGAGCTGCGTAAAGCTATGGGTAAAAAGTTGGTGGACAAAATGGAAGCGCTCAAAGTGAAATTTATGGCCGGTTGCGAAAAAAACGGTTTCGGGCCAAAAGCAAAACTAGAGCAAATATGGTCCGACTGGGCTGAATTTGCCAAATATGCTTTCAATAAATCACACGCCACTTGCTATTCGTGGATTGCTTATCAAACGGCTTATCTCAAAGCGAACTTTCCTGCCGAATTTATGGCTGCCAACTTAACGCGCAACCGCGACGACATTGCGGAGGTGGGTAAGTTTATGGACGAGTGTAAGTCGATGGGAATGCACGTACTTGGCCCAGAAGTTAACGAAAGCGATTTGACTTTTACTGTAAATCACGAAGGAAATATCCGTTTTGGACTTGGAGGAATAAAAGGTGTTGGCGAAGGAGCTGTAATAGCCATTGTGGAAGAGCGTCGTAAAAATGGTCGATTTAAAAGTGTTTTCGATTTTGTGGAGCGTGTCAATCTCACATCTTGCAACAAACGAACAATAGAAAGTTTAGCACTTTGTGGTGCTTTCGATAGTTTTAGCGATATTCGCCGTGAGCAATTTATGACCGAAAATGCAAAAGGCGAATTAGTGCTCGACACCATTATACGTTACGGAAACCGCTATCAGGCCGATTTGGCAATGACTCAAAACTCACTTTTTGGCGATTCGGATGCTATAGAAATTACCAAACCCGAAATTCCATACACGCCGGAATGGTCGCCGCTCGAGAAACTCAACAAAGAACGCGACTTAATTGGAATGTACCTTTCGGCGCACCCTCTGGATGAATTTGAACTGGAAATTAACCATATTTGCAACACAACCACAGCCGACTTAAAAGACATAACAGCACTTCAAGGCAAACAATTGCGCATCGGCGGTATGGTTACGAATCTTCGTCATGGCACATCGAAAGCAGGAAATCCTTACGGTATTTTAACGCTCGAAGATTATGCCGGAGCATTCGAGTTTGCACTTTTTGGCAACAATTATGTGGAATACAGCAAGTATATGATAAAAGATTTATACCTGTATATCAATGCAATAGTACAAGAAAAAGGAGCCGATTACAAATACAAAAAGCCTACGGAACCAGGTGAATTTAAACAATTAGAACTCAAAATTCAGAAGATTGAACTTTTCAAAGAAATTAAAGATAAGTTAGTTGAAAAATTGTCGCTTTCGATACCGTTACAACATATCGACGAAGAACTGACGATAATGTTGACAGATATTGTACTCAAAAACAAAG
>CAZEEN010000181.1:0-6133 GCA_964511115.1 uncultured Paludibacter sp. | reverse complement strand
CAAAAATCAACAGATGGAGGTCCTTGGGTTGATGCTGGCAGTCCGGTAACAGTTCCAAAATGGAGTGGAACATTTCTTACCTATTCACTTCCAATAAATTATGATGGAAATATCCGTTTTAAAATTGTTGTAACTTGTCGCACACCAAATAATGCCAACGAGCAGTTTAATATCGACGATTTTATGATAACCGATTTCGGAACAGAGCAAGTTGCAATGCCAACTTCATCGTCGCCAACAGGTATTTACGAAACACCACAAATAGTAACGCTAACTTCGGCAACTGCCGGAGCAACCATTTATTACACAACTGATGGAACAGCGCCAACATCAGCTTCGAGTGTATATTCAACTCCATTAAATATAACTTCAACTACCAAAATCAGAACGTTTGCAGTAGCAAGTGGAAAAGTAGATAGCCGCGAAGAAGTGGTTCTTATTAGTTTCCCTGAATCGGTTGCTACATTAGCTGAGTTTTACACTAAAATGGCTACAACAGGCACAAATCTGACTTACTATAAATATACCGGCGAAGCCATTGTAACAGCCTCGTATTTGGCAACTTATAAGGCTATGTTTTTTCAGGACAATACAGCTGGCATGCTGCTTTCGGATACTTACCGTTATATAACTGTAACCAATAATGTAGGTGATAAGGTGACCGGAATCATTGCTCAGGTAAACCGTGTTAACGATTCTCCTCAATTGTATCCTTACAACGACTTTAGTTTGGTGTCAACTGGAAATACTGTTGTTCCGCCTATAGTTACTCTTGCAGATGTGCCCAACAGAACTAATCAATTAGTTCAAATCAACGATTTGTTTTTTGATGAAGCTAATGGAATAAAAACGTTTGTAGCAAGTACAAATTATGTGATTCATGATTCTTCGATGCCAACAACTACTACAGCTTTTAGACCGGCAAATGGAATGCCTAATCCTGATTATATAAATACGATAATACCTGCAAAAAGAAATATTATTTGTCTGATTGCAAAAAATAGTCCTATTATTTCTACTCATCATATTTTTGCTCGCAATGCAGCCGAATTAGATGTACAACTCTCAGGATTATATCAACCCAAAACATACAATCTTACTGTTTCCGCCAACAAAGTACAATTCGAAACCTTAGCTCCCGAATCAGTAAAAATATATTCGGTTAATGGACAGCTTGTTAAGAGCATTATTTCGGGAGTTGGTAAAAATAGTATAACGTTGGACAAAGGCGTTTACATTATTCGCATTGGCGATAAAACAGCAAAAGTGCTGTTGTAAAATATTCGTCTGTGGACGAAAAAATGAATTGTTTTGTAAAAGTATTCGTCCACGGACGAATATTTTGCTGTTTTTGTCAATATTTTAGACTGTGGACGAATATATTTGTATATTTGCAAAAAAATAGCGTATGGACGAATATTTTAATGCATTAGAAAAATATAATTTTTGGGAAAGTAATCCGGCAAATTTAGGTTTCCCCCGAAAGAGCTATACTCAAAAGATACAAACTTACAGCAATAACCGATTAATAAAAGTGCTTGTTGGGCAGCGTAGAGCGGGTAAAAGCTATTTGCTGCGTCAATTAATTTTAGCATTAATAGAGAGTGGGGTTTCGCGCAAAAATATCTTTTTTCTAAATCGCGAAATGGCAGATTTCGATTTTATCAAAAACTTCAAAGATTTAGATGCACTATTCAAACAGTACAAAGAAAAAATAAAGCCATCAGGTAGAATTTATCTTTTTATTGACGAAATACAAAATATCGAAGGCTGGGAGAAGTTGGTAAACTCATACTCGCAGGACTATACATCTGAATACGAGCTATATATAAGTGGCTCGAACTCCAAAATGCTTTCGGGCGAGTTGGCCACCTTACTTTCAGGAAGGTATGTTAGTTTTGAGATATTTCCATTATCGTATGCTGAGTTCTTGGGCATATCGGCTCAGGCAAAAGGAAAAGAGAGTTATTTGAATTTTTTGCAAACAGGTGGCTTGCCCGAATTGTTTCAATTGATGCAAGAGGATGTTAAGCGAAATTATGTGTCGGCACTCAAAGATACAGTGCTTCTGCGCGATATCATACAGCGACATGCCATAAAAGATATGAATTTGCTCGAAGATATTTTTGTTTATTTGGTAAATAATGCTTCGAATCTTATTTCGATAAAAAACATAGTCAATTATTTCAAATCGAACAATCGCAAAACAAGTTACGACACCGTAGCTGCCTATATAGGGTATATTGAGGATGCATATTTGATACACAAAACAGAACGTTACAATATAAAAGGAAAAGAAACAGTGGCGGGAGTAGCAAAGTATTATATCAACGATCTTTCGTTTTATAATTATTTATACCGAGGTTTTGGCTATGGTTTTGGTTATTTGCTCGAGAATTTATTGTATTTGGAACTTCGAAAAGCCGATTATCAGGTGTATGTAGGTACGATAAAAGGAACTGAAGTAGATTTTGTTGCGACAAGGGGTGAACGAAAAATTTATGTTCAAAGTAGTTATTTGTTGCTCGATAAAAATACCATCGAACGCGAATATGCTGCGTTGGAACTGATAAAAGACAATTACGAAAAAATTGTAGTGTCGATAGACGACATAAGTTTGCCTTCGAATGAGGGAGTGAAGCATGTTTTGGCATGGAACTTTGCGGAATATATACAGTAAACGGCAACTAAGACCTAATAGGTTTATAAAACCTGTTAGGTCTGGTAAATTACATATAAAATTATATATCAATGAGATATAAAATAATTTATTTGGTGGTATTATTGATTTTCTTTGCTTATACATCGAAAATCAATGCTCAAAAGCGCGAATCGTTCACTGTGCGCATTACCGTTACCGATAGTATTTCGAAAGAAACGATTATTGGTGCGGCCCTGCAAATGAAAAGCATGGGCATAAATGCCGTTACAGATATGAATGGTGTGGCAACGCTGGTGAATGTACCACGCGGACAGGCAAGCATCGAAATTTCGTGTTTAGGCTACGAAAAAATTATTCGCAATTTCAACATTACCGGCAATATTACTACGTCGGTTCGCCTTATCGAAACTTCGCTCCAACTCAAAGAAGTAAGCGTAGTAGCCAAAAACAGCGCTGCCGGAGCCGCCACTTCTTCCACCATTGGCCGACAAGCCATTGAGCATTTACAAGCCACCAACTTGGGTGATTTAATGCAGTTGTTGCCGGGTGCCACTATGCAAACACCCGACCTTACAGTGGCAAGCAGTTTGCAAATACGTAATGCTTCGAATGCTGGTTTTGACAAAAACAATTCGTTCGGAACATCCATTGTGGTGGATGGTGTTCCGGTTTCGAACAATGCCAATATCGAATCGAACTTAGGTGGAAACAACAATACAGCAGGTCAGGGCGTGGATTTGCGCCAAATTTCGGCGGATAATATTGAGTCGGTGGAGATTATTCGCGGGATTCCTTCGGCTGAGTATGGCGATTTAACTTCGGGTGCTGTAATTGTAAAATCCAAATCGGGAAAAACACCCTACGAAATTCGCACAAAAGTAAATCCAACAACCATAAACACGTCGTTTGGAAAAGGTTTTCAGTTTGGAAAAAAAGCAGGTTTTCTGAATACCAACTTCGATTACGTACAAGCATGGGGCGACCCACGTAAAAAAACCGAATCGTTCGACCGCTACTCATTTACACTCAATTACGGCAATACATTTTTTAAAAAATGGAAAACGAATACAAAATTTAGTTATAGCGGTTTATTAGACTGGACAGGGCAGGATGCTGATGCAGCAATAGATGGAACAGAAGATTACCAAACCAACAATAGTTTTAAAATTAGTCATGATGGTAAAATTGCTTTAAATCTGCCATTTATGCGCACGTTGTCTTACACATTTGGCTTTTCAACCGTTCAAAGCGAGTCGTACAAAAAAACCAAGGTAGCAAATTCGAGTAATTTTTTACCTATTCTAACTGAAACAGAAACAGGCTATTACGAAGTGCCTTATCAAACATCTTCCTATTTAACAGGAGGTGGAACCATTAGTAATCCACAAGATATTTTTGCCAAACTTTCGAATAGTTTTGGTTTTAAACTACTTAAATCGTGGACGCATCAAGTGGGAATGGGGGTTGAATACCGTTACGAACAAAACAAAGCGCAAGGTTATTACAACGATGACCCTATGCTTCCTCTCAAACCCAATAGCGATGGTCGTCCGCGTCCATATTATGATATTCCATCTATCTCACAAGTTTCGGGATATGTGGAAGATAAAATGAGTTGGAAAATGCTGGGAATGAAAACAAATTTGAGTGCAGGACTTCGATATACGATGTTACAACCCGGAAAAGAGGAACAAGTTTGGGCACTTTCGCCACGTATTAATGCTTCTATAGCCGTATCGAAAAATATTGAAGTACGCGCTGGTTTTGGACAAAATGCAAAAACTCCAGGTTTAACCCATTTATATCCCGACAAAAAATACATTGACCGTGAAGCAGCTCGAACCATTGCCGAACCTAATGTATTGGATAGAATTGTAATGTATCATACTATGGTTTACGATGTGAAACGGAGTGTGGGATTAAAAAATGCAGTAAATACAAAATACGAGTTGGGCGTTGATTTTAAACTGCCCGAAGACAGAAGCATATCCATTATCGCTTATCAGGATGTAACGCCAAATGGTTTTGGAAATTACAGCGATTATTTTACCTATTTAGCTGAATATTATAAAAATGGGAATGGTTTAAAGTATAACCTGAGTGCTAAACCAACACTCGACCCAAGTACTCCTCCATTACGAGTAGATACGGTTTATGCCACTAAAGGGCAATTTGGCAATACCAAATGGTCGCGAGGTAGAGGTGTTGAATTTGATGCAAATTTAGGGAGAATTAACGCACTCAATACTACTTTGTATGTGAGCGGTGCTTATATGGAGTCGTCGTCCAAAACAGTTGGTTTAGATTATAGTAGTCCGAAAAACTTCACAGGACTACAATACAAGGATGTTAATACGCCACCATTCAAATATATTTACGAGAGTGGTTGGTTAGTTTCAACCAGCAGGAGTTTTAATTCTTCGTTTCGTGTCGTAACTAATATTCCATTGCTTCGTATGGTACTTTCGAATACAATTTATGCCACTTGGTATACCTATATGGGCGCAACTAACCAAAAGAAAACACCGATAGGCTATATTACTGCAAACCTAAGTGGTGGTGTTGACCGGTTTCCAATTACAGAGACCATGCTTGCCGACCCTGATTATCTTATCAAAGGGCATCCATTATCTGACGGAATTATAGATAATAGTGATAATTTACCAACGAAAAGTGTTACACCAATTTGGAATATCTCCACTCGATTAACGAAAGAGATTTCGAAAGTGGCAGGCTTCTCGTTTTTTGTAAACAATACCTTGTTTTATGAGCCTTGGCAACGCTCTTCTACTTATTCAACAACATTAACGCAGCGAAATTCAGGGAAATTTAGTTTTGGAATGGAATTGTTTTTAAAACTGTATTAAGCAGCCACTAAATCCCCAAGGGGGCATAGCCGTCAAGCTAAGGAATATTTTTAAGAAGGGGATATTTCATTTAGTGGTTTAATGACCCCCAACCCCCTACTGGGGGCTAAGACATATTCTCCAAAAAGGATATGAAAAATTAAATATACTGCGTCTTAAAGCCCCCAGTAGGGGGTTGGGGGTCGAAACTTAAAATTAGCTTGACGGCTATGCCCCAAGGGGGGTCTTTTAACGATATATTAAAATTTTAAACAAATGATATATAGGTATTTATTAAAATTATTATTAGGAGTTGTTGTTTTAAGCATTTTTGCTTCCTGTAAAACAGAAGCAACGCTTGAATATATTCCTAATGTAGTAGTATCGGTAGCGATGCCAAATGAGATAAAAGAGAATGTTTATTTTGCCAATAAAACAGTAACATTACGTAGTCAGCGCCTCACCTATACAGTTGAAACCAACGCCGATGGTGAAGCAGTGTTTAAAGATATTGTACCTGATATTTATAGTATTTATGCTTCGTGGGATTTA
This sequence comes from uncultured Paludibacter sp., assembly GCA_964511115.1. Lineage (GTDB taxonomy): Bacteria > Bacteroidota > Bacteroidia > Bacteroidales > Paludibacteraceae > Paludibacter. The sequence goes on along the minus strand of CAZEEN010000181.1, from coordinate 73 downwards.
AGTTCGGACGAATACGCCGAAATGGCTAACTCCGTGGTTGCGCCCAAACCAGCTTTAATAAGTGGAATTCAAT
>CAZEEN010000180.1:0-6267 GCA_964511115.1 uncultured Paludibacter sp. | reverse complement strand
CGTTTTATTGTGGCAATTGCACCAGAGATAAATTTCTGACGCAATCGCTCAAACGTGTCGGAAATGATATTATCATGATTCCCATGTATTTACCGCTTACTATTGACGATTGCGAAGCCGACAGTCCTATTTTCTATGGCGCTGTGAATATTTATTTGGAACAAATCAGCCCGATTTTTAAGTTTTTACCTCAATGGACAAAAAAGCTGTTGGATTCTGAAAAAGTGCTTCGTTATGCTGCCAAACAATCCGGTTCAACAAGAGCTTCGGGCAACGAAGCCATGACCATATCTATGCTCAAAGGCGAACATGGCAAACAAGCACATGATTTGGATATTTTAATCAATTGGCTGAAAGAACACGAAAAACCCGATGTGGTACATCTTTCCAATGCTTTGCTGTCAGGTTTGGCTGCCAAACTCAAAAAAGAACTTGGCTGTAAAGTAGTATGTACGCTTCAAGATGAGGATGAATGGGTAGATGAAATGCGCGAGCCTTATTGCACTGAAACCTGGAACATAATCACTCAAAATGCCGAAAATATCGATGCATTTATTGCTGTTAGTAAGTATTATGCTGATTTAATGCACGAAAAACTGCAAGTTCCAGTTGAAAAAATAAAAGTAGTTTACAATAGTCTGGGAGAAGATTTAATTCGTAAAAATCAACATCCGACCGATTTTCATACCATTGGCTACATGTCGAAAATTAGCAGTCATTTTGGTGCCGATTTGCTCTTCGAAGCTTTTGCCGAACTCAAAAAAGAAGCTCAATTTAGTCAGCTGAAACTAAACTATACAGGCGGATACACTGATGATTATAAAAAAATAATTTCAGAAATTAAACGCAAAGCCAAGCGGTTGAAAATTGAAAACGACATTGCATTTTACGACAATTTATCCTACGAAGGAAAAAATCGTTTTATGGAATCTATAAGTTTGTTTTGCGTACCTTCGCGCCGAAAAGAAGCATTCGGAATGCCTGTTTTAGAAGCTTTTGCAGCCCAAGTACCCGTAATTATGCCGCACATTGGCGCATATCCTGAACTTGTGGATAAAAGCAAAGCGGGACTATGTTACGACCCAAGCGACATCTCAACACTCACGACAACGCTTCGTAATATTTTGTTAGATAGAAAGTTATATACCCAGCTACAACAGAATTGTCACGCTGCTATTAAAACAGCGTTTAGTACAAGCGAACAAACCGAAAAAATGGGAGAAATATATAACAATTAAATCACTATCTGGTAGGGCATTGGCTGTAATTTGTCCGTTCTAAAAATAGCCATGCGGTGAAAAAATAAATTAAACACCGCATATTTGCGGTAAATAAGTTGTATATTTGCCGCATAATTGATTTGGAGCAATGAAAAAATACATTTACGAGCATAAAAACTGGACTGACTTTAAATGGGATGATAAAGTTATCAATGTGTTGTTTGGCGAAGTCAGGTTAATGCAAGGGAAAATAATAGGGCAAATGAACGCTCTTGGATTTTCGGCAAAAGAAGAAGCGACGCTTACTGCTTTAACCTTGGACGTTGTAAAATCGTCTGAAATAGAAGGAGAATTGCTTAATTATGAACAAGTAAGGTCATCGATTGCACGACGTTTGGGGATTAACACAGCAGGACTTGTACCCGGTAGCCGACATATAGAGGGTGTTGTGGAAATGATGCTCGATGCAACACAACGCTTCACACTGCCTTTGACCGAAAAACGTTTGTTTGGATGGCACGCAGCACTTTTCCCCACAGGATATAGCGGCCCTTACGAAATAGAAGTTGGCAGATACAGATCCGGCGAAATGCAGGTGGTTTCGGGTGCAATGGGAAAAGAAAAGGTACATTACGAAGCTGTTAGACAAGAATTTGTGAAAGTAGAAATGGACAAGTTTTTAGATTGGTTCAATAATGACACTAAACTCGATGCTGTAATAAAAGCTGCCATTGCTCACTTTTGGTTTATCATTATTCATCCTTTTGATGATGGAAATGGTCGAATTGGACGTGCTATAACTGATATGTTGCTTGCCCGTGCCGAAAGTAGTGGTGAGCGTTTTTATAGTATGTCGAGTCAAATTTTAAATGAACGCAAACGTTATTACGAGGTGTTGCAAAAAGTACAACATAGCTCAGGAGATATTACCGAATGGCTCGAATGGTTTTTACAATGCCTGAAAACCGCAATGCTAGCTACCGAAAACACAACACAAAGAATTTTACAAAAGGCTGAATTTTGGAAACTGCACGAACAAACGTCCTTCAACGAACGACAACGCTTCATGCTAAATAAAATTTTTGACGGATTTGAAGGAAAAATACAAACATCGAAATGGGCAAAAATAACCAAAACTTCAACTGATACCGCCTTGCGTGATATAAAAGACCTGATTGAAAAGGGTATTTTAAAACAAACAGAAGAAGCCGGCAGAAGTGCCAATTATGAATTAATTTTCAGTAAATAACCGATTAAAATGACGCTAATAAAATTCGAAAATATATCCAAATCGTTTGAAAATCAACTGATTATCAACGAGCTTTCTGTTGAAATACAGCAAGGTGAAACGGTGGCCATTGTTGGACCTTCGGGTTCGGGAAAAACGACGTTTTTAAATATTGCGGGCGCATTAGATGTGGCCGATTCGGGAAAAGTGTTGTTTAAAAATCAGGATATTAGCTCAATGACCGAAAATGAACGCAGTACGTTCCGAAATAAAAATATTGGTTTTGTTTTTCAGCAACATTATTTGCTGCCACAATGCACGGTGTTGGAAAATGTGCTAATACCGACTCTAACATACTCAAACAAAACCGATAAATTGGCGGCCGCGAAACGTGCCGAACAACTGCTCGAAAAGTTGGGAATGTTCGAGCATCGCCACAAATTACCCGGACAACTGTCGGGTGGCGAATGTCAGCGCACTGCTTTTGTACGTGCATTGATAAATGAGCCTGAACTGATTTTGGCCGATGAGCCAACCGGTTCGCTCGATGAGGAAAGTGCTGCTAAGCTTTCGTCAGAATTAATTCAACTTAATAAAGAGCTGAATACTACACTTATAGTAGTAACACACTCTATGAATCTAGCGCAACAAATGAATACTGTTTTGCAGTTGAGAAACCACAACCTGACCCCTAACCCCTAAAGGGGAATAAGAAAGAAAAATTCATGAATACACTAAAACTCATACTTTCCAATCTGAAATTTTACCGCAAAGAGCATTCTTTGCTGTTTATTGGTTTGGTTTTGAGCACAGCCATATTAACTTCGGCATTGATAATTGGCGATTCAGTCAAGTTTAGTCTGAATGCAATTGTTGAAAAGCGATTGGGAAAAACGCAACATCTGATTTTTACGCAGGAACGATTTTTCCCAGCTACTTTTTCCGCCTCAGTTTCCGAAGAATTAAAATCTCCTGCTGCGCCCGTTTTGCTGTTACGTGGCATGGCTTCGTCTGACAATACCGAGGCACAAATACCCAATGTACAGGTGTGTGGTATAAATGCTGATTTTTGGGAAATAGGCAATAGCTCAATGCCTGAATTAAATGAAAATGAAGTAATTATAAACAGTCAGACAGCCGATAAATTAAAACTTAAAGTGGGCGACGAACTGTTTATTAGGGTTGAAAAAGTGAGTTTTGTTACCGAAAATGCGCCTTTTGTGCCCACTGACAATAACAGCAGCGCCATGCGAATGAAGGTAAAAGCCATTGCCGATGAACATTCGTTTGGAGAATTTAATGTGCAATCGAGTCAAATTACGCCCTACACCGTTTTTTTTTCGCTTTCAAAATTGTCAAATCTTAGTTTTAAAGGCGATTTTGCAAATTTGATGTTACTTTCCGAAAACAATAAATCGGTAGCTGAAATAAATGACGCACTAAAAAAATGCTGGACTATTGACATTATTAATCTGAAAATAAGAACTATAGAAAGTCAAAAGAAATGGGAGCTCACTTCGGACAAAGTATTTATTGAAGATACAATTCTGAGTGTTTTACAAAAAAACAACCTAAAACCCGAACCCCAGTTTACGTACCTTATCAACTTTATTCGTGCAAATAATCAATCGACTCCCTATTCTTTTGTATCGGCACTTTCACACTACAGCAACTACCAACTAAAAGATAATGAGCTAATTATCAACTCGTGGTTAGCCGATGATTTGGGAGCGAAAGTGAATGATACTATTCAGTTGCAGTATTTCACACTCGAATCTTTTCGCAAACTGGAAGAGCAAACATCCGCTTTTGTTGTAAAGGATATTGTTGAAATTGAAGGTTTTGCAGCCGACAGTTTGTTGATGCCAGCTTTCGAAGGCTTAACAGGTGTTGATAAATGCAGCGATTGGGAAGCTGGAATTCCGGTAGATTATGCGAAAATACGCGACAAAGACGAAGCCTGGTGGAAACAGTATCGTGGAACTCCGAAAGCTTTTATTTCGTACAACAAAGCAGTAGAACTTTGGGGAATGAATTTCGGAAACTCTACCGCTATTCGTTTTGATAATCAGGTTGATACTACAGTCATAAAACAAACTATTCTGAACGATTTACAACCATCGAACCTTGGTTTTAGTGTACATGATATAAAAAACAAAGCAAGTTGGTCGGCAAATAATGCGGTCGATTTTGCACAATTGTTTCTGGGATTGAGCTTTTTTTTGATTTTAGCGACATTTCTGCTTAGTGGATTGCTTTTTTCGATGCTGTTGGTGCAACGCAAAAAAGAACTGGGCATTTATCGTTCGATGGGCATTCCACAAAAAACAGTTCTTCGCATTTTCTTTAGCGAAGGTATGTTAAATGCATTTCTCAGCAGTTTAGTTGGTGTTTTTGTTGGCATTTTGTTAAGTCAATTGGTATTGATTTTCCTGAATTCAATCTGGAATGATATTGTGCGTACCAATTCTGTTCAGCTATTTATCAGCCATTCAAGTTTAATTATAGGATTTATAAGTAACTGTATAATAGCCAGTTTTGTTATTTATCGAATTTCCCGTAATTTCTTTAAAAAGCAAATAAACGAATTAAACAGAAATATTCAGAATTTCAATGTAAAACATTTGACTAAATACAAAAAAACAAGCTGGTGGATTGGAACTCTATCAGGCATTCTGATTACAGGGTTACTGGTTTTCAGCTTTCAAAGCAAGCTGCATCAAAACAGTTCTGTATTCATGTTAGTTGGGTTCTTACTTCTTGTTTCTTTTACCTCGTGGTTGACATTTTTCCTGCTTAAAATAAGAGCAACGCAACCATTAGCCGTTACAGCTTTTAATCTGTCGCTTCGCAATTTGACTTTCGATTTAAAACGTAACATTGTCATTATCTGCATTTTGTCGATTGGTATTTTTATCGTTATTTCCACAGGAGCCAACCGTGTTGATTTTAGTCGGAATGCAGCAAATAACAGTTCAGGAACCGGTGGATATGCATTTTTTATCGAAACAAATTTGCCTGTAAATGCCGATTTATCGACTGCCGAAGGAAAAGAAAAACTTGGTTTTGAAAGTGAATACACTGATTTAGAATTTGTTCAATTGCTAAAATATGCTGCCGACGATGCCAGTTGTTTAAATCTGAATCGTATTATTCAGCCCTCCATTTTGGGAGTAAATCCCGAACTTTTAAACAATCGAAATGCTTTCTTTTTTGTAGCTGCAAATACCAAAAATTCAACTTGGGAAATACTAAATCAACCGTTAGCGAAAAATTGCATTCCAGCCGTTGCTGACCAAACCGTAATTACTTGGGGCATGGGAAAAGCAGTTGGAGATAGCATTTTGTACACCAACGAAGCGGGCGACAGCATTTATTTAGTTTTGGTAGGCGCTTTAGAAAGCTCTTTTTTTCAAGGAAATATGCTTATTTCAAAGCGAAATTTCGAAAAACATTTTCCAACAATAAGCGGTAGCAAAATAATTTTGGCTGATGTAAAAGACGAACAACAGGAGCTTTTAAAAGAAAATATGGAAAGTGCTTTACGTAATTATGGCGCCAATATTCAATCAGCTCCCGAACGCCTTGCCATGTTCAATTCGGTTACAAATACTTATTTGGATATTTTCCTGGCTTTAGGTGGTATTGCGCTGATTATAGGCACATTTGGGATTGCCATACTCATTTTCAGAAGCATCCAGTCGCGTACAAGTCAGTATGCTATGATGCAGGCAATTGGTATTAACAGAGCGCATATTCGTAGTATTTTGTTTTATGAATTCTCAATAATATTATTTGCAGGAATAATTAGCGGCATTT
>CAZEEN010000179.1:0-6306 GCA_964511115.1 uncultured Paludibacter sp. | reverse complement strand
CGATTTTTTTTCAAAACAATATTGATAATTCCTGAAGTACCCTCAGCTTTAAACTTAGCCGACGGATTGGTCATAACTTCAACCTTTTCAATACTTTCGGCTGGCATTTGTTGTAATACTTGTGCGCGATTATCGGCAGTAAGCCCCGATGGTTTACCATTAATCCACACTTCGACACTTGAGTTATTTCGAAGCGACACGTTGCCTTCGCCATCCACATCCACAGACGGAATATTTTGCAATACATCCGAAGCCGAACCTCCAGCCGAAGCTATGTTTTTATCAACTGTAAATACTTTTTTATCTAATTCGAACGACATTTGCGAACCCTGTCCTACAACTTCTACTTCCGAAAGTGTTTTGCTATCTTCGAAAAGCTTAATTACACCCATATCCAATTCATTATCGGATACATTTAATGGTATAGTCAAGGTGTTGTAACCAACAAAACTCACACGCAATGTATATTTTCCTTTTGGTACTTGTGGTAATAAAAATTGGCCTTTATCGTCGGTTGTTACACCTGTGGCAGGAGTTTCTGTATTCGTTTTTATAAGTGCCACATTAGCAAAATCGATAGGTTCTTGGTTGCCTGAATCAACAATTTTTCCTTTGATGGTATATAATGCAAAAAGTGGTAGAAAAAAAATCACTAAAAAAAGACTTGAGATAAAACGTTTCATTTAAAAAATATTTTTTATTTAATAGAATTCCTTTGACTACAAATTTGTGTAAAGGTTTAAATTTTGAGCAAAAAAAAGAGGCAAAAATCATGCCTCTTTCTATAACAACCAAAACTGTTAAAAGTTTGGTAGAATATATTGACTTCTCGATTCTAAAATCTTATTTACGTAGTTCACTTCCAAAAATGTAGTGCCAAAACCTTCACCAAAACTGCCACTTAAATAGCAAACCGTATCTTCACGTTCAATCAATCCTTTGTTCAACAAATCCTGCAATGCTTCCATAAAGTATTGCTGCGTATTTCCCATACCTTGTTGAAAAACAGGATATACACCATATGACAGCGCAAGTAAGCGAGTTGAATGTTCGTGATAGCAAATAGCATAAACCGGACTTGCTCCCCTGTAGGCAGCCAAAAAGCGAGCTGTGCGTCCACTATATGTATCGGTAATAATGGCTTTTGTACCTAATTGCGTACTCGTTTCAACTGCTGCGTTACAAAGATAAGACGTGATATCGTTGGTACTTATTTCAATTGGAATGTCATTTTCCGACATTTTTGTTTTTTCGGCTTCGCGAGCAATAGATGACATTGTACGAACTGCCTCTACTGGATATTTACCATAAGCAGTTTCGCCACTCAACATCAATGCATCGGTGCGATAATAGATTGCATTGGCAATATCGGTAACTTCTGCACGTGTAGGACGTGGATTCTTTATCATGGTATGCAGCATTTGAGTTGCTACAATTACCGGTTTTTTAGCTTGAACACATTTTCGAATCAGTCGGCGTTGAATTCCAGGAATCTTTTCCTGAGCCACTTCGATGCCTAAATCGCCGCGTGCAATCATTACGCCGTAAGTGTAATTCAGAATTTCATCAATATTATCAACACCCTCCTGATTTTCAATTTTCGAAATAATTTTAATCGGACTGTTGTGTTCATCCAGAATTTTCTGAATATCCAATAAATCCTGTTTGTTGCGTACAAAAGAGTGCGCAATAAAATCAATATTATTTTCGATTGCAAACAAGATATTCGTTTTATCGCGCTCGGTAAGCGACGGTAAATTAATGCGAACACCAGGTACATTTACACTTTTACGGCTTCCTAACGTTCCGTCGTTCATTGCTTTACAAAGTAAAAAATCTTTTTCTTTTGATTCCACTTTCAAGTCAATTTCTCCATCGTCGAAAAGAATATCGTCGCCCACATTTAAATCGCGCACAAAATGAGGGTAGTTAACAGCAATACAATCAAAAGTGGACTCAAGCTTAGGATTACCAACCACTTTTATCACATCACCAGCTTTTATTTCAATAGCGTCATTTACGGCTATTGTAGTTCGCACTTCCGGTCCTTTGGTGTCCATCAAAATAGCAATATGATTGCTAACTGCACGCACACTATTAATAATTTTATGAAATCCTTCACTTTCGAGGTGAGCCGAGTTCATACGAACAACGTTCATTCCTTCGATATACAATTCGCGGATAAAATCCACATCGCAGCGTTTATCGCTAATGGTAGCTACAATTTTAGTTGATTTTGGCATAAATTTTTTATGATGTTGAACTTTGGTAATACCTCTAAACCAAAGCAAAATTAGTTACTAAACAATTAAATAATAGAAATTTATCGAAATGACTCAAGTGCCAATCGATACGAATCGAGCCCAAAACCAACTACGCAAGCCTTGCATGCAGCACTCAAATACGAATGATGTCTGAATTCTTCGCGACTATAAACATTGGAAATATGAACTTCGATTACAGGAGTTTTAATAGCTCTTATTGCATCAGCAATGGCTATTGACGTGTGTGTGTAAGCACCAGCATTGATTATAATTCCATCGAAACTAAAACCAACTTCGTGAATTTTATCGATTAATAAACCCTCTACGTTCGATTGGTAGTATTCCAACTGAAAATCAGTAAATTTGCTTTTCAAAGTTTCGAAGTACGCTTCGAAAGTAAGCGTTCCGTACACTTCAGGCTCACGTTTGCCCAATAAATTCAGATTTGGGCCATTGATTATCAGAATCCGTTTCATGCGTTTTACTATGATTCGTTAATTTGAGTACAAAGGTAGCAAAAAATCGGCTATGAACATAATTTGCGCTGCTGATAGTTTAATGAAAAATAGTCAGAAATGAACGAGGAACGGGCGTTTCGAACTTCACTTCTTCGAGCGTCATAGGGTGAATAAATGCCAAAATACGCGCATGTAAACCCATTCTACCAATTGGACTTGTATAGGAACCGTATTTTTTATCGCCCACAATAGAGTGACCAATACCCTCCATGTGTACTCTGATTTGGTTTTTTCGTCCGGTTTCGAGTTCCACTTCAAGGAGCGAATACTTATCATTGGATTTTACACAACGGTAGTTGGTAATTGCTTGCTGTCCGCCATTGTCGGTTGAGCTCGAATGTATTTTGAGCGACTTTTCATTTTCGGATAACCATGTAACGATTGTATCCGACTCCTTTTCCACCTTACCTTCGACCAAAGCCACATATACCCGACGGGTAACAACCTCATGCCAATGCTCCTGCATAGCCAATTGAATTTCACGGGTTTTGGCAAATACAATAATGCCCGAGGTTTCCCTGTCGATACGATGTACAACAAAAATACGATTCTGCGGTGAGCTCTTTTTTACATAATATTTCAGTATCGAAAAAGCCGTTGTTTCGTCGCCTTTATCGGTTGTTACAGTCAGTAAACCTTCCTTTTTTTCGACAACAATCAAGTACTGGTCTTCGAAAATAATTTTCAATTTGGGGTGATTTAGCTCGATATTTCCACGCGAACTATTAACGGTTACTTTATCGCCAACCTGTAGCAGCAAATTAAATTGCGTGGTAATTTTGTCGTTTACCATAATCTGACGGTGCGAAAGTAGCGATTTAATGGCATTGCGGCTCATTCCACCCATTTTAGCCAATAAAAAAGTCATTAATTCAGTCGATTCACTGACTTTTAATCGGGTTTCTTTTGGCTGTGGTATCTTATTTTGAATTTTTCTCATCTTTATTTTTCAGATTATTTAATTTGTGCTACAATTTTACTAAATTTCTTGTTGTTTTTCAAGTAATACTCAACAATAATACTCTTCTTTATCATTTCGTCGCAGTTTGTTCGGGTAGCATATAATATATTCTCGTTGCGTTTTTCAACAAAATCAGGTTGCATCACTTTGAAGTCTTTACGCGCCTTAATTACTGCTGCAGCATTTTTAGGCTTGCCGGTTATATAAAGCTGAATAGCAGCTATGTAATCAAGTATCAGTCGCCATTTCATAATTTCAGAGAGCGCTTGTTGCGGCAGATTTTTATAAAGCATTAGCAAGTTATTTCTAAAATTCAAGTACGTTTTATGTGGACTTTCAACATTCAACGTGCCGCCACCAACATGATAAACCGTACTTTGTGGCACACAAACAATTCGATAACCGCGCGCATTCAGCCGCCAACAGAGGTCAATCTCTTCCATGTGGGCAAAAAAAGTTTCGTCCAACGCTCCCACTTTCCAAAACAAATCCGAACGAATCACCAAACAAGCTCCCGTAGCCCAAAACACATCACACACTTCGTCGTATTGCCCGTTGTCCTCTTCGGCTGTGCCTAGCACCCTACCCCTGCAAAATGGGAATCCGAGATAATCGATAAAACCGCCGCAAGCTCCTGCATGTTCAAAATAATTTTTGTTGTGAAAAGCTTTAATTTTGGGCTGACAAGCAACCACATCTTTATTCGATTCCAGAAAATGCATCATTGGCTGTAACCAATCCTCGGTCACTTCAACATCCGAGTTTAACAACACATAATATTCTACCGATATTTGTTCCAATGCCTTGTTGTAACCACCAGCAAATCCGTAGTTTTTATCTAGAATTATTGTTTTCAGATTCGGAAAATCTGATTTTAGATAGTTGATAGAACCATCAGTAGACGCATTATCGGCTATAATAATTTCAGCTCCCTCGTAATTAGTATTTGCAACCAACACGGGCAGAAACTGCCTCAAAAAGCGTTCGCCATTCCAATTTAATATAACAACTGCTACCTTAATCATTTTTTAAATGTGCCAATGTGATAATATGCTAATGTGCCCATCTTAGAGAAACAAAGATTTCGTACGCGGAATGTGGCGATGTGCTTTTGAAACAATGATTTACTAATCATATTAAAAATAAAAAAATCGGTCGATAAACAATCAACCGAGTTTTTTATTCAACTATAAAGTATTGATTTCTACTCTTCTTCTTTATAAATACCTAAGGATTTACCGTACTGGTATTCACCTTCAAGAATCAATTCAATTTCTTCTTCGCCAATGCTCATTTTGTCTTTTTTCGAACATTTAAGAATGAATTTAAACATCTCTTCCTCGTCGATGCTAGCCTCTTCAGCCGAATCTTCATCTATCAAACCGTTTTCTTCGTAAAATTCGTACACTACATCCAAAACGTATTCAATTTTAGTATCGTCAATTTTACCTTTAAATTCTTCAGGTAAAAAGTTAATGATAAATTTTACGGCATCGTCTTCATCATAAACTAATAAATCGTCTTCCTGTGTTTTCATTTTCGCAGTGTTTTTTGGGTGAATTTTAATAATCAGTTCAAAGATAGCGTAATATTTTTATACAATACACGCTTTGTTAATGTTTTTGATTTTTTTTGCAATTACAATTTATCCAACTCGTTGGGCATTTGAGCTCAAATTCATAAAACAACTTACTCTTTATTTCAATTATTCGTAATACTGTTTTTTCGCCTTTTACCAAAACCCAAGGTAAATTAGCGGGGTCGGGAGGCGATGATACAGGAAAACGGATACGAACTGGATTCTTAAAACATTCATTTTTCACACAACCATCCAATAAGTTAATTTGCAACCTACCATAGTTGACTAAATTATGCGTATTTTTACCCATAACAACAATTCCTTTTTTAAAATCATTTTGAGATGGTTGTTCTAAAATTTCAATGCAATTTTCAATTTCCTTGAATTCGCAACCATCGAAAACAATTTCTTTGCCTCCTTTGGTTCTAATAATGGTATCGCCAAGTGAGCATTTTTTTTCTAATTCAGTGAAATGGACTATTATCTCGGCTCTACGATTGAGTTTTCGCTCCTGTTCGTTATCATTTTTTACAATCGGCTTATTTTCGCCAAAGTATCCAATTTCAATAATATGTTCATTAAAACCTAATGAAACAAGCGTATTCTTTACCTCATTGGCTCGTCGGTTCGAAAGTTTGATGTTATACAAGCTATCAGCCGAATTGTCGGTATGTCCGATAATTTCAATTCTATTGACATTGACATTTGAAAGTTTATCAATTTCAGATTTTATATACTCTTGATCTAAGGCACTAAGCACAAATTTATTTAAATTAAAATAGATATTAAAGGTCTGCGAGTTGTGAGCCAGTAAAACAGTCGAAAAAGCTTCAACAAAAATCAGAAACAAAAAACACTTTAGCTTATACATAACTAATAATCAACAATTTAAATCGATAAATTTGAATAATATAAATAAAAAGGAATGGAATTATCGTCAAAAATAGTGATTTTTAAATAAAAACACTAATTTTGGCATACAAA
>CAZEEN010000178.1:3088-6315 GCA_964511115.1 uncultured Paludibacter sp. | reverse complement strand
GTGGAGTGTCCGGTACGACCCTCATTCATATAACCTTCGTATTCGCTAAATGTAATTCCAATATCGCGCATAGCATTTGTCCACGCGCGTGCATGATATTTCATGGAGTCGAAAAGCACACCATCCATGTCGAAAAAGATGGCTTTGGGGCTAAATGCAGGTAAATTAGTTGTAGTTATAAACTTTTGTATAGCTGTTTCGAACATAATCTTTATTTTGACTGCAAAGGTAATGAAAGAAAGTCAAAAAAATTGTTATGTCATAAATAGAAAACACTAAACTTATAGCGTTAAAAAGCAAATCAAATTTTCGCCCTCATTTCCAATTCCAGCTTTTTAAACGACCCATTTCGTTCAATAAGCATTTTCAAAGGATTTTTGGAAGGTGTTTGAAAATAATGTCGCACTTCGGCAATGCTTACCTCACTTAATCGCTGAAAGTTAATTTCAGAAATTAAATCACCAACCTGTATTCCGGCTCGCTCGGCTGGTGAATCTTTCCAGACCTGAATTACCTCTACTTGTGGTAAAAATCCCGATGTATGTGCCACTTCAACACCTGCAATATTATAGGTAAATGGGTTTTTAAAGCTACTGTTTGGTTTGAAATAAAATTTGCGATTGTGGGTGTCGATAATCAAGTTGAAGCGATTCAGCAGTTGACCACCAATTGTTCCATCGCGGTCGGAGGTGCGCACAATCTGACTTATTGCCGCCGAATCGGGAAAGGCAACAATGGGGTCTTTTACACAAAATTCGGCTATGCACAATTGCTGCACGCGGGCAAAAATGCCGTTTATTTCACCGCTAAGCCCCTCTCCTATTCGTCCGCGAATAGATTTTTCGGGAATATTCACGGCTTTGTTGGTCAATGTTTCGAACCATGCTGTGAGTTCAGCTCCGGTGTCGATAAGCATTTTTATGGTTTGACGGGCACTATCGGTTTCGAGTACCGAAAGATGTATGTACATTTTCTGGCGCTGAAGTGTCATGGGCATTACACCGTAGCCTTTTGGAGCGATAAACTGTTCGTGACGATACATGCGCAATCGTCGTTTACTGTAGTCAATTTGCACCACGTAATCTCTAAAAAAATCGACACCTAGCAACCCATTTATTTTAACACCCGTTTGTTTCGACAAGTTAAATAAATCTTCTTTAAAGGTATAAACCACGCGGTTGGATAGTGTAATTTTGCCAATCTGAATTTTGTTTCCCGCGCTTTCGTAAGCCAAAAAACTTTTTCCGGAGCCAAGTCCCAGCAAGTCGCGCAGTTCGCCGGGAGTTAAATCCAGACTATCGTTGGGATGCAGTTCGGTCACAATAGTGTTGCGCAAGCCCGTGTCGAGTATCATTTTCAGTTTAGTCGATTGATTTATGCGGACATCGAGCACAATGTAACTACCCTCCATTTCGAACGGGATAGTAGCTACCAAGGTGTTTTTTGCCAACACATTAGCTGCAAATAGGACGAAAATCAACCAAATTTGTGTTCGTTTCTTCATTTTTCCAAAACAAAAGATTAACGCGACAAAGATAGTGAAAAGCGAACCAACTTTAAAAGTGGCAAGAAATATTAGTAGTGCTAGATTAAGTCACATGCTGACTTAAGACTATTAAAAAATTACATTTTAGAACAATACCCCTATAAATTTGTTTATAGAACAAACCGGCGTAAACTCGTCCGGTTTGTTCTTTTTTTTATACAAAAATCAAATTTCAATGATTGACAATCCATTTGCAAACATTTCGTTCGAACAGTTTTTAGACAATTTCAAAGCCAGCATGAAACGTGCTTACCATCAAGATGATAAGATAGATGTATTTTGCAGCACACGCGGTATTCCGGCTCCTGTACTCGCCGAATTGATGTCGACCAATCCATTGGCGCTTACCATTCCCCGCGAATTTGGAGGGTTTGGTGGTAACGTAAAGCAAAACATAGCCTTTATTTCGGCAGCTTCCTACGAATCGCTTGCACTTTCGCTAACACTTGGTATCAACAACGCATTGTTTATTCAGCCATTTACAAAGTATGGGCAGGATGCTGTTAAACCTCATGTATTTAGTCGCTTTTTGAATAATCAAAGCATGGGCGGATTAATGATTACCGAGCCCGGCTATGGCAGCGATGCCCTAAATATGCAAACTTCGGTTACCGAAAAAAATGGCCTATTTCATTTGCAAGGCAAAAAACATTGGCAAGGATTGACAGGTATGGCTGAGTTTTGGCTACTCACAGGCCGACGAAAAACTGAAACAGGAACTCTGATGCGCGATGTAGAAATGTTTATGTGCGATGTAAATGCTCCTAATCAGCAAATTGTAGTGGAAGAAAATTACGAAAACTTAGGATTATATCAAATTACGTATGGACTAAATCATTTGGATGTTAAGGTTCCGGAAGAAAATAGATTAATTCCTCAAACTACAGGTGTAAAAATGCTACTCGATTTATTGCATCGAAGTCGCTTTCAATTTCCGGCAATGGGATTGGGCTTTATTCATCGCATGTTGGATGAAGCAATTGCACATGCTAAAAACCGATTAGTAGGCAATAAAAGTTTGATAGAATATGACCAAGTACAAAACAGATTGGCACGCTTACAAGCAAACTTCACGATTTGCTCTGCATTTTGTATAAAATCTGGCGAAGTGGCAGATATTGAGAACGATTTATTCCCATTCGGTCTCGAAGCCAACATTATTAAAACCGTTACAACAGATATGATGCAGGAATCGTCACAATCTCTTTTGCAATTAGTGGGCGGGAAAGGTTACCGCCTAAATCACATTGCAGGACGCTCAACGGTTGATAGTCGTCCGTTCCAGATTTTCGAAGGTTCGAACGATATTTTGTATCATCAAATTGCCGATGCTTTTCTGAAACTAATGAAAACGGCTAAAGAAACAAAACTCTATAATTACCTCAAAACATATACCCCAGCAATTGTTGAACGCCTTCGCGACATAACCAATTTTGAATTGGACATGCAACTTACTCAGCGTAAATTAGTTGAATTGGGGCAAGTTGTGAGCCGAATTTATTCCATGCAATTGGTTTCCGAAATGGCTGCTAAAGGCTTCCATAAGGACTTAACCGAAAATGCACTCGATATATTGAGACAAGACATAGCTAGTCTTATAAACAATCTACGCTTCGAGAACAAAACGCTAGTAGTTGAAAATTATGGAGAAAAAAGTTATTGGTTTGATTTGTAGAAAATT
>CAZEEN010000178.1:0-2988 GCA_964511115.1 uncultured Paludibacter sp. | reverse complement strand
TTCTGACTTCTAACTTCTGACTTCTAATTTCTAACTTCAGAACGGATATCCTATACCCACGTGGAATCTAAAATCATCTGCCCAATTAGGTGAGAATCGCCAACGTTCGGTGGGCAATTCTACGGGGTTAAACAGGCGAACGCCCATATCGAAGCGGAAAATGAAGAACGAAAAATCCAACCGTATACCAGCACCGTACGATAGGGCTATTTGTTTGTAAAAGCTATCGAGCTGAAACTGACCACCAGGCTGCTCCGTGCTATAATCCTTTATAGTCCATACATTTCCGGCATCAACAAACAAAGCACCTTCGAGCTGCCAAAACAGTTTTGTTCGATATTCCATATTCAGATCCAGCTTTAAATCGCCCACCTGGTTGTAGTCGCGCGAACGATTATCAATACGTTGATACACGCCCGGTCCGAGTTCGCTTTCGCGCCAACCTCTCACACTATTGGCGCCACCACCGTAAAACCTACGTTCGTAAGGGATAATATTGGCGTTTCCAAAGGGTAACCCTGCTCCCACTCCTGCATGATAAACCAAGCGATTATTTTTATCAAAAATCTGATAATACGAAGTGCTGTACTCAGCACGAACATATTGCGAATACCTTACATTAAACAATTTATAGAAGCCATCCGCTTCCTTTGGAGTGTCCAGTAGCTTATTGGCTAAATACAATATGTTTCCTGCACTTTCAAGATTATAATTGGAAACAGTATAATTTCGAAGTGGTCTGTTTGGATTATAACCACTAACCGAACCATTGTAGCCCATACGCATAATAAAATGGTCTTCGTAATTGTATTTGTTATAAATGCCCGGATTGATATAAGTAGTTCGAAAATTATCATCAATTTTCGGAAAGTACACATAACTCAGGTTGAATAATTCGAATTTATGACGGTATTTAGTCTTTGCCCACGAGTAGTTCATACCTCCGGTTAAGTTGGTTGTTGTAAACTCGTTGGGGCGATTTTGGTAGCTTATATTCGTTGTGTATTCGGTATTAGCGTGTACGTTTCGTTTAAAATCGTAACTTCCAATCGGGAACAAAAATTTAGGAAACATAAGACGTACCTGTCCGCTGACTTCCTGTGCCCATTCTACATTTTGCTTTTCAAGGGCCATTCGGCCTTGCAATGTTAAGGTTTCGGCACCCTTAAACTGGTTTTTATTCATGTAACCCAATTGCAATGCTCCGCCCAAATAGCCTTTGGTGAGTGTTCCTTCTACTTCGGCCGACACGTTAATAGTTTTTGCCGGAACAATGTAAATATACGAATCCAACACATCGGGCACACCTGTTTCTCTGAACGATATATTGACGTACTTTATAGGTGGTAATGTATTCAAAGCCGAATAAGTACGCTCTACGGCAAGGTCGTTGTAAATGCTATTTGGTTCAATAAACGAATTGTGAATTAGGGCATCGAGCTCTACAAAACGATTTTTGGCGTCGATTAAGTAATAATCTCGGAACGAAACGGTGTCGACTTGCTGACTGTCAATCGAATCGGTGCTGCCACTTTTATTCAATACAAAATATACTTTACCTACATAATACTGACGAAAAACCAGCCAGTTAATAGGCGCACTGTTGTTTTTTAAATTCGATTTTATATCCAATTTTACATCCACCTGATTGCTTTTAAGCGAACTGTCGGCCGAATAAACTATAAAATCTTTGATAAAATTATAATATCCCAAATTTCGCATACGAGAAGTAATACGATCTCGCTCCTGATTCAAAATATCCGTATCAAAATTCATCCCCTTACGTACTGAAGAACGCAATGAGTCGGATGCAATAGAATCGAATACCGTATGATTCGAAATGGTACTGTAGTTGCGTAATTTGTAGGGTTTGTTAGAGTGAATGCTATATTTCACCTTCACTTTTTTACCTTTATAAACTAAAGTAGTATCAGTTATAGCATTGATGTAACCTCTGTTTTTATACAATAATTGAAGTTGTTGTGCCGAAAGTTCCGTTAGCATTGGGTCGAAAATTACGGGCGCTTCACCCACATTTCGGAACATTTTGCTCAGAAAACGATTAAATCGCTTCGTTGTATCTCTCGGCGAAAGGTTATAAATGCCAAGCTGCATTCTAAAAATCCCAAGCACAAAGGTATTAGGTGTTTGGCGACGGTATTCCTTGAGTTCACTCACGGGTATATCCTTGACATCCGACTTAATCTCCACTTTATCAAGCAGATATTCACCTTCGCCCACAAACTTAGTACTACTGCATCCCCACAGTAGAGCAAAAATTGCAAGAAAAATTATACCTGATAATATACGTGAAATACTCATTTAGGTGGCTTGGCTGATTTGAGTTGCAAATATACTTTTTTTATTGCGATGTCGCAATTCTACAAACACCATCAAAATCAATGCCGATGTAATTCTATCAACTCATTTTTTTGAATTATCTTTGTATGCATCATTTTTTTGATAGTAGTATGATAAAAAAAGAAGATATTTTCCCTATTGGCCAAATTAATAAACCACATGGTATAAATGGCGAAATGGCAATGAGTTTTACATCCGATGTGTTCGACACCGAAGATGTGCCCTATTTTGTTCTCGAAATTCAAGGTATCATGGTGCCGTTTTTTATAGAAGAATACCGTTTCAAATCCAACGAAACAGCATTAATAAAGCTCGAAGGCATTTACTCCGACGAAAAAGCACGCACATTTTCGGGCCTCACCGTATATCTACCCAAGCAATACCTCGAAAAAGTGGAAGATACCGAAATTGAACTCGACTATTTTGTAGGCTTTACACTTATCGACCTCCAGCGAGGCGAAATTGGCATTATCTCCGAAGTAGACCAAACCACCGAAAATGCACTTTTTGTTATTCCCACAGCCGATGATGAACTCCTAATACCAGTTGGTGACGATTATATTCAGGAAATTGACCACGAAAACAAACGAATTACAGTAGATTTGCCGGCGGGGTTGCTGGAGTTGT
>CAZEEN010000177.1:0-6316 GCA_964511115.1 uncultured Paludibacter sp. | reverse complement strand
TGTATAACCAATCAGGTGAATCGGGTCCCACATTGATACTTATTTTAACCAGTTTCTTATATTTTGCAGCTCTGTCGAGGGTGTTTTGAAATATTGAAAAATCAAAGCTGTCAGGTCCATTGGGTTGAACTTCAGACCATCTTGCTGACACTTCTATTCCCATCACGAAATCTGCTTTCGGGTCAGAGTAATCATCAATTCCTCCACCACGATCCCAAACCCCATAAGAATTAATGGGAACAGCTACTTTTTGGGAAACTAATAAATTTATGTTGAAAAAAAACATAAAGAAAAGAAGAAAACAAAAGCTTACGTTTTTTTTGAAGGGATTATGCATGTTTATTTTATTGAAATTAGAATTATATTATAAAAGTACTTATTATTAGACAATATTATCATCAATGGTTTAATACAACAATTATTATTTGACAAATTCTATAATTTTCACCGTATGAGCAGGTTGAGTCAGAGTCAGTTTACCCGAAACTATGTCGAAATTCTTTTTGGTCCATATCTCAGTCAATTTGTATTTTGAATTTGTCAGTTCAAAATCGGTTTTGAGATTGTAGGTTTTTGTTACATCGTTGTCGAGCCAGTTGAAAATTGTAATTATCAACCTGTCAGCTGTTTCCAACTTCCATACTGTTGGAATGTCAACTCCCGAAAACAAATCCAATGGAATGGCGTGGACACCTAATTTGTTTACCGCTATGATGTCTCTGTTTTTCAACAACTCTAACCGTTCAGCAGGTAAGGATTCCACTTTGTCTCCAAAGAAGAAAAGCCCACCCATAATAGCTTGTAAAGTCATGTGACATTTAGCTTCTTCAATGGTATATAGTGGTGATACAAAAAATGCATCAGGATCACATATTGCAATATTTTTGTGGACGTAGTAGTTTTGTGATACGGAACGTGCAAAACGGATCAATCCTTTTTGCACAATATCATCTTCGATAGTACCCAATGTTTTACCGTACGTAATATTTGTATAAGGTTCTGCTTCCGATTTATATCCGGGATGATTTATGTCGTTTCCAATACGAACAGCATCGTAACATTCCAGCGCACCAAACATATAACCCATACTGCGGGTAACAATCATATCTTCGGGCAAAGCACTCCGAATAGCACGAATGGTTTTATTGTGCGCTTGCATAAAAGTCATAGTTGAATCGAAACGTTTACCTTCTTCCAAACCACCATAGGTATGGTCCCATTTCATAAACGATGGTCTGTAGCCTTCCACCATTTGTTGATAGCGACCCGCTGAAAATCCGGGTACAGCAGGGTGACTTCCATCCACATAAACAGTTCCAATAGTTGTTTCCATTTCTTCATCCCCTTTTGCCACTTTCTTTGTAATTAACGGCTTCAAAATCCAGTCAGGATTTTTTGAAACGACTGCATCTTTTGGATTGGTACGTAAAGGACTTACGTGAAGTCCAAAATCCATCCCCAGTTTATTGACATAATCCGACAAGTAGCGAATGCCATTTGGAAAGTCTACATCATCAATTTTGTAAAGTCCTGGTTCTGTCCACCATCCTCCGTCAATCTGAATCTGCTTCCAACCGTATTCTTTTAGGTTTTTATTGATAAAATCGGCTGATGTCAGGAAAGATTTTTCAGTAATGCTTCGATCGTGAGTATGCCATGAGCTCCAACCCGCTTCGGGGCTGCGCATAGGTTTGCCTTTGCGAACATTTTCACCCATTATTTTGCCTGTTTCCAATAATATTTGTGTTGGGCGTTGATTTTCCCAAAAACCCACCAGAAAAGCATCAGTAGTTATAGTATTACCTTTAGGAACCCATATTTTTTCTTTTTCAAACATAGCACCACTGCGAGCTGATAATTTAAGCTTATTGAAATCATCTTTTACCGGCAATTCCCATTTAAAGTTATTAGGCCACAATTCACTGGCAATACTGGCAAAAGAGAAGGCACAGTTTTTACTATCGTTTACCAACATACTCAACCAAACACCCGTATGTGCTTTAGAATAAGAACCACCATTTGCTTTTTTTGTTCCCAATTGATATGGATACATAATAGCCCCTGTATGAGGTGCAGAGGCACTTTCGGTAAAAATCATCCATTCTTTTGTATTGCCGGGCAAAACTATATTTTCTTTAGCCGAATTAAACAGTCTGATGCCACCCAACTTAAACTTTGCACTTGCTTTTAACGAAGAATTCATAACCAAATACGGGCGACCCTCCATCAGTTCAAATTGGATGGTAAAATTTGAAATCAAAGGATGGTTTTCGCAGATAAGGTAAAGATATTCCACTTTTCCGGTATAATTGTTCACTTCACTCAGTCGGATTCCTTCTTTTTTCTCCCATCTAATGCTTTTAAACTCACTTACCGACACCCACTTGTCATTAATCTCAATCTCGGGTGAGAGATTATTTATCTGAGCAAATTTTGAATCCCATTGAATACTGTACTCAGGACTGTTTACACTGTATTTTACAGTAGGTTGCAGCGCGGCAACTGCATTAAACGCTACAAATAAGAGTGTAGCAACTAAAACGTTTTTTTTCATTATTTTAAATTTATAATATTCAAATATATTACTGTTTTTATGAATACAAAGTAACGTAAAAATCACAAGTAATACCCATCAAAAAAGTATCATTTAATAGGCGGTTTTGTTTCAATGCACAAAGAACCTGGTATTCTATGTGTTTCCACTCAAGTATTTAAAACATTAATAACAAACATCTATTCATTTGAATAAAATGTTTGTTATTAATTTCTGATTTTATAATTTCCTAAAAAACTCTACCCGTTTGTTTTAAGTCAGATTCGTTTTCAAGGGATCATTATTAAAGAACTCTGGACTGATGACATTATTTGTTTCATAAGGACCTGCTGGTGGAGATGATTCCAATGCCAAGGAAATTTCGTTATCGAGCACAATAAGTTCGATAATTGGTGCTGTGTATGTTTTCATAATTATCTATTTTACAATTACTCTTGTTGATTGATTATTTACTTTTACCACGTACACTCCCACAGAGAGTTTGAAGTTTGAGGTTTGAGAGTTTGAAGTTATTCTTCCGTTTTCCACTAGCTGACCTACGGCATTGTAAACACTGTACATCGCTTTCTCAGGTGCAATTATTGTAATTTGATTGGTTGCATTTACAAATACCTGTGTTTTAACATTTCCGATATTGTTTGATCCTGTAGTTACGCCAGGAGCACGGAAAATCAAACTGAAACGGTCGGTAGAAGCAGCTGTGACAGGAGCATTAAAATTATACACCGTTTCGGGGGTTAATTCCGTTTCGATGGCCGGATTCAGTTTGTCTTTCAGTATTACTCTAGTTCCTGACTCAAAATTCAGCAATTCATTGGCTGAAATACTAAAATTACCTGCTTGTTTGGTAACAAGTCCCAATGGAATTTCAGTATTGTATGAAATGGTGTTTAATCCATTGATTACTAATTTTTCATTTCCTATTTGAGTGAAAATTTCCGGTTTTAAGGCATCTTCGTTTTCAAACATTTTCTGCGAATCGTATTTATCAAAAGCATTCGAAGCATCAGCATTGAAATAAACAACAGCTTCGTCGGAGTATGTTCCATTTGATACCTGCAAACGTAACAATTGTTGATTATTCAGTTTTGGTGCTTTAAATGTATTGCCACTAACATCTTTGTGCGCACGCATCGAGTTTTTAAAGGTAATGTTTGTACTGTAAGTTGTTATTCCAATATTTGCATTTACACGTATCCAAAATGCCTGCATAGGTGGTATAAACTTCGAAATGGTGGTATTTGCACTATTGCCTACAGCAACATTTCCGTCACTATTATAAGTTGAGAATGTGTATAAACCTCCGGTTGTTTTGGTACGAAACCACATCGTTGTTCCGATATTGGCATTTAGCGGATCGGCTGTTACCGAACTCCAGTCCAAATACGAAGGATAAGGATTGGCAACCAAGTTGAAACCTCTGCTACTTCCCTCTTCAGTTCGTGTTACAGGAACAGTAACAGTCCCTGAATTGAGGGTTCCATTGAAACTAACAGTTCCGGGAGTGAGAGTGCCTGTACCTGTTGTGGCAACCGATACATAACCTTTACCATTCACCAATGCATCAGTTTCAAGTAGAGTTGTCCAGCCTTTTGCACTTTCGGAATATGTCTGCACCGAAGTACCACGGTTTAATCCTGCGGCTGTTCCAGCAGTTATTGGACTTGAAGTGTACCAGTTACGCTCAGCCGTAAGGTATTGTTGCACCGTACCAGTTACAGTTTGAGGCGTAGTATTCAAATCAACAAAAGTGGCTGTACCACTTGCATTACTTTGAAGCGTAATGGAAGAACTTGTAAGCGTTGTATTATCAGGCAAAGTTACTTTTCCCAGAGGTGATATAGTAAAGGTCGCAGAAGTTGAGTTTTGATTGATATTTAACTCATTGCCATCGGCAACATTGTAAGATCCATTCGAGAAATTGACAGTACCTGTAAATGCAACTTCTTTGCTTGTAAAAGATGCACCAATAACAGAAGCTGTCACTTTCGTAGTAGCATCAGTGTAACTACCAGCAGCCAAACCAGCTTTTAAGCGAGCATAGATAGTGGTAGATGTGATAGCATTTGTTACTACCGGTAAAGAGATAGGATTTGTTGGAACAAATGCAACACCAGTTCCTAAAGAAATCTCCATATTTGAACCCGGAGTAACATCAACCGATGTAGCTGCGCCTAGATTAACACCTTGAATAGTTAGGGTTTTTTCTGCTGATGGACCGGCTCCGTATGCATAACTAATTTCGGCGCCGCCTGCAACAGAGGATTTGATTCCATTTACAGTACCGGTAAATTGAATGGTTTTAGTAGTAGTTCCTGTAGCTGCAACATTCACTTGTCTGGTTGCATTAGCTCCCACTGTTCCAAGATCTTTATCGGCAATTAAGCGTGCATAAAGGGTTGTTGTATTTACTGTTCCGCCAGATTGAGTCAAAATTATAGCTGAAGTTGCAAAACCTGAACCAGAATTAGATGATATTTCGATATTTGCACCAGGAGTAACGGTAATATTATTACTACCCAAATTTGCACCTGCTACCTGAAACGATTGTTCTGCAGAAGGACCTGCTCCAATCTCATAACTCAATGCAGTACTAACTGGTTGCGTAAGCGTAGTACTTGCAGCAGCACCTGCAGCGTTTAATGTAAAGTTATCGAGTGTTGGAGTATTCGCGAGCATTTGACCCAAGTGAACCTGAATGGTAATATACTTTACATTAGCACTTGGAGCACCTAATAGTGTACCTACAACTGAAGCATTTAGATATGTTCCAGCAGCAGTCGTCTTAAGGTTTCCTTGTGATTTTGTCTGACTTATTGCCGACAAAACTTCAGCATTAGAGGCATCATACACTTTTGTAACAACATTCCATGGTGCATTCGCAGTTGTTGCTGTAGCTACTTTTATTTGAAATGCATACGTAAAAGCAGTTGTTGAACCTGCATAGCTACTGATATCAATCTTATCGGATTCTACCAATAATGCTCCCTGGTTAAGATTGTTACTTGATGCAGCAGTTGAATTTGTACCAGTACATGTGAGTGCCCCTCCAATAACACCACTTGATGCTGCTGTGAGAGCTGCATTACCCGCTGCACTAAGACCACTGTTTTGTGATATTGTCCATCCAGTAATAGTCCATGGGCTTGAACCTGTCAAAGTTGAACCCGAACTAAAATCACCATTGAGCACAGTAATTGGTGTTTGGGCTTGCATTGTTAAGCATGCAGCAAAAATAAATAATAAAATACTAATTTTCTTCATATCTTTAAATTTTAATGATTATAATTCGTTCAAAAGAATTGTTTCAAATTTATTTGAAAACAACTTTTTGAATAAAGCCATCTGATTTTACAAAGTAGATTCCTTTAGTTGGAAGTGCTATGGAAGTATTATCTGTGGCAGTAGCCAATTTTACTATTTGTCCCAAATTATTGAATATAGCAATATGTTTTCCGGGTTCAAAACCTGTAATGTTCAGATATCCATTGGCGGCATAACATTTAATATTTGAGTTGTTTACATTTTTAACAGCTAATTCTAATACAGAATTACCCTTAAACTGTATGTATTTACTTATAAATCCAGTAGAAGTAATGGATACTTTGGTTGTTTCGTCAGTTGTGATGCCAATTGGAAGACCTTTTTTCAGACGTACATAAACGGTATCACCTACAGCAGGCAAAATTATACTCGATTGAGGCGAAGTGAAAAGACTATCTGTAGCAATTTCTAATTTTGACCCAGCACTCACAATTAGGT
>CAZEEN010000176.1:3225-6316 GCA_964511115.1 uncultured Paludibacter sp. | reverse complement strand
AAACTGGTTAAAATAAGTATCAATGTGGGACCCGATTCACCTGATTGGTTATACACTCATGGCGTGCCATTGGTTAAGGTAAACAGTCATAAGCCATATAAACATGATAAAAAATTCATTAATTACCCTTATTATGTTAGCGATGCCCACAAAAAATATTATTTTGAGTTGATCAATCAGTTTTCGCTTTTTCTACGTAATCAGCCGAAAGAAAAATTTGATTGCATTGCATTTGTACAGGTAAAAACAGGAGCAACAGGCGACGAAGAACCTTATAAAGGAGAACCCAAAGAAGAACAATACAACATTGAAAAGAAAAATGAATGGGAAAACTTTCGTTTAGAGGCTTTTACCCAATTTAAAAAGTGTTTCAACGATGTAAAAGATCGTCAAATTGTACTGGTATTCAATCGTGTAGATCCTGAAAAACAACCCATTGCATACAATTGGGTAATGAATGTCATCAATCCACAAATTGGATTTGGAATAAAAGGTGGAGCTTTTAACAGGGGCCATCATTTAACAGGAGAACAATCATTCAAAGAGCAATGGACACCTTACCTTATTAATCCGAAAGGAATGAAATTGTTTTCAGCCGCCGAAATGGATGAATCATGGAATAAACCAATATTCAATATCAACCGGGAATTAGGTTTTTATTGGGCAGCGATGAGTGCAATAAATACAGGTGTTTCCTCTACTAATATGCAAAAAAATGCGGTAAAATACGGATATGAGCGTAATGAAATCAGTGATATTTTCAGAATGTATAATAAGTATTCGCAACAGGTATATCCTGCAACTGCCACTGCTGCTATATCTGTGTTTCACGAAGGTCTTAATGCAGCCGACACAGTAAAATTTCCTGAGAAAATTTATGGAAAAGCGAGTGAAAAAAATCTGGAACGATATACAAATATTTGTAAAGCTTATGCCTCGAGAGGTGCTCGAATTGATGATTTAGAGGCAGTAATTGTAGGACAAGTAAACCAGCGTGAGCGTCAAAAAGGGTATAACGATGCAGGTTGGGATATTGCAGAGGGGAACTACGAACGTTTTTTAACTCAAATAAAACCCGACGAAACATCCATTGGACTTTTCAGGGTAAGAGGCACTATTGACGAGAATTCCTCCAAATACGATCGCTTTGCACGTTCGTTCGAAAATGCAACAGGTAAAAATACCATGTATTTCAAATTTGATGTCGAAATGTTTGTGGATTCTAAACCTGAAAGCCTTACATTTAAAATTACATGGCTCGATAAAACTGCTGGTTCTACGTGGTCGTTGAACTATATCAAAGGCGGAAAAAAAATGAAATCTGCTCTAAAGGTTAAAGGTATTGGGGATAATAAATGGAAAACAGAAACTATTTCTATCAAAAGTCCTATAGTAAATGGAAAAGGAAAATTCGGTTCTGATTTTATGTTGGTTAATACCGATAAGAAAGATGACATTTTCAATGGTATAGAAGTAGATATTATTAGGAAAAAATAAAAAAATTCAACAGCATGATACATTCAATTATAAAAACTACTCAGTATAGCCTGGCTTTGGCGGGTATATGTTTATCGGCTAATGCTATAAGCCAAACCAAACGGCCTAATATATTAGTGATTATGGGCGACGATATTTCGCGCAACAGTATGGGTGTTTATGGTAGTAAATATATTAAAACGCCCAACTTCGACCGCATTGCCAACGAAGGTGTGATGTTTACAAATGCCTATGTTTGTAATCCAAAAAGTTCGCCTTCCAGAGCTTGTTTTCTTACAGGTCGATATTCATGGCAACTCGAAGAAGCAGCTAATCACATTCCTGTAATGCCCGAAAAATTTACTTTTTATCCGACTGAGTTAGAAAAGGTCGGATATGATATCGGGTTTACCGGAAAAGGATGGAGTCCGGGAGTATATTACGGTAAACACAATCCTGCTGGTTGGGAATACAATGATATTTCGTTAACACCACCCACAAAAGGCATCAGCAAAAAGGATTATGCCTCCAATTTCGAAGCGTATTTGAAGAGATTAGACAAAAGTAAACCATTTTGCTTCTGGTTTGGAACACATGAAGCACATCGTAAATACGAGAAAGATTCCTACAAAAAAGCTGGAATTGACTTGAATCTAATCAATGTTCAGGAGTTTTTTCCTGACAATGAGTTGGTGCGTGGCGATTTAGCAGATTATGCTTTAGAGGTTGAATACCACGATATGATGATAGGTAAAGCGTTAGAACTGTTAACCAAATATGGTTTTATTGATAATACCATAATTATTGCGACTTCCGATCAGGGCATGCCATTTCCACGAATTAAAGGTCAAATTTACAACGAAGATTTTCACGAAGCATTTGTAGTACGTTGGGGTGATAAAATAAAACCGGGCAGAACTGTAACCGATTTCATAAATTTCCCTGATGTGGCTCCAACTATTATGGAAGCAGCCGGTTTAAAACCTCATAAACAAATGACAGGAAAAAGTTTTCTGAATCTGTTGCTCTCTGAAAAATCAGGTAGAATTGATAAAACCCGCGATTTCTCATTAGTCGGCAAAGAACGTCACGATATGGGACGAGTAGAAGGTGATCAAATAAACGTAGGTTATCCTGCACGTGCCATCAGGACTGATAAATATCTTTATGTGCATAACTATAAAGAAAATAGATGGCCAGCCGGAGATCCTCAATACGGATATAATAATACGGACGACTCACCAACTAAAACATATCTAACCGAATTAAAGGAAACAGATATGGATTACAAGTATTACTTGTTGGCTTTTGGGAAACGCCCAACCGATGAACTTTTCGATATAGTGAAAGACCCCGATTGTGTGCATAATTTAGCCGACAACCCCAAATATGCTTCAGTGATAAAAGAGCTTAAATCAAAAATGGATAAGGTTTTGAAACAGCAGAAAGACCCACGTGCATTGGGAAAAGGGGACATTTTTGATTATTATCCGCAAGCACGCGAAGAAAAAATGCAAAAAATGTACAAAGAGAAGTACTACAATATGTTTGATAAGTTTTTCGAGAAATACGGTTTTAAAACCGTTCCAATGCCCGCAGATTGGGTTGAATCGCG
>CAZEEN010000176.1:0-3125 GCA_964511115.1 uncultured Paludibacter sp. | reverse complement strand
TTACCTGCAGTTTCACTTTTAGCATTAAATGCAGGTGCAAAAGAAAAGAAAACTGTTTCTAAATCAACCGATAAACCGAATATTGTATTTATTCTGGCTGATGATTTGGGATATCACGAAGCTGGTTGTTTTGGTGGCAAAGTAATTGAAACTCCCAATATCGATGCATTAGCAAAACAGGGAATGAGATTTACAAATGCCTATTGCGGCTCAAATATTTCTGCGCCTTCGAGAGGTGCATTAATGACTGGAATGCATACCGGACATGCTTGGGTAAGAGACAATCTACCATTTCCATTTGAGGGAAATGAACCCATTCCGGCAAGTCATGTTACTGTTGCTGAGGTAATGAAAAGTGCCGGTTACAGCACTGGAGCATTTGGTAAATGGGGGTTAGGATTTCCTGGCTCAGAAGGCTCGCCAAACAAACAAGGGTTTGATGAATTTTACGGATATAACTGTCAACGTCATGCACATGATTATTATACCACTTACCTTCGTCAAAATGACGACTCTGTAACTTTAACGGGCAATATCAAAACACCATTTACAGTCTATACACCGGTGGTTATTGAAGAGGAAGCATTAAAATTTATTGATAAAAACAAGAACAAACCTTTCTTCCTCTACTTTGCACCGACTTTACCACATTCACCCTATCATCAACCAGATGATGATGTGTTGGCATATTATGCAAAAAAAACAGGTTTCCCTGTAGGTGAAGCTCATGCAGAAGATTTTTCTGTGCCTAAATATGCATCGTTGACTTCGCGTCTTGACACACAAGTAGGAGAAATTGTTGCAAAACTGAAAGCGTTGAATCTGTTGGACAATACCTTGATAATTTTTGCAAGTGATAATGGCTCGGCACTTAGACCGGATGAAGACAGCTACTTACAAACAGGCGGACAGCTGCATGGACGTAAAACTGAAATGTACGAAGGTGGTATAAAAAGTCCGGTGATTGCAAGTTGGAAAGGAAAAATAAAAGCTGGTAGTACATCTAATCACATAACTGCCTTTTGGGACTTTCTGCCTACTTGTGCAGATATTGTCAAAGTAAAAAAACCAGATAACATTGATGGTATATCTTATTTACCAACACTTTTAGGTAAAAATAAAAAACAGGTTCAACACGAGTACCTCTATTGGGAACGTGCACAAGCTCAGGGGATCCGGAAAGGCGATATGAAAGCAGTGATTAAAAATGTGAAAGGCCAGGAGCCAACTATCGAAATCTACAATTTGGCAAAAGATCCGTATGAAAAAACAGATTTATCTGCTTCAATGCCCGAATTAAAAGCAGAATTTCTGAATATAGCAAAGAATGGACGTGTTGAATCTGATATATTTCCATTGATTAAAAAAGAGAAAAAAGCTAAAAAGAAAAATACGGAAGAATGAGAATTTCAAATTCAATATTATCACTACTCGCGCTACCAATAGTGCCTGTAATTGCAGCAAACAACATTTCAAAACCGAATATCGTTTTTATTTATCTCGATGATTTGGGTTATGGTGATATTAGTTGCTATGGAGGTAAGATTAAAACTCCAAATATTGACGCACTTGCCAATAATGGTGTGAGGTTTACAAACGGTTATGCTACTTCGGCTACGAGTACACCAAGTCGCTATGGTTTGCTTACAGGCGTATACCCATGGCGCAATAAAGATGCAAAAATTTTGCCTGGTACTGCACCTCTTTTGATAGGTACTGAACAACAAACCCTGCCTAAAGTGCTTCGCAGTGCGGGTTATCAAACAGCAGTAGTGGCCAAATGGCATCTGGGAATGGGTACAGGTATTGTTGATTGGAATAAGAAAATTACCCCGGGAGCTAACGAGGTTGGTTTTGATTATTCGTGTGTGATAGCCGCTACTCAGGATCGTGTACCAACAGTTTTTATTGAAAATGGAAATGTGGTTGGTTTGGATCCAAACGACCCAATTCAGGTGAATTACGACACCAATTTTGAAGGTGAGCCAACCGGCAAATTAAATCCCGAATTGCTTCGTATGAAGTGGCATCACGGACATAATAGTTCCATTGTAAACGGAGTTCCGCGCATAGGCTATGTAAAAGGCGGGAAAAGTGCCAATTGGGTGGACGAAGACATGGCAGATTACTTTTTAGTGAAAGCACAGAACTATGTAAAAGAGCATAAATCAAAACCATTTTTCTTGTTTTACGCCATGCATCAACCACATGTGCCCCGCACACCACATCCGCGGTTTGTGGGTAAATCGGGCTTAGGACCGCGTGGTGATGTTATTTTAGAAGCCGATTGGTGTGTAGGTGAATTTATCAAAACACTTGAAAAAGAGGGCATTTTGGAAAATACCCTAATCGTATTTTCGAGCGATAATGGAGCCGTATTAAATGATGGCTATTACGATGATGCTGTTGAAAAATTGGGCGATCATAAACCCAACGGGCCATTGAAAGGTGGTAAATATAGTTTGTACGAAGCCGGATGTCGGGTTCCGTTTTTCACCTATTGGAAAGGCAAAATTAAACCACAGGTTTCCGATGCATTGGTTTGTCAGGTCGATTTACTTGAATCGCTTTCCAAATTAGTTGGAGCAATTTCAAAACCTACCGATAGCCAACAATTGTTGGATGTTTTTATGGGTAAAAGCATCAAAGGTCGCAAAAGTCTTGTGATAGAAGCCAATACCAAAACTGCTTTTCGTAAAGGCGATTGGTTAATGATTCCACCTTATCCGGGAGATGCAGTGTTGGAAGAAGTGAATATCGAAATTGGTTGTTCACCAGATTATCAGCTCTATAATTTGAAGAAGGATATTGGACAAAAACTTAATCAGGCAAAAAAACAACCGAAGATTTTGAGTCAAATGAAAAAAGAATTTGAATCGGTACGCGGTGATTTTAAAAATGTTGAAACAATTGAATTAAAATAATCCAATGAACAAGTCAAGAAATCTATTGCTATTGGCAACTCTTTTTGTAGTAATTTCACTATTTAGCAAAAGCAACTCTCCACAAGGGAGTTGCTTTTCGTTAAAGGCTGCTGATTTCCAGAAAACAATAAATGGCAAACAAGTTGGCCTTTATTTTTTGAAAAACGGACAATTGGAAGTGGCTATTACCAATTATGGCGG
>CAZEEN010000175.1:0-6399 GCA_964511115.1 uncultured Paludibacter sp. | reverse complement strand
CCGAAAACTACGACAACAAAGTGGGGCTGTTTAAAACACTTTGGGTGATACACAGTGGCGAAATATATGGCGAAGTTGGTAAACTATTGGTAGATATAATGGCATTGGTTTTCATTTTCTTAAGTGTGGGTGGAGTGATTTTGTTTTTCTCGAAACGACAAATTAAAAAAGCCAAAACAAATAAACCAAAACAAGAATCGATACGGAAAACGCACAAATGGAACTTGAAATGGCACAATAAAATTGGTTGGATAACAGCCATTTTCCTGATATTAACCACACTCACAGGAATGTTTCTTCGCCCACCGCTTTTGATAGCCATTGCTTATAATCGGGTAGCCAAAATACCTTTTACCGAACTCGACACGCCCAATCCATGGTTCGATGTACTCCGTCGGGTGATGTATATTCCCGAAGAGGAACTATTTATAATATCCACATCCGAAGGTTTTTATTCATTTAATAAAGATTTTAAAAATAAGGCAAAGATGTTTGTGATACAACCACCTGCCAGCGTAATGGGTGTAACCGTTTTTGAGCAATTAGATGCCGAAAACATTATGGTAGGCTCTTTCGAAGGGCTTTTCAGTTGGGATTACAAAACGGGTGAAGTATTCGATTTAATAAAAAAACAACCCTACGTGCGTCCCATAAAGAAAGGACCACCCGTTGGCGATTATAAAATTTCGGGTTATAGTTCTGATTTTAAAGGGCAGCAAATTGCCTTTGAATATCAACATGGAGCTATTAATATAAATGGTTATAGTGAGTTCACGCCAATGCAGGAAAACATTATAGAAAATGCCCCCATGTCGCTGTGGAACTTAGCACTCGAAGTTCACACAGGGCGAATTTACGGAGCATTTTTAGGTATGTTTTATATTTTGGTTGTTCCGCTAAGTGGCATCCTAATACTGCTTACACTCATTGGTGGAATAGTTGTTTGGTTTAAATTTCATTTTAGAAAGAAAAAATGAATTTAATTTTTGTTGTTAGAATGTAACAGTTTTGTCAGCCCAAACTACTACATTGACACAATCAATCATGGTTGAGATTGGACAAGCATCCGTACTATCTAACTGTCTGGACTTTAAGCATGTGCCGCAAGCCAAAATTTCGCCACCCACTTCATCAAACTTTTTCAGTTGTTCGTCCACATTGTATTTTTCGTGGGTTAAGCCTTCGCATTCAACGGCTTCGCCCATAAGAAACAGTTTTACTTCGTGACCTTGTTTCTTAGCTGTAACTGCAAAACGAAAAGCGTTCCATGCTTTTTCGTACTCTTTTGTTTCGAGAATAATTCCGACTTTCATGTTCTTCAAATTTTTGAAATGATTAATCCAAAATGATAGGGTTCAATAATAAATGGCTGTTTGTCTATATGGAATTTTTGTTGGTCAAACCAACTTGTAATTTGCTCTGGCTTTGGTCTGATATTCAAATCGGGACCTCGTGGAGTTGAAATGTCACTTCTCCAATGTATGATTCCTATTTTTCCATTCGGTTTTAGAATGCGATAAGCTTCGATTATAATCTCCAAAGGCGAATCGTGGTGTAATATATTGAATAACATCACGTAGTCTATTGAATTGTCAGGAAGGCCACAGGTTTGAGTTAGAATGTCTCGTTTCTCCAATACAACATTGTTTGTTTTTTCCTTTTGGATTTTTAGATTGAGTGTTTCAATCATTTCGTATTCAATGTCATAAGCGAACAATTTCCCCCGAATCAACTTTGCTGTGGGAATTGTGAATGTTCCGTATCCACTTCCAATTTCTACTAAGTCAACGATTTTTGAATCAATATTCAATTCGGATAAAATTAAATCTGTATCAAAAAAGTCATTCCACTTAGTTTCCTCGGGCATACCGCTATCTCTTACTTTCATTTTAAATTATGCTAATACTTTTGACGGGGTAAAGATAAAAAGAACTCTCCAATTATGTTATGTAAATTCTTTGTCAATAGTTAATCTAAACTAAAAAACAACCGATATTGCATTATTCGAAAAACTTCATCTATCTTTGTGAGCGAATACTCACTTACATTTATATAAAAATCAATATTAAACTATAATTATATGATAATCTGGAAATATAAAGATCTACCAATTAAAGAATCCAAATCAATTTACTTCTGAACAACAAAATTTATTTGTAAGAAAATATCAAAGTGATATGAAAAATACTTTTTTAATTCTCTTTACTCTACTATCAATTTATGAAATTTCTGCTCAAAAAGAAATTATTGGTATATGGAAAATTGGAACATCAAGTAGTACAGTAGATATAAGTCAACAAAAGGAAAACTTTAAAGGGAGAATATTTGAAGTTACAAAAGATAATCGCAAAAAAGAAGTTCAGCAGTTGACACTTTCAAATATCAATTATGTTCCTGTTTCGGATAAGTACACCTGTAAACTAAAAATTACAAATGGGTTTGTATCTAATTGTGAATTTAAATTTATAGATAGAACCAAAAAAGAGTTACAAATGACTGCAAAAATCCTATTTTTCAGTAAAACAGAAAGATTTCGAAGGGTCGAATAATTACAACATATAAATATCTAACACAATAATTATTAATATAACAAAATTATTCAAGAAAAATATCTAATGTGAGCGAACATTCACTAACTTTGCGGTGTTATAAATTAAAAGACTAAATACATAAACAAATCAAAGCTTTTACAGGCTGAATAATCAGATAAACTCAAGAATATGGAAATAACTCCCCGACAATTAGAAATTATTGAAGCAACCGGTAAAATTCTAACCAAATCAGGTACAAGTGGTCTGACAATAAAGAACTTGGCAAAAGAAATGAATTTTTCGGAAAGTGCTATTTACAGACATTTTGCAAGTAAAGAAGATATTATACTTGCCATGATGGATTATCTGGCAGAAAGCATAGATGAGAGATTATCAAATCTACCTCAAACTACAAATCCAGAGGAGAAATTCAGGGCTATGTTCGATGAACAGTTTAATTTCTTTAGCAAAAATGGACACTATGTTGTGGCTGTTTTTTCGGACGGATTAATGGACGAGAGTTTACGGATTAATGAAGCTATTATGAAATTGTTAGCAATGAAAATGAAACATCTATTTCCTTTAATTTCTGATGGACAAGAAAAAAACATATTTACAAAAGCAATTTCTACCGAAGAACTTGTGTATGTAGTTATGGGAACTTTTAAACTTCAAATGTATAAATGGCGGTTGTTCAGTTTTGAATTTGATTTGAAAGAGAGTGGCAACAAAATGATTGACTCATTATTAACTTTAATAAAAACGAAATGAAACACATGAAAAAGGCACTTCCTTATTTGTTCGCAACCATATTGGGCGCATTTGGTTTGCTCACCTTATTCCTGAGCACATCGGTAATTTTCGATTTATTTGGCATAAGAGCCAAAGAAGGAAATTATGTATTGTTTGTAGTGTGGGCAAATTTTATAAGCAGCTTACTCTACTTAGTTTCAGCCTATGGATTCGTCAAAACAAAGAGTTGGACAAGCAAAGTCTTAATAATTTCTACGTCAATTCTTAGCATGGCAATTATCGGATTAATTTTCTATATCAACAATGGGGGAATTTACGAAACCAAAACAGTTGGAGCAATGATTTTTAGAACATCGTTTACTTTTGTGTTCGCTGCAATTGCTTATTTTACAATTAAAAACAAAATTGAAAACTAAAATTTTTTATACAAACATGTTAGTAAGTACTCACAAACTAAAAAATGCATTTCTCCTTTTGATAATTGGAGCAATGATTTCGCCTTTGCAAGCCGAAGAATGGACACTTCAGCAATGTATAGATACGGCGCAAGTAAAGAATAAAATGCTGTTAATAAGCCAAAATAGCGTGGCCATAGGCGAGCAGCGACACAAAGAAGCAGTGGCAGGTTTAATACCAAAACTCACTGTGAATGGCGATTACAAGTATTATTTTGATTTGCCGTATCAATTAATGCCACTATCAACCTTTAACCCTACAGCTCCAGCCGGACAGTTTAAAGAAGCTCAGTTTGGCGTACCTCACAATATGAATTTCAATTTTCAATTTGCTATGCCACTGTTTAATGCGCAAGTTTTGGGCGCCATGAAAACAACCGCCATTGCTGAAGATATGAGCAAACTACAACAGCAGAAAACGGAAGAGCAGGTATTTTTCGACATATCAAATCTGTATTACAATGCACAAATACTGCAAAAACAAAAAGCGTTTATCGACAGTAATTTGGTGAATACAAATCGCTTGCTGCAAAACATGCAATTGCTCCGTGAGCAGGACATGCTAAAATCGTCGGATGTAACAAAAGTGGAACTGCAAAAAGCGCAACTGCTAACGCAGCTCGAAATTGTGGGTAGCAAAATAGCTCAAGTTATAAATGCCTTAAAGTTTAGCATGGGAATTCCTATTACGCAAGAAATGGAAATTAATTCGGCTATCGAATTTAAAAACAACGCTGATTTTTCATCGAAAAAAACTATTGACATACAGCTGGTTGAAACTCAAAATATGTTTCTGAAAAGTGAATTATCTAACTTGAAAAATTCCCGTTTGCCGTCACTTTCGCTTTACGGAACGTATGGGCAAACCGGTTTTGGGTACGACGAAAAGCCCAATGACTTTCTGAAATTTTTCCCAGTGAGTTTTGTAGGTGTGCAGTTAACTTACCCTCTTTTTAGTGGAACAGTTACACAGCGAAAAATTAATCAGAAGAAATTGGAAATAACCAATAGCAAATTGCAAGTAGAGTTGGCAACCGAACAGAATTATATGCTGACCGACAACGCAAAGCGAACAAAACTAACTGCACAGCAAACGGTGGAAAATACATTGGCACAAATAGAATTATCGCAAACGGTGTATGACCAAGTTGTATTACAGCAAAAGCAAGGCACAGCAAATTTAACGGAAATTTTATTGGCTGACAATAGTTTGCGCGAATCGCAACAAAACTATCTTTCGGCAATAGTAGAGTTTTTAAAAGCTGAATTAGAATTAAAAAAACTAACGGGAAACCTTTCTTTCAATTAAGAATTAAGAATTAGGAATTTTCAATAAAATAGAAATCATGAAGAAAAATATAATTTATATAGTATTGGCATTGGCAGTTATAGCCGTAGTTTTTATCAAACTGAAAACCAACAAAGAAACAACTGTTGATAGAGTGTATCGTTACGATAAAAATCAACCCATACCTGTGCAAGTCGATACATTAGCAATGGAACTGATA
This sequence comes from uncultured Paludibacter sp., assembly GCA_964511115.1. Taxonomy (GTDB): domain Bacteria; phylum Bacteroidota; class Bacteroidia; order Bacteroidales; family Paludibacteraceae; genus Paludibacter. Next base: position 1,152 of record CAZEEN010000175.1, on the reverse strand, counting down.
GGAAATAGTTTATTCTATACCGGTACTTTTGAACCCAACAAAGAAACAAAAATCAGTGCCGATATTCAAGGCAAAATTAATTCGGTATTGGTAGATGCTGGTAGCGTAGTGAGCAAAGGACAGTCGTTGGTTTTGCTGGACAATGCATTGCTAAAATTGCAACTGCAAACTATTGACATTCAGATAGAAGGAATCGAAAATGATGTGCGCCGTTACAAAATACTTGCTGAGGCAGATGCCATTCAAGGTGTGCAATTGGAAAAAGCTGAGTTGGGATTAAAATCGACAAAAGTACAGCGTGCTACCATCGTAGAGCAACTCAACAAAACCACTATCAAAGCACCATTTGCAGGAATTGTTACAGCCAAATTAACTGAAGAAGGTGCGTTTGCAGCTCCCGGAGTACCATTGATACAAATTACTGACATTTCGCAGTTGAAATTTACAGTGTATGTACCTGAAAATGAGTTGAGTCAATTCAAAATGAATCAAAATTATTCGCTTCAAGCAGATGCATATCCTGAAAACTCGTTAGCAGGAAAAGTAACATTAGTAGGCAGCAAAGCCAATATGGGCAATAGTTACCCCATTCAGTTTTCGGTAAAAAACACCTCCGATTTGAGAATAAAATCAGGTATGTTTGGAAAAGTAAATTTGAACAATACCGATGCAGAAAAGCATATAATTATTTCGGCATCCGCCGTTGTAGGTTCTAATTTTCAACCGCAACTATATATTATTTCAAACGGAAAAGCAGTATTGAAAAACATTACAATTGCGAGCAGGGTACAAAACAAAGTGATTATATCTAGCGGATTGAATGAAGGAAATGTGCTGATAACCAATGGTTTCATCAATCTTTTTGATGGTGCAAATGTATCAATTAAGAATTAAATAGTAAGAAAATGAATATAACTAAAATTGCAATAGAACGCCCATCGCTGATTATCGTGTTTTTCAGCGTACTTACTTTGCTAGGTATTATTGGTTACAGAAGTTTAAGTTACGAGCTTTTACCCGATTTTAACCAACCGGTAGTGGTAATCAAAACCATGTACCCAGGAGCAGAACCGCAGGAGGTGGAAACCTCAGTTTCACGTAAAATTGAAGATGCATTGTCGAATTTGGAAGGTGTAGATTACCTCGAAACAA
>CAZEEN010000174.1:4792-6421 GCA_964511115.1 uncultured Paludibacter sp. | reverse complement strand
AAGCGATTGTACTAAAAAACAGCTATGGCAAAGCAGGTGAAATAGCTACGGTAAATGGCAAATGCGGCTTCTACTGCAAGGATGGATTTGTAATTCCCGAAATAATTTTCGCTCCTGATGGAAGTCAAATTTTAACGGAAGATTTATTGTTGTTGGGTGAAACTTTAGCTGCTCCAAACAACGAAATGCTTGAAAATACCCGTGCTGTTTTTAGTCAAATAGCCAAACACGAAAGCTATTGGAAAAAACAATTACAAAAGGCTGAATATAGTACATGGCCATTTTTAGCCGGCAGCAACGGACAAAATGAAGTGAAACTTACACTTACTGCCGAATTAAAAAAAATGTGTCATGACATTGCACCCGAAAGTGAAGTTATAGAAACAGTAAAAGCAATTATTGCACTGTATTTGATGCGGCTTAGCGATGCTGAAACAGCTACTTATGGACTTATTCCTTCAAAGGATGAAAAAGCAAAGTCGCTTTTCGATGCAGGAATATTTAGTCCTTTTGTACCTATAAATTTAAATTTGGAAACAAATGCAACAGCCTATCAGGCCATTAAAAGTATTTTATCTGCATTTATATCTGCACAAAATGCCCAAACCTTTACGCAAAATATATATCACCGTTATCCTGAATTGTCAGAAAAAGCAAAAAATCGACCACCCATCATTTTTGCAAACGAAGAGGTGAATTTGAATAACGATGAAAGTATATTCATCATAGTTTCATCTGATTCAATAAAAATATCCACCTATATCAATTCAAAATTTTCAGTTTTATCACAAACCATCGAGAATCTTGAATTTTTTATCGAGAATACACTTTCGCAACCTTCATCATTGTTTGCTTTATTGCCAATTGCACCTGAGCAAACATTGTTGCAAACAATTCATAAACTCCAAACTCCTGTTTGTTCCCAAGCAGAAATACAAAATGTTGTTACTGCATTTGAAAAAATCGTTCACATTTCCCCTAACAATTTAGCCATTTACGATGCCGGAAATCAATATAGTTATGCGGCTTTCGACCGCGATATTCGCACCCTTACAGCAAGCTTGAAAAAGGCAGGTGTACATAATAAAAGCGTTGTAGCTGTTGCCATCGACCGTTCGTATCATTATTTCGTATCCATCATGGCGGTATTACATCGGGGTGCAGCATTTTTAACTATCGACAATAAACTGCCCGACGATCGAAAAAACTTTATTCTCGAAAATGCGGATGCTCAAATCATACTGTTTGCGGATTCCAAAATGAATGTTGAAACAAACTTACCTGTTCTAATTGTGTCCGACGAACTGATTGAAATTCAGTATTTTGAACCTGACCTTTCGACCATCGTAGCCGATAATACAGCCTATATTATTTATACAAGTGGTTCGTCGGGTATGCCCAAAGGTGTAAAGGTTTCGTATGGTAATTTAGCCAATTTTATATCGGGCGCCATTTCGCTTTACCAAATTGAACCAAACGATAAGGTGCTTCAGTTTTCAACGCTTTCGTTCGATGCCAGTATCGAGGAAATTTTTTGCAGTTTTTGCAGTGGCGCATCATTGCACCTCCGAACCGACGAAATGCTTGATACGAACGAATTGATTCATTTTGTTGAAAAACAGCAAATTA
>CAZEEN010000174.1:0-4692 GCA_964511115.1 uncultured Paludibacter sp. | reverse complement strand
GGAAGCAGCGTTTCGCCCGGATATGTCGACACGAAAAACGACAAGGCTTTTGTGTGGCTTAATGCACCGGAAAACGAACAAATTCGTTGTTATTGCACCGGCGACAAAGTGTATGCCGACGAGCATGGCATTATTCATTTTGTGGGGCGAACCGACGAACAACTAAAAATCAGAGGCTATAGAGTGGAACCGGCTGAAATTGAGGCACAACTCAATAAAATTGCGGGGATAGAAAATAGCATAGTGTTAGCTCAGAAAACGGATAAGGGCGAAGTCTCACTCGTTGCATTTATAAAATTTGCTAATAAAAGTATTGAGACACAAGCTATAAAAACTCAATTGAAGTTAAGCATTCCGGCTTACATGATACCCGATAGTTTTATAGCTATTCAATCCATTCCATTAACGCTCAATGGCAAAATTGATAAACGTAAGCTGTTGGAAATAAGCCATAAACATTATTCTGAAAAAAATGAGGTAATCGATAAACCAACTACCGAAACCGAAAAATACCTGCTCGATTTGTGGCAAAAAATTCTTGGAGTAAAACAAATTGGTATTCACGACGACTTTTTCGAAATTGGTGGTCATTCGCTGAAAGCAGTTGCTCTTATGGCCGAACTTAAAAAAGACAAAGACCTAAAACTGCCACTTGCAAGCCTTATTGAACATGCTACTATATATAAATTTGCTAAATTAGTAACCCAGGAAGATAAACCGGATGCTTGGAATTGCTTGGTGCCTATCCGTACCGAAGGTAGCAAAACGCCTTTGTTTTTGATACATGGTGCCGGACTTAATATATTGTTATACAAATCATTGTCGACCTATCTCGACCCCGAACGCCCCATCTATGCTTTTCAGGCAAGTGGATTGGATGGAAGTAAACCACTGAAAAGTAGTCTGAATGAAATGGCAACAGAGTATATCGACGAAATGCTCCGAGTGCAACCTTCGGGCTCTTATATTTTATTAGGCTTTTCGCTGGGCGGATTTATTGCCTACGAAATGAGTATGCAATTGCGGCAATTGGGTAAGGATGTGAAATTCACCGGTTTAATCGATTCAGTGTCGTATTTGGCACATTTCTACAATTCGGGATTCGAAAAATTGAAAGTGGATACAATAAGTTTCATTGCACGCCCATTTTATCTTACATGGCTATTTTTAAATACACCAAAGGCGGAGAAAGCACGTTTTTTTAAGCTCAAAATCAATAACTTCAGATTAAGTATGATGTATTATTTAACCAAATTAGGAATTCTGAAGCAACAAAATATTGGCGAAGAGCTCGAACAATTGTCTTTTTTGTCTGATAATGTGTTGATTGCCATGAATGAAAGTTTGAAAAAATACCAACTTAAAGCAGCTGATTTTCCAATCGATTTATTTAAAGCAGGCAAAGCTACTTTTTATATTTACGAACCCGAAAATTATGGTTGGTCAAAATTTGTAACAAAGGGAATAACCGTGCATACAATTCCCAGCGAGCATTCCAGGCTCTTTGCAGCACCCTACGATCGCCTTTTTGCCGAAATTATTGATAAAAAATTAGCCGAAATAGAAGCTCATGAAGTGGTTGAAAGCTAATAATTTATCCAAAATTGATTTTTCTGCACAAACAATTATTGTGTACGCAAAATATCAACCGGAGTGTACCGAAGCGTTAACAGCGCTGTTGAACGAGGCTGAACGTATGCATTATTCAAAATTTCGGCAAAAAGCAGCGCTTCAATGCAGGGCAGTGCTTCGACTTCTTTTGTCGGAGTATTTGAAAGTATCACCTACCGATTTAGGCATTCGAACCACCATAAAAGGAAAACCCTTTTTGGCGAATTATCCGGTATTTTTCAATGTAAGTCATACCCATTCTGCATATATAATTGCTATAAGCAAAATCGGACGCATAGGAGTGGACATTGAACAATTAGTTGGTAATGAAGATATTGAAGCAATGGCTGATTATGCATTTTCCGTTTACGAAAAACAAAAAGTGTTTTCATCGACTTCAGAACCAAAAGAATTTGAAAAAATCTGGACACTAAAAGAAGCCCTTCTCAAAGCCCTTGGTGTAGGTTTAGTCCCAAACCTGCACCAATTAGATACTAACGAAAAACTTAAAAACTACAATTTGAAAAACATCACTTTTTCGTGTCCCGAAGGCGAAACTGCAAGTATAGTGGCAACTGAATTGACTACGCTGAAAGCTTTTGCCTTCGACATCATCTCTCTTTCAATTTCGCAAAATACATAGCAAACGAACGATACAGAAAATGTGTCCATTTACCAAAAGGAACAATAATTAATGCCCATTGCACCAATACAGTAAGGTGGAAAATGTAGAGCCATTTGTTCATTTCGAGTATATCGAGGTCGATAAACAGGCGAACCATAAAAGCTGAAAGACCCATAAAAAACAACCACACTACAAAGAAAATATCCGAAGGTTGCGAGTGTTTGCTCACTTCTTTGTTTTTCTTCATGCGGCTTCCCACAAAGTCGATAGTAACCACAAACACAATGGCGCTCATTACATAACCTGAAATGATGACGAACAAATTATCTGTTCCAAACCAGTTTAACGCCACAGTTGTAAAAAGCAATGATAAATAACCAATTACCAGTATAAAATGCTCGAACCAGCGGAATTGATTATCGTCGCAACCCAGCGCGCGTTTTTGTGTAAACATGTGTACAAACAATTCGCCCATGCTCTTTACATATTTCATAAACGGCACTTTTACTTTTGGTTTCAGAATGGTAAAATACCACATGCGTGCAATGTTTGGCATAAGTATTACCAACCCGATTGTTCCAATGGCTATTCCTTCAAACAAGTGTCCGAAATGAATCATTTTTTCAAGTTCAAAACCTACCGAAAAAGCGAAAGCAATTACGCCGGCAAAAGTGACAATAAATGCAGCCAAACTAATTGGCAATGATTTATACAACAAGCCCGAAAGACCTGTCCAGTCGTATTTAGCAGTAAGATAGCGACGCAACGACATCATCAGTTCGCCTGGATTTGCTTCTTGCGGACAGTGTGTAGAGCATTCGCCACAGTAATAACATTCCCAAGGTTTGAGCGAAGCTTTTATATCATCTTCCAGCCCCAGTGCGCTTAAACGGACCATTTCGCGTGGAAACGAAACTTCTTCGGTGGACAAAGAACATACAGCCGTACAAGTGCCACAATTATAACAAGCGTTATAATTCACAGAACCAAACTTTTCAAGTTCTTTGTTAAATGCAGGATTTATTTTAGCCATTAGTTATTCAATTTATAGGTATAATACTCATCCATATCGTCAATATCGCCTGTTTTTACAAAGCCATATTTCACCAACGACATCAAGTAATACATTACTTCGTCGGTAGGCATATTGATTTTTTCGGACATCTGTTTTATTGTCAAATCTTCTTCTTTCAATGCTTCGAGCATTTGTTTTTTAATGCCGTTGAAATGTTTCAGATTCTCTTTTGCCTGCTCAGGAATTCCTCCCAGCTTTTCGCGCAGGTATTTTGCTGTTTTTCCTTTTTCTACACTGCCCCTGACCCCTAAAGGGGAGTTGGAGTTAGTATCATCTTGTATATCGTTCTTTAAATCAGTCATATCTATTAAATTTAATAATCAATAGTAATATCTCTTATTCCCCCTTAAGGGGGTTAGGGGGCAGTTTTAAACAAGTGCGTCAATCATACTCATAATTTCCTTGCTCGAACAAGCAATCAGATTTACAGCATCGGGCTCGCAAACAGGAGCGCACATACCACAACCTTTACAAACCGTATTGTTAATCTCAGCAATTACTTTCTTGCCATTTTCAACTTTGAGTATAGCATCGAACGGACAAGCTGCTTCGCAAGCACCACACCAAGTACATATTTCGGGGTCGATAGTTGCCACCAATGGGTCGGTTTCTAATTCGCCTTTACTCAAAATGGAATAGGATTTTGTTGAGGCAGAAAGTGCTGAGTTTACAGATTCGGCTATGTTTTTTGGTCCTTGACACGCTCCCGCAATGGTAATTCCATCAATCACAGTCTCAACTGGACGAAGTTTCATGTGCACTTCGTTGAAAAATTTATCGCGGCCTTTTGGTATTTTAAATAAACTACCAATCGTGCTATTGTCGCTACGAGGAACCATACCAGTTACCAACACTACCAAATCGGCTTCCACCTCTATTTCGCGATTATTGGTCAGCACATCATTTACTTTTACTATGGTTTTAGTGCTTTCATTTGTTACAGTTGGCAATCCATCTTCGTACGACTGGAAATAAATATCGCCACTTCGCAACGAATCGGCATATAAAATTTCCTGTTTTCCGTAGGTACGCAAACCACGATTGAAATGATAATTGCTAATATCTCCGAATTTTTGTTTTGCAGTTACTGCTGCATGAATCGTTGATGTACAACAGTTACGTGAGCAATAAGTATTTTCACCATCAGTCTGACGACTACCCACACAATAAATATAGGCTATGTTTTTTATCGTTTTACCTTTGTAAGTTAATTTGTCAAATTGGGTATCAATCAAACGTTTAAACTGAGGTAGGGTAATTACATTATCGGAAGTAGCATAGCCAAATTCACCATATTCAGGAGTATACGAATCGAAACCTGTGGCCATTAAAACTGAACCAACCGTAATGTCGACCATCTCTTCTTTTTCCGAAAAATCTA
>CAZEEN010000173.1:0-6434 GCA_964511115.1 uncultured Paludibacter sp. | reverse complement strand
TTTTGGCAGGCATATACCGAAATAAAAGAGTTCAAAGCCAGCACGAAAAAAGGCTTCGCACCAAAATCATTAGAAGCAAAAGCCCACGAAAACCTGAAATGTGCCTTAAAAATACTCGATGCTAAAAATGATGGGTTGATGGCATTTATCAAAATGCTAATCACCGACATTGAAAAATACAAAACCCTTTCGGACAGAACATTGGGGCGTATCGGGCGAAATCAGCTAAACGTAAAAGCCACTGAAGCTGAGAAAAAAACATTTATGGAAGAAATAAATTGGATTAAAAACAGTCTGGGAGCTGATTATCTCGACCGCATTTTGAAACGCATTGAACATCAGAAAAATGAAGTGGTGATAGCGGTTGAGAATAATCATTAATAGGGAAATATAAGCATGTAAAATAGCATTTTTTAAAAACTGTTTACTTCTTCAATTTTCAAATCAGCTAATTGAATTTCTTCGTGCGTAGCCCATATTACAAGTGGTTTATTTGTAGTAATATAGTGATTTATAAATTGCATAATTTTAATTTTTAATTTCGAATCAAGACCGTTTAATGGTTCGTCGAGTAGGAGCAGGTCGGCATTTGCAACCAAGGCCCGAGCCAATGCCACGCGTTGTTGCTGTCCACCGCTAAGTTCGTTGGGATATTTTTGCAGGCCTTCGGTAAGTTCCAATTGAGTTATAACTTCATTTATTTCTTTTTCCGAAAGTGTTTTTCTGTCTTTTCGGGTTGATAAAGCAAAATGGATATTTTCCTCTACAGTTAACCAGCTACATAACCTGCCATCCTGAAACGAATAAGCAGTTGAAAAACAATTTTCAAGTTTAATTTTACCTGAATCGGGTTTGATTATTCCTGATAATAAGCGTAGTAAAGTTGTTTTTCCTTTGCCGGACGGTGCTTTAAGAAAATATACTTTTTCGGACAAAAACTTAAAGTTTGTATTGTGAAAAATTTGAAGTGTACCAAACGATTTATTCAGTTGCGAAACAATGATTTCTTTTGTTGAATCTATTTTTTTTAAGTTGGAATTATGAATTATTTTTGTGGTTAAAAAAACTGAGAATCGAATTTTTGAAATAGATTGTATTAGTAAATCAAACGAATAGCTAACAAGAATTGCCACAAATGTCCATGCAAATAGTTCGGAAACGTTCAAGTAAACCTGAGCTAATTTCATTCCGCTACCTATTCCATGTAGTGGTTGCGCCAACACTTCGCCAATAATTATTGCGCGCCATCCAAAACCTGTTGCAGTGCTTATTCCACTCACAATCAGCATTTTAGCCGAAGGGAGATATATGTTGAGAAATGTTTGCCAACGGGAATTGCCAAAAATGGTCGACATCTCAACCAAACCTTGGTCGACATGCTCGAAACCATTCAGAACAGACTGATAGAGCACCGGAAACATGGTGAGTAATGCGATAAAAATGGGTAATTGAGTGGGTGAAAACCATAATAATGCAACAAGCACTACCGAAATAACAGGAACTGAACGAATTATAACAATAATTGGATGTAGAAATTTTTTCCAAAACGGATAATGTGCAGCTACAGAACCTGTAAAAAGTGCCAGTAAAAACGACAAGGTAAAGCCTATAAAACCTCTAAAAATTGTGGCACCAAGAGCTGCATAAAATGTGCTGTTTGTGAGCAGTCGAAAACTTTCAACAAAAAGCAGGTCGAGAGTTGGGAAAATGGCCGGATAACCCACCGAAATAGCTACAACTTGCCACAAAATTAAAATTGTAACAATTGAAAGCACTGTAGGCAGGTGTTTCTTCATCATATTATTCATTATTCATAATTCGTAATTCTTAATTATATTTTATTGTGGTTGATAAATGAAATTTCGGTTGGGCATTTTTCCTCCTATAGTTGCCGGATTAAATTCGTGAAAAATTTCGAGGTATTTTTTTATTTCTTGCTCAATGGCAAACGAAGCCACGTAACGAATATTACAAAACGGCAAGGATGCCAAAGCAATGGATTCATTAGTAACTATTTGGTATTCAACAAGTAGTTTGGCTGTTTTTTCGGGTTGTTCGTTTACAAAATTACAACTCGACGAATAGGCTTCGCAAATTTCGTGCATGGTAGTTGGATAATCGCGCGAAAACTCATTGCGTACAACAAAAGCTGTTTGTGTAAAAATATCTTTATCGGAGTTTTCAAAATATTCTTGGAGGTTTAGTTTCGAAACTACATGTATATCAGAACTTTTGCTTTGCAGCAAACTCACCATTGGTTCGGAAACAACAGCTATCTGTACACGGCCGTTTAACAAAGCCATCGAAAGGTCATTGTTGTTAGTAAAGTTGTAATCAATTTTTACATTGTCGATGTTTTTTTGCTCCAAAAACCGTTGTAGCAACACATCCGGAGTAGCACCTTGACCAAAAACGGAAATATTTTTTCCGGTTAAATCACCCATATTTTGTGTGTCAGCATTATTGGTAACAATATACAATGTACCCCAAACCGGACAAGCTACCATGCTATAGTTGAGTTTTTTATTGTATAAATTGGCCGCCATAACAGTAGGCAGTACCGCAAATTCGAGTTCGTTTTTCAACATCAATGCCTGAATTTGCTGTGGGTCACTTTTTATTATAAATTTAATTTTTTTTCCTTCAATTTGAGGCGGATTAGCCATTAAATGTACAAAACTTATGGCTGTTGGTCCCTGTAAAACGCCAATTCGTATAACATCTGTCGATTTCTTTGTACAGGAAGTTAGTCCCAAGAGTAGGGATAAAATAAATGCGTTTGTAATAAACCTGATTTTTTTCATTAGAGTTTAAATAAGTTGACCCCCAAACCCCCAAATGGGGGCTAAAGAGTTCGATTAAGAGATTGTTTTCGTTCTACAAAATTTAGAGCCTTCGTCTTAAAGCCCCCATTTGGGGGTTTGGGGGTCGAAAAAAATAAGAAGTAAATATACGTCAATTGTTGCTGAATATAATTTTCAAATCTTCAAATTCAACCCAATAAAAATTCTATTTTCGTTTAAGTTTGATTACTGTAATTTCGGGGTTAAGGCCGATTAGCAAAGGTAATCCGATATATCCAATTCCGCGTGATACATAAATTTTTTGATTCTCTTTTTCGTAAAGTCCATTATACTGTTTGTATAAAAATACAGCTGGCGAATACACTTTTCCATTCAGTTGCACACCCATTTGCGCCGCATGTGTATGTCCAGAAAGGGTTAAATCAATATTTGTTTCAGGCATAATCTCTCTTTCCCAATGCTCTGGATTATGACTTAATAGAATCTTAAATGATTTATTATCAATGTTTTGTGTTGCTTTATTTAAATCCGAATAGCTTAAATGTTGTTTTTTACTATAATTTTCAACCCCAACAAGCCCAATACTATCAAGTCCGTTTTTTAGAATAATCGATTCGTTATTTAACAATCGAAATCCAAAGTTGGTAAACGATTTTTTTATCTGTTGTAAGTTTTCTGACTTTGCTTGGGACGAATTCCAAACGGTATAGTCGCCATAATCGTGATTGCCTAACACTGCAAATTTACCATTTTTTGCTTTTATACGCAAAAAAACAGTGTCGAAGCCAACCATTTCGGAGGCAAAATTATTAACCATATCGCCTGTAAATACTACTATGTCAGGTTTTTGACGATTAATTTCATCGATTATATTTTCGTAAAACTTTTTGTCGCTTGGGCGACTTCCCAAATGCACATCCGAAATTTGTACAACAGTATAATTGTCAAAACTGGCAGGTAGGTTCTTAAATGTTATTTCAACCTGAGTAATTTTTATTCGATTGGTTGTAATAAAAGTGCCATAAAACAGTACAAGCAAGTAAAGTGCTGTTAAAGTGTAAATTACATTGTTTACAATTGATTTTTTTAGTTGTGTTTTTTGTTTAACGAAATTGCCCACTATCCATAGTAATTTTGGGATATAAATTACCAAAAAAAGCAAGTTAAACCACATGATAATAAATGGTAATTGAGGTGCTGAAAAAAGTTGATAGAAAAATTTAACCCAGGTAAATCCGGCAAAGAATAACAATCCTGGAAGAAAAATGTATATTGTGTTTATAAATATACTCTTTTTTGATTGTTTATACAATATTAAATCAATTAATAAAGTAATGAGAACTAATAGGATATAAACCTCCGTGTATAATTTCATAGGATATTGATATTTAATAAATTATTTCTACAAAATAGCCGTGTTTTATTGATAAATAGAATTTTTTGTGCTGAAATTCCGATAATTTGACAGCACAAAAGCGAAAAAAGGGTGCAGTTTTTCTTTTTGAAGTACAAATATATAAAAGATTTTTTGTATATTTGTGCTCGAAAAAATCAAAGTGCTATATAGTTACAATATGTCACAATACCTATTTATTGCAATTATAATAATTCTCATCGCCGACTTTGGCCTTGAGCGGTTTTTAGCCCTCTTGAATATCAAAAATTCCAAGCTCCCACTTCCAACTATTCTTTCCGACATTTACGATTCCGAAAAGTATGCTCAACAGCAAGATTACTTTCGTACCAATACAAAATTTGGAATGCTAACCTCCACTTTTAGTTTTTTGGTAACACTTGCCATGTATGCTTTTGGTGGTTTTGGATGGCTCGACAGTGCACTTCAACCCTTAATTGCTCACGAAATTTTACGCTCTTTGGCCTTTTTCGGGATAGTATTTTTTGCTAACGACTTGCTCACTACTCCTTTTTCGTGGTACGATACTTTTGTTATCGAACAACGCTTTGGATTCAACAAAGTTACGCCAAAAATCTTTATTTTAGATAAATTAAAAGGATATTTACTCACAATAATAATCGGAGGCGGACTTTTATATGCCATTATTTCGATTTATCAGGTTTCGGCAACTTACTTTTGGTTGATTGCATGGAGTGTAATAACGGTTTTTAGTCTGTTTATGAGTATGTTTTACTCGGAATTGATTGTTCCGCTTTTCAATAAACAAACGCCGCTTCCCGAAGGTGAATTACGTACCGAGATTGAGAAATTTGCTCAGAAAGTTGATTTCAAATTAAAGAATATTTTTGTTATCGACGGTTCAAAACGTTCTACAAAAGCCAATGCATACTTTACAGGTTTTGGTCCTAAAAAACGAATTGTGCTCTACGATACTTTGATGGATAAAATGACTACCGACGAAATTGTAGCTGTTTTGGCGCACGAAGTGGGTCATTATAAACACAAACATACATTGAAAAATATGTTTATTTCGCTTCCAACATCCTTGTTACTTTTTTATTTACTAGGACTTATACTTAAAAGCGATGCGTTGGCTCAAGCACTGGGTGGAACTACAGCTAATTTTCATTTGAATGTGTTGGCGTTTGGCATTATTTATTCACCTGTTTCGTTGTTGCTCGATTTGGCTACAAACCAACTTTCGCGTAAATATGAATATCAAGCTGATAATTATGCTGCAAAATATGGATTTGGTAATCAGTTGATTTCTGGTTTAAAAAAGCTATCAGCTACCTCGTTAAGCAATTTAATGCCGCATCCGCTGTATGTGTTTTTTCATTATTCGCATCCAACATTGTATCAGCGCATTAAGAATATAAACCCCTAACCCCTAAAGGGGAATTATGCAAGTCCATCTTCATAATTCCCAATTATAAGTAAGGGATTATCAGAAAAATCACTCTACTTCTCTTTTGGGGTAGGGGCTTTTAATAACAAAACTAACTTCTCTTATTCCCCTTTAGGGGATAGGGGTAATCTTTTTATTATGCTTTTAGGAATAATGGGCGCAATGCCCGAAGAGATGGATAAGCTTATTGCAGCTATCACCGACAAGGAAATTGTAGAGTGTGGCAGCCGCATTTATTATAAGGGAAAATTAGAAGGCCAGGACGTAGTAGCTGTTTTTTCGCGCTGGGGAAAAGTGGCTGCGGCAACTACTGCCACCAATATGATTCTAGAGTTCAAAGTCGACCGTATTGTGTTTACTGGTGTGGCAGGCGCTATTTCGCCCGACTTGAATGTGGGTGATATTGTAATTGCGCAACGACTGTTTCAGCACGATATGGATGCTCGACCGCTGATGCGCCGATTTGAGATTCCATTAACCGGAAAAACTTCGTATGAAATTCCACAACAAAACGTGGATATAATGATAAAAGCCGTTCATAATTTTTTGAAAAACGACAAAGATTTTCGTAAAATATTGACGGAACAAAATATACTTTATCCTAAACTACTTACCGGCGATATTGCCAGCGGCGATTTGTTTATATCGAGCACCGCAATGAAAAATGCATTGATAAAAAATTTACCTTCGGTGGTTTGTGCCGAAATGGAAGGTGCGGCAGTTGCGCAAGTTTGCGACGATTACGGTGTGCCACTAGTTGTTGTGCGGGTAATTTCCGACTCCGCCGACGAAGAAGCACATGCTT
>CAZEEN010000172.1:1781-6494 GCA_964511115.1 uncultured Paludibacter sp. | reverse complement strand
AGTTGAATGAAGTGTTCGATTTGCGCCTGCCACTCGGCTTTGACTTCCGCCGCAGGGATATATGCCGCGTAACGACGCAAAACCTCTTCACGTGGAAAACGTGTTCCATCCGAAAGGCGCATCAGCGAGGGTAACTGTTCGGGCGGAAGCAGCGGCGAACCCGCCGTCAGCGTAAGATGAACGCCCAGTCCCAAATTGGAGCAATGCTCCACCGCCATCTCCAGCGCGAATTGGGCGTCGGGCATGTTCATCATGGTTGTCGTGGATGTCAGAATCCCTTCCAGGTGCGCCTTGCGAATCCCCGCCGAAACGGAGGGATGCAAGCCATAGTCGTCTGCGTTGACAATTAGATATTTCATAACTTCTTATAATCCGTCCACCAGTTTTTTCTGGGCGGCGTCAATCACGCCAAGCATACCCTTCTCGCAATCTTCCGTGATAAACGTTTCCAGATCCTTCTTCATAAGTTCCATTGCAGATTGCCGCGCCAGGTCACTGTCCAGCAAACTTCCTCTTGAAATCCAGGGCTGGAGCATGTAACGTGACCACACCGTAGGCTGCCATGATTCAGCACGGAAATGACGGGCGGTATGTTTCTGGGTGATGAACGTGCCGCCAGGTCCCGCTGCGAGGATCACATCCAGCCCCAGCGTTTCTGGTGTTACCTGAAATTCTTTGGAAAGATACGTCAACGTTCCCAGGAATTCATTGTCAATCGTCAACTGCGCGGGCGAACAGATTTCATCACAGGAGAGCAAACCTGCATCCATGTAGAAGTTGCCGCCCGCGAACAAAATCGGCATCCCAGTCAGGGCTTTCTGATAGCCCGCCTCGGCGGAGGGCAGTTTTGCATTGGTCAAGCCGCCATGCCCCGAATACGTTACGCCGTAGAAACGGGCGATCTGCACATTCATCAAGTTGACAGCGGCGGTTTCGGGTCGTCCATAGGCATGAAGCGTCGTCCGCATATCCAGCGGCGAAATACTCCCGCCGATGTGCAAATGTTTTTCCCCGAACAAAGCCCAATTAAGCAATCCAATGGCAAACTGCTCCGCAAGGTTTAACGTCACCGCTCCTGCCAAGGTTACAGGAGCGCTGGCGCCCATGGCAACCAGATCTTCTATCACCACCCTCAAACCACGCTGGCGGAAGTACTCCACCTGAAGGGCTTCGGGACGTCCCAATTTCATCGCTGGTGCGAGGTGTACAACGACTTTGAATACTTCCTGAATTGGTTTGTGATGGAATCCTGCCCAGACCTGATACAAGTCATATAAATAAGGGCATATGTCTTCGCCCCAACTCGAACCAAATTCCGCGCCGCCATATTTCCATGAATGATACCGCTCGTACAACGACTCAAGCGGCGCTGGAACAGGCAGGCGACTTCCCAACATCATTGCCTTTCCAATATGAGGTAATGACTGCGCCAGTGCAAAATAAAACGCCAGCCGCGATTCGTCCCAGGGAACCAGTTCGCCCGTTTCAGGATCATGGAACAGGCTGGAATAGACACCTGCCTTGGCTTCCACTTTTGGAACGGCATTTTCCCAGTCAAACTTCGACGTTTCCGCGATGAACTTTTCCACCACTTGAACGGGGAAGCGGACGCGTTGGGCGTCAAAATCAACACTGAACCCGGCTTCTGCGCAAGCCTGCAACAGAGATTCGTTCTGGACTTCCATGCCCATTTCCGCAAGAATGCGGAGCACCCCCTGATGAATCAGCCCCACTTCGGCTTGGTTCATAACGTTAAAAGTATTTCCTACCAGACGCATTGATATACTCCTACAACTCTCTTTGTTCTTCCAACGTCACCCGCCGCGCCCGCCAGCGATACTTCTTTTGCTGGTCGGCATACAGCTCGCGCACGCGGGCTTCATCACCTTCAAAACTGCATTTGACGCAGTAATACTTCCCGCCGTCATGCAGCAAGACCACATCATTCTCCCGCGCAAAACAGACAGGGCAGCGCAACACTACAACTTCTCGATTTTCAGCCATGTCCGTAACACCTTTCCAGTCCGCAGCGCGCCGTTCAACGTCAGCGTGAAATATGGGCTGAACAAATAACCTTCGATTGCCGAGCCGCTTTCGCGGGCGCAGACATCGGCTTCAAGGCTGATTTTGGTTTGGATTTGGGGGATTCGCGCCGCCACAGCCGTTACCGCTTCCGAACCGATTTCGCGGCTGCGATATTCGTAGCGCAATTCACGCGGATTTTTACCTGCGACCGTTAAAATAACATCTCTCAAATCTTCTGGATATTCCGTCACCCCATAACACGCTTTGACATATTCTTGCGCCTGCGCATCTTCGCCTTCGAGCCGTTTTCGCTCGATGAGAATCTTCCCACCCCCCAAAAAGCGGTAAATGGTCTCGATGGAAATGCTCGTCCCATCTGAAAAAGTCAAACGGGCTGGGGTCAGGCGCAAAGCGGTTTCGTGTTCAGAGCGGGCCACCTCCGCCACTTTAACGCGCGCGTTTGCCAGGTCCAACGTTTCGCCATTGTGGGTGACGAGCAAAGTCGTGCGTGTTCCATCGGCATAGTGATACGAGTTACCCGTGCGGTGCTGAGACTGAATCAGATACGGGTATGAGCCAAACCACAAGGCTTTAGTATTCGCGCCCGAATGAGAGTCGATTTGGGCGGCGTAGGGACGCAAATCGCCAATCGAGCCACCCTGGGTGGTATCCACCAAAATGCGGGTAAAAGAATCGAGATACCAGAAATAATGCTTGCCCGTGCCATAGAGCATTTCCTTCGCCAGCGCCACCTGCGGCTTGCCGATGGGCACATTCTCCCTATACCAGACGGCGAATTCGCTCATTTGCATATCGGTTGCCTGACCCTGTTCGCGCAAGTCCACAAAGTATTGCAGGAATTCGCGATACAGTTGGCGCGAGACCTCGATGGAATCCTGAACCGTAAAATCTCCCGCAATCCAGGCAGGGCCAACAAAAATGTGAATATAGGCAAAACCACCATTGAAGTCTGCTTGCAGGCGATGTTGGTCTACCAGGTTATACATATAGGGGTTATCCATGCCATCGTTGGTCATTGCCCGTTGAACGTTGGCAGGGTGTGTGGCAAAAAAGTCGTTGCGTCCTTCATAAGATAGCACCAGGTCACGACTCAGGTGCGGCACAGCAACAATCCCCAGCGAATCGGCGTCGGTTTGGGCGGGGCAAAAAGAATTTTGTTTAGATGGATACCATGGTGCCCAGGGCATACCTTCGCTAAACAGATACCACGAGTTGTTGCAGCCGTGATAAACACGCACGCCTTCTTCAAAACAGCCCGCCACCGCAACCTGAATGGATGGGGCGAGTTCCTTGAGAACGCGAAGCGACTCAGCGTCGAGGTGATACGCGCCAACGGAAACAGGGTCAACCCCAAAAGTCGCTTTGAAGCGGGTCAGTACCTGCTCGATGATGCGGCGTTTCTCGTCGTCGGCATACAGCCAGATGAACGGCTCGCGCCGCCCATCGGCAGAGTCGGCGGCGGGGGGCAGGTTCATGAACCAGATTCCCAACTCGTCGCCAAAGTCGCGGGCGTAGGCTTTCAACTCAACAACGGTGTCTTCATCAGACATGGATTGGTAATCTATGAGCAGGGTCACTTTGAGACCCAATTCATGCGCCATACGCTGCTGAAAAGCAAACGCTTCGCGCTGAGATGGATTTTCGGGGGGACGGTGTAAAAGGTTGAAATAAAGCATAAATTTTCCTGTAGTGAATTTTTCGTACCGCGACTTGAAAGTTGCACCACCAGCATATCATTTAGCGCAAAACGTCTGTGTCAGTTTTGTGACGGGTTTTGTAGTTTTTGGAAAAGGTTACACTACCATGTAAAATTCACTGCTCTCAAAAATGCCCGCAAAGAATGACA
Organism: uncultured Paludibacter sp.; assembly: GCA_964511115.1. Taxonomy (GTDB): domain Bacteria; phylum Bacteroidota; class Bacteroidia; order Bacteroidales; family Paludibacteraceae; genus Paludibacter. The sequence goes on along the minus strand of CAZEEN010000172.1, from coordinate 2,602 downwards.
TGACCCCTCAGGGTGAGGTGGACTCTATCCCATGCCAGAGTCATCGGGTTGATGAATTATTAGCACCAGTGGTTATTAACATAAAAACAGCATATCACCTGCGGGTGATATGCTGTTTCAATTTTGTGATGGGTTTTATTTGTTTCAGTATCTTTTAACCAATCCCACCACTTCCCGAAAAACCAACTCCCCCGCTTCGTCTTCAGACATTTCATCCAAATCGGGTACAGACCAGTACATGACCTTCCCCGCAAACTCAGGGAACTGCTCCGCCATCATCGGCGCATGGTCGCGTTGATACAAAGCAATCACGACATCCGAGTTGCGCAGTTCATCTGCCGTTACCCGCTGGGGAAACTCATCCGCGCGGCGCGGCGTGATTCCATAATGGGTCAACACACGCAAGGCAAACTCCGAGAAACTGCCCGTGTTGCCGTTGCCTTCAAACGAAGTTGCCAAGCCACGTGAAAATGCCCGCGCCTGTAAGCCCCGCACTGCGGCGAAATGATTAATCATCACTTCCGCCATACGGCTACGGTAGTAATTGCCTGTGCAGAGAAAAAGAATCTGTTTATATGCCATCGAAAAACGAGAGATTGGCAATTACCATTTACCAATTACCATGCACCCTCATCCATTCGCCTTCTGATACACCCTGGGCGAAACCCCCACCACCTGCCGAAAGACCTGACAAAAATAACTGACATTCTGAAAACCCACCGAAAACGCCACATCGGTCACGTTGCTTCTGCCTTCTGCCAACAGCATCCGCGCGCGGTGAATGCGATAACGGTTCAAATACTCCTGAAACGAAATCCCCG
>CAZEEN010000172.1:427-1771 GCA_964511115.1 uncultured Paludibacter sp. | reverse complement strand
TATGGAAACTGCGCGAGAAATAACCTGCGCTCACGCCCACATAACGCGCTACATCTTCACGCGAGAGCGGCTCATCGTAATGTTCCTGAATATAGGCAATCGACTTGCGCATCAGCGCCCGCATATCCCCCGAAAGCCCATCCTGACTGCGTGAGAGCGCCTTGCGTAACTGCGCCAGCACTTCATCTGTCCGAAGCAAGCCTTTGTTCAGCACCGCTTCCACCCGCCCGCGCAGACGCGCCATGTCCGCTTCCGAAAGCGCCTGCCCTGTCAAAATAATCACAGGGACAGAGCGCGTTGTCTCCTGCTTCTGCATCGTCTCTAGCACGCGAAAACCGTCCATGCCGGGCATCCCCAAATCGAGCATCACCAAATCGGGCGGCTGGCGGCGCATCCGTTCCAGCGCGTCTTCGCCGTTTTCCGCAGTCGCGACCTTCGCAAACGGAATCTGCTCGCGGATGAGTTGGGCGTGCATCTCCAATAGCATCGGCTCATCGTCCACCAGCAGGATGGATGACTCTTTCGGGGATGACACTTCGCGTGCCAACGGAGCAGATTCTACGCCCAAGCCTTGACTTTGCCCAACGGGCAACGCGCGCGCATCGTCCGCGCCGAGAATCGGTATGCTAAAGAAAAACTCTGAACCACTCTGGCTATCTGACCGTACCCCAATCTCGCCCCCATGCATATCCACCAGGCGTTTGCAAAGCGCAAGCCCAATGCCCATACCCGCAAAGCGTTGCTCCTGCGTGCGGCTCGACTGGTAGAACTCGCCGAAAATCATCTTCTGCTCTTCGGGCGGAACGCCCGCGCCTGTGTCGCGCACCGACACCAGCACATCACCCGCCCGCGCCTTCAGCATCACATCCACCCCGCCCGCAGACGTAAACTTGACTGCGTTGGTCATCAGGTTCAGGGCAACCTGCCGCAGCCGCGCCGAATCTCCCCAAACGGCGGGCAGGTTCGGGGGCGTCTGAATCGTCCAAGTCAAACCTTTTTCGACGGCGAGTTGTTTCCCTATCTCAAAAACAGGTTGCAGGGTTTGATACAAATCCAATGGCTCGCGGGTGAGTTTGAGTTGGCCGATGTCGTCGCGGGTCAAATCCAGCACGTCGCGGATGAGCGCGTCAAGATGGCGGGCGCTGCCGTGAATACGTTGCAAAGATGGGCTGTCTTGTCCGCCATGCAGTAGCCGCTCGCTGTCGGTGACGATGATTCTCAGCGGGGTTTGCAACTCATGGCTGACGGTGGAAAGGAAGCGGCTCTTCATCTGCCCCACTACTTCGGCGGCTTTCAAACCGTCGAGCGCGCCCTGATACAGCCGCGCCAGGCGCAACGCCACTT
>CAZEEN010000172.1:0-417 GCA_964511115.1 uncultured Paludibacter sp. | reverse complement strand
CTGTTCGTTCAGCGCGGTCAGCAGGCGCGAACTGAGCAAGCCCATCTGGTTGGCGCGTTTGCGTTGGTTTTCGAGATATTCGCGGTGCTGGCGTTGAATGGCTTCGGCAATCGTTTCACGCGCTTCAGCAATCAGGAACTCGACAAAGCGAGTTTGCGATTCGGGTAATTTGTATTCACGTATCAAATCGTGCAAGCACACAATCGCCCAACGCCAGGCATACACATCATCCTTGATGAAAACGATGAAGCGCAGCACGTCATCCAGCGCGGCGCGAAAGGGGGCGGGGTCGTTGACTTTTACAGCGCGCACAAAGCCTATCGCCAGTCTGTCGCACAATCCCAGGGCTTCGTCTTCCTTTAAATACAAGGCAAATGGAAGGACGGCACAAGTCATCTCGTCTGCCAGGGAATTCGA
>CAZEEN010000171.1:0-6517 GCA_964511115.1 uncultured Paludibacter sp. | reverse complement strand
AGTTTCCCAATATTTCTTTATTTCAACCCAATTTTCAAAACATAATTTTCTGTGTGAAAATCGCATTTTCCGATTTAATACGAACAATATAAATTCCTTTTTTATCGAACGAAATGCTTGCTTCGTGTTGATTTTCAAGATGTTTATTGATTAAGCATTTGCCGGTAAAGTCGAAAATGCTGATAACTGAAGCATTTTTTAAGTTGGATAATATTAAAGAATTATTAGATTTTGAAATGATTGGAGCAGTGTCAATTGTCCAATTTAGTGCTGTCGGTGCTAAGGTTTTTTGTTCCATAACATCGGAGAAAGCGGATATGCTACTGCCTAACTTCGATTTTACACGATAGTAGTAGGTGCTGTTTGGCTGTAAATTTTCAACCAAGTATTTTGTGCCAACTACTTCTTTATTTTGTTCGATAAAAACCGTATCTAACTTACCATAAGTGGCTTGCAAATCATCAATGGCCAAGTTGCCAGACGATTTGGTGTATGTAAAGCGAAACTGACGATAATTTTGTGCCGTTGTGAAATCGAAATCGGGATAGGCCTTCGTAGTATTTACATAAGGATAATTTGCAATTTGCTGCCATTGTGCATTTTGCGAAGCTTCGAGTTTAAGCGATGAACCAGTTCCTGTCGATGCAAAACGATACATAAAAGTTAATTTAGTAACAGGTGCATCGTAAAGTTTTGTTATTAGTGTCTCTCCATTGTTTTTAAGCCCCACAGAAGGAATTGCTAAACCAGAACTTGTAGCAGTAGTATAATTTCCCGATGCTGTTCCCGACCAACCCGCTGGCAGCGGCGTTCCACCTGCTCCAACATTTTCAAAACCTTCCGTTTCGGTTTTAGGGGGTTGTCCCGAAGTTGTAAAAACATTAAGCAGATAGCTTGTAGCATACAAATCTTCTTCCCAATTAGCCGTAAAACCTTCTGGAGTCACTTCGGAGGCCGATAAAATTATCGGAGTCGATAAACCCGAAGTGTGTAGCTGCATAGTATTCAGCGCTTCGATATTTCCACCGGTTTTTACAGCTTCTACCGAATAGGTGTATTTGGAGTTTGGTTGTAAATTATTCATTTCGTAGCCCGTTACTTTTCCCACCAATTCGTTTTTTAAATAAACAGGTTCTGATAATAAAAATGCCATCGAATGTGTACCGATAAATGCCACCGAGTCGACGGGAAGCACATTCCACTCGCTTCGTTCGAAAACCGATTGCGGATGTGTAATCGTATTCTTGCGTTGCAAAGTTAGGTCGAGACCCCAAATTACATCGGCTCCTGCATTGGCTTCGCCCACCATGTCGATTATCATGCCGCTGCGGGTTAAGGCAATTGCATCGTTGCCGTTCACTTGCAATAGTGTGTCTGTAAGTAGATTGGCGTTTTGTAATAAAAACGAATTTGTGGCACTTTTGTGCACAACTCTATAGGTTTTATTCGTTTCTAATTGCCCGCTTAACCGCAAAATTGTTCCGAACGCACCATCGCCATTCGATTGTTTACGAAGAGCGTATTTACTTAAATCAACCGTTTTCCCTGTACCGTTATAAATTTCCAAGGCCTTATTCCAACTTGAACCTTCTACGTAAGTCGAAATTAGCAAGTCTCCCGCTTTCTGTTCGGGTTGAAAAACTTTGAGCAAATAATCCGTAGCTGTCGGGTCTGAAATCCATTGCAGTGTTCCACCTTGTGGGTTTAAGTGCGTAGGTTCGAGCAGTACAAAGTCGGGCGAAACATTGGCGCGTATCGGAATGCTGATTTTTTCTGTCAAACCACCGCCAGAAATTAGCAAGGTGTCGCGAACTGATCCAGCATCAATTGGCGAAAACGTGAGATTTATATTTGTTCCAATGCTAATATCCTGTGCCGTAATTTGATTGGCAGTAAGTTGCAACGATGCAGTGGCGTTTTTTATAGCCAGACTCACATTCCCTGAAACGTTTACTCCTTCCAAATGAATTGTCTGCAAGCGTTGGTCGTTGGTCATAATAGTTCCAAAATCAATGCTTGTACCTCTCCGCGGACTGATAAAATAAGCTTGTGTTTCGGTCGGAAATGGAAAAGTGCTGGTAGTATCTGCTCCCCAAATATATTCTGCTAGAGCAGGATAGTCAATAAACGGATTTCTATTACCCTGAATTTGGTAAATTGCTTCGTTGCGCGTTAATTCTTTGGCACTTACAGGGTCTTGTCGGTGCCATTTTAGCAACAAATCAATTGCCCAAGGTTTCCAAACGGGATAGAGATTGTTGTTCAGCATTGGCGATTGCCATAGCTGCGAGAAATCCTCGTAAATGCTCGAAATATACAAGTACGAACGCGCAAAATCGCCTTTGTATGCATCCGCAGGTTCAAAACAATTTTCACTATAAACAGTACCAAAACCATTTTTACCCACTTTCGAAACGCCATTATCGAGCGTTGGCATACCAGTAACCTCGCCAAGGGGCAAATTGCTTTTTGTCGAATTGGTAACTGCATCGGCCGGATACAAATGGAATAAATCCTTGTAGGCCATGTTTTCGTGCGCGCCCCACCAGCTTTTTGGGAAAGAGTGCTCTATATGCATTTCATTTACAGCCGCATAACTCGTTTGTTTGCGAACCAAGTTCGAGTACATATCTACCACAGTTGAATCGACGCGGCGGTCGGTGTAGTAAAATCCTTCCCACGTAAACCCCGGTCCACTTCCGTATTCAAGCACTCGCAGCGGTGTCGACACATTTTTCAGAGCCGTTTTCAGTTCGCTTTTTTGTTTGTTTTTTGCAAAATGGTAATAGCCGGCAGGTACCGTTGCAAACAGCTTCGCCATAGCTATAAGCAGCAGAAGAGCTATATATAATCGGCCATTATTTTTGTTCATTTTCATCAGTTTATAATCTATATAAGAGACCCCAACTCTCCTTTAAGGGGGTAGATTTCTATTTTATTGGCTTCATTACAAACGAAAATTCATAATCTTGATATTTAATCTGGTATTCATCGCGTGGCCATGCTCCCCAGCAATTAACGCAGCCCAATCCCATTTGTACTTTGTCGATACAAATATTTGTGAAATTGGCTTCGGGTACTTCGGGCGAGTGGCGTTGGTCTTTTTCATTGCCATCGTCCAACGAAGCAACGCTATAATTTAAAGCAGAAATGGAAAATGGTGCTTCGGCAACAAATTCCAAACCTTTACCAGCAATATTCATTTGTTTCCACCAACGCACATCAGTTTTAGTCCCAGTTTCTTGTGGACGAACATAAGGATAGAATTGTTCTTTGACTGACTGATTGTAGATGCCTAAGAAGGTAGAATTATTGCGGTCTATGTAATTTTCAATCGGTCCACGTCCATAAAAACGAATTTTTTCAAACGACTTAGGCATTTGCATTTGCATACCAAAACGGAACATGTGCGAAATTTTTGCCTCTTTGTCAGCTAGCATTTTTTGAGTAACTTTTACAGTTCCTTCGTTATTGATGACATAATTGATACTGAGTTTTGCCGAAACATCTTTCATTTCGTATTCCGCTTTTACTTCTATCAGGTCATTCACTTTGTTAGCTTGTAGGCTTTTAAGAGTGATTGCCGGATTGCGCCAAACCTGAAATTTCATCTGCAGATTAGCACCCATATCATTGTCGGTTGGGGCACGCCAAAAGTTCGGACTTAATGACGCTTCGGGTAACATAAATTCGACACCACCGACATAATATCGCTCCATAAACCCTGTTTTCTTATTAAAATCAATTTGGAAATCAGCACCTCGTACAACAGTACATTTCTGATTGCTGTTTTGAATTTCGGGCAAAACCACTGCTGTGTTCATATCCGATTTTTGGTTTGCTACTTCCAATATTTTTGGTGAGTAGGCATTGATAACCAACTGATTGGTTGCTACTGTAAAGCCAGCTGATAATAACTGTTCGGCCTTCTTTAGTTTGAATGCCACATTAAGCAATAACTCTTTGTCTTTTGGTAAATTTTGAGCCGAATAAGCCAATTGAATTTGTGTCTTTTGTTGCGGAGCTACTTTTAAATCGCTTATTACACCCGATTCTATTACTTTTCCATCGGCCAACACTTGCCATTCCATAATCTGATTATCGAGGTTGCGGAAAAAGTTTTCGTTGTAAACCTCCACAATTCCTTTTTGCAAATCGACAGCTGTTGTCCAAATATTTTGATAATAATATTGTACTTCGTAGGCGTGTGGATTGTAGATGCGGTCGGGGCTAATTAACCCATTATTACAGAAGTTTTTATCTTCATTGCTATCGTATTTATTATAATCTCCGGCATATCCATATATATTAATGCCTGCTTTGGTTAGGTGTTGCGACTGGTCAACAAAATCCCAAATAAAACCACCCTGATAACTTGGATTAGCCCGTGTGATATCCCAATATTCTTTGAAACCACCCATAGAGTTACCCATTGCATGTGCATACTCGCACTGAATAAGTGGTTTTTCCGGATTGTTTTTTGCATATTTTTCACTGTCCTCATAGCCCAAATACATGGGGCAAAAAATATCTGTTGACTTACCATTTCTGGCTTGTTCGTATTGTACCGGGCGACTTGGATCTTCTTTTTTAATCCAATCGTAACAAGCATCGAAGTTTGGCCCCATACCGGCTTCGTTACCAAGAGACCATACAATAATAGAGGGGTGATTAAAGTTGCGCTGCACATTGCGCTGATTACGTTGCATGTGTGCCAATGCAAACGACGTGTTTTTAGCTAATGTTTTGTCGCCATAACCCATACCATGCGATTCTACATTTGCCTCAGCAACCATGTATAAGCCGTATTTATCGCAGAGGTAATACCAATAACTGTCGTCGGGGTAATGGCATGTGCGCACCGCATTGATATTCAACTCTTTCATGATGCGAGCATCCTGCTCCATGCGTTCGCGACTAATATAATAACCGGTTGCAGGGTCCATTTCGTGACGGTTAGCACCTTTAATAAGTATCGGTTGACCGTTTACTAACAGTTGAGTGTTTTTAATTTCCACTTTGCGGAAACCAACATTTTGCGTGATTACCTCAATCGTTTTACCCGATTTATCTTTCAAGGAAGCAAATAAGCGGTACAAATATGGCGATTCAGCAGACCATTTTTCAGGATTTACTACATTAAAAACTGTTTTTCCAGCACCTTTTTGGGTAGCAGTAGCAATTGTTTTGTCACCATTTTTCAATTCGTAACTCACTGATAATCCGTCTGCAGCTTTGGATAGCGTGGTGTTTATTTCGAGAACTCCATCTTTGTAATTATTTACCAAGTCGGGCGTAAAGCGCAAATCGTCGATTTTCTGTGCGTTGCGCGCCACCAAATAGCAATCGCGCGCCACACCTGTCATTCGGAAAAAGTCCTGATCTTCGAGAAAAGTTCCATCGCACCAGCGAAATACCTGAAATGCAATTAGATTTTTACCTTTAACAAGATAATTAGTAATATCAAATTCAGCCTCGAGTTTGCTGTCTTCGCTATAGCCAACGTATTTTCCATTTACCCATAAATACATGTTGGAAGTAACCGAACCGAAATGTGCAATCACTTGTTTTCCAGTCCAGTTTTGAGGAATATCAATTACTTTTCGGTACGAACCAACGGCATTATCCACAATGGGTGGTACTGGAGGATTCACCAACACCTGACTCTTCCAGGGATAACCAATGTTCACATAAATAGGGTCGCCGTAGCCATTTTTTTCCCATAATGCGGGCACATTCATGTAATTCCAACCCGCATCTTCGTAGTCGGTTTTATAAAAATTCATTGGACGTTTATCGGCATCTTTGACCCAAAAGAATTTCCATTTTCCGTTCAAGGTCTGATAATTAGATGATGCTGTGGGAATGTTTTTTTGAGCCATTTCCATACTTTCGTAAGGAAAATAATGGGCGTGCATTGGTAAGCGGTTTACCTCATTTTGTTCCGGATTTTTCCATTCGTCGTTTTGAGCAAAAGCGAACAACTGAATTAGTGCTAAAAAGCTAATAAAGATTGATTTTATCATGATGTTTAATGTTGGGATTTATTGTTTAATATTCATTTCAGTTGGATGCAAACAAATCGTAAAATATAAACTTTTCGTTATCAGCCATCCCTTGTCGATAGTGCAATAAGAGCTTTTAAAACACCTTATCGTTCAATAGTATAGATGGCTTAAACTAGCCCACGAAGTTACAAAACTTTTCTTGAAAACTTGCTTTTTTGTTCGCATTTCACTTTTATTTTTTGTTTTCAGACAACTAAACAAACCACTTTCAACCAGCTAAAGAGTAAATATTCAAGTTGTTGAGTGAAGTCCAAACAATAAGTTTCTTATAAAATATCATCAGGATTCAACCCACCAATTTCATTTATTATTTTACAAAGTCTTAAAAATTTTGTTAGTCCTCTTTGTGTTGTATCATAATCTGGAGACCAAAATTTATAAGTTAGTGAACAAACGTCTGCACCATATTCGATGGAGCATTGCGACCCATCAATACCCCCTTGAACAAC
>CAZEEN010000170.1:0-6591 GCA_964511115.1 uncultured Paludibacter sp. | reverse complement strand
TCGAAAGACAGCTGAGTTACAGTCAGCCCCAGTTGGCCACTTTGGTAACTACCCATTTTTTAAAAGCGGTGCAAAGATACGAAATTTCTGCTAAACTACCAAACGATATTTGCCATTTTTATAGCAGTTACTGCCGCTTCCGTTCCTTTATTTCCATGAATTCCGCCTGCTCTATCGAGCGACTGTTGTAAAGTGTTTGTGGTGAGCACTCCAAAAATTACAGGACAACATTCGGCACTTGCATTTAATTTTGCAATACCATATGTTACTCCTTGACAAACATAATCAAAATGTGGCGTATCGCCCTGAATAACACAACCTAAAGTAACAACGGCTGCATATTTGGGTTGATGTGCCAGTTTTTGAGCCGCATAGGTCAATTCAAATGCACCGGGCACATGTACTACTTTTATATTATCGGACTTAACACCTTGTTCCACAAAGGTATCGTACGCACCTTCGAGCAAAGCGTAGGTTATTTCCGAATTCCAATCGGCTACGATTATTGCATATTGTTGATTCGAGAGCACTTCTGCCGTTGGCATCGAATTTACATCGTAATCCGATAAGTTTTTATATTTTGTTGCCATGTTTATAAAGTTAGAAATTAGAAGTTAGAAATTAGAAGTTAGAAATTTGATTTATTAAAAAAAGCCACTTCGTTTTCAGAAGTAGCTTTTTTGAAATATTTTCTTCGTGATAAAATTTCTTTATTTCTGAACGCGAGCAATGTATTTTTCAATATCCGATGCTTCCGAAGCACGTGGATATTCTTCTTTGATTGCAGTGTACATTTCGAGCGCTTTTTCGGGTTTACCAAGAGCTTCGTAAGCAATTCCAGCTTTCTTTAAATATACCGAACTTAAAACGTCGTTCTTTTTATCAGCAGCTTTTGTAAAATAATCTACCGCATCTTCTTTTTTGCCAAGTTCAATATAAGCATCGCCAATTAAACCAATAACCGACACTGAAAAATAATTATCTTCGCCATCAAATTTCGACAAATACTTAATAGCATTATCAAATTGACCTAATTTGTAATAACATATACCGGCGTATGCTGCAGCCAAATTTCCCGAACGGGTAATGCTATATTCCGAAACAATTTCTTCGAAACCGATATAATCCCCTTTTCCAGAGAGTGCAACTTTAAACGAATCGACAGCAAACAATGCCTGACCTTTAGCCATTTCGTTTTCGGCCTCACGTTCGCGTGGTTGAATGTAAAAGTTTTTTACGGCAAGTACCGACAATACTAAAAGCACTAAAACAGCTACCAACAACAGCAGTTGTTTTTGATATTTCTCGATAAATGCTTCCGACCTACTTAACACCTGCTCTACTTGTTGCAATTCGTCCGGCTTCTTTTCTTCAATTTTTGACATAAACGCTTGTATAAATTATTATTTTTTCAGTTTTAAATTTTTGCGGAACAAAAGTAAGAATTTTTTTTCTTAAACCGAAATTTTAAGCTTAGTTTTTTGATTAATGATTTTATAATGTATTGAAACATTAGTCAACATCCCTACCGAAATTAATGTTGCATATTAACTTATTCACTCCATGTGGGCTCCTACAGGCGATTTCAAGAAAATGTTAGTTCGGGCACATCGTTCGGTGTTATGCGCGATATTGTTGAAAAACTGCCGATTATGATTACGCCACGATGCTTAAATACCAAATCTTTCGTCGTATTGGTTAAATTTTGTAACTTCTACATCTTATCAGCTGGCTTTGGCGAATTCGGGGCTTTATCGACTTCACGGCTTGTGGGGACGGCTATATTGGTAGTCGGTAATACGATTGCATGGTTTAATTTTTAAAGGAATGGCCAACTAAAACAGATTCAATACGCCAAGTTTGTAATTGACGAGTTGTCCTTCGCGCTGCGATGGGTGAGGGATAGAAGCGGCGTGGCGCCGTATTTCGGCGGCACAAAAGCCCCGATAGTTATCGGGATAAACTCCAGCCCGACCCGTAGGGGCACCCCCAAAGAAAATAATATTTGTATTTTTCACCACTAAAAAAGTCCATACAAAAATATGGACTTTTTATTATGGGAATATTGAAGATAATTTTTATATCCAACGAACAAAACAGAAATCCTGACGATGCGGTAAATCCTCGTTTTTGGGGAACATACGGAAAGCATACTTAAATGTTCCGGCTCTGTTGAGTTTATATTCCAAACCATAAATTAGTTTCGAACCTTCCGATTTAACCAATTGTAATTCCTCTACATCGGCCAACATGGTTTTGTTGTTATCGTCGGTGTAGGTTACAACTAATTCCACTCCTATTCCTTTGTCGTTCAGGTCTTTTGTATCGAGTACCACTTTCAGGTCATAATTCTCAGCTACAGAAGGGTTATGAATCAAATTTTCAGGAATTTCAACACTTTCAACTGTAATTGCATCCCAACCGGCAGCAATTTTTTCTTTCCAAGCAGCGATTTCAATTGCTTTTTTGAAATTATTTTCGCGTAAAACGGCCGAACGTGATGCAAGTTTTGTATAAAATTTCTGAATATAATCATCAATCATACGCTTTGTAGTGTAGCGTGGTGTTATCAATGCAATCGAATTTTTGATATATTGAATCCACTCTGGCGAATAGCCTTTGGTGTTTTTTGCAAAATATAGTGGAACAATTTCATTCTCAAGCAAACTGTAAATAGTTACTGCATCTAACTGATCCTGATGCTCTTGATTTTGATAGGTACGTTTTTCGGTTAATGCCCAGCCAGCTCCTTTCACATAGCCTTCGAGCCACCAACCATCGAGTACCGAGAAGTTCAAAACGCCATTCATTTGCGCTTTTTCGCCTGATGTTCCCGAAGCTTCTAGCGGACGAGTAGGCGTATTTAACCAAATATCAACACCCGACACTAAACGTTTTGCCAAACGCATATCGTAGTTTTCGAGGAAAATAACTTTACCAAGAAACTGAGGCATACGCGAAATTTCGATAATACGCTTAATTAAACCTTGTCCACCACCATCGGCAGGGTGCGCTTTACCGGTAAACAGAAACTGCACAGGGCAACTCGGATTGTTTACAATACGTTCCAAACGCTCCAAATCGGTGAACAGCAAGTGAGCGCGTTTATATGTTGCAAAACGACGACCGAAACCAATAATCAACGCATTTGGATTGATAGCACCCAAAATATTGACAATACGTGTGGGATCGCCCTGATTTTTGAACCAAGTTTCGCGAAATTGAACTTTTATAAAATCGACCAACCGATTTTTCATGTGCATACGGGTATTCCAAATTACTTCGTCGGGAATATCGTACACTTTTTGCCAAATTTTCATATTCGACTGATCGGAATAAAAATCTTTGGAGAAATATTTTTCGTACACTGCTTTCCATTCCGAAGCAGTCCATGTAGGTAAATGCACACCATTTGTTACGTAGTTAACATGCAATTCTTCAGGGAAATAGCCCTGCCAAATTGGATTAAACATTTCCTGCGAAACCTTACCATGCAACCAACTTACGCCATTCACTTCCTGACAAGTGTTACAAGCAAAAGCACTCATGCTAAATTTTTCTTCCTTATTTCCGGGATGCTCACGACCCATATCGATAAACTCATCCCACGTAAGTTGCAATTTGGCTGGATAATCGCTCATGTATTTTCCGAATAAATCTTCGGTAAAACTATCGTGACCGGCAGGAACAGGCGTATGAACTGTGTAAAGTGAACTCGAACGAACCACTTCCAATGCCTGCGCATGTGTAAGACCTTTATCAACGGTTAAATCTACCAATCGTTGTACGTTGATTAAGGCAGCGTGTCCTTCGTTGCAATGGTAAACTTGTTTTTCGATTCCTAATTTTTTCAAAGCAAGCATACCGCCAATACCAAGCATAATTTCTTGTTTCATGCGGTTTTCCCAATCGCCACCATACAACTGATGAGTAATCGAGCGATCATATTCACTATTCATTTCATTATCGGTATCGAGCAAATAAAGTGCAATACGACCCACCGATACTTTCCAGAGATATGCATACACAATACGATCAGGATAAGGAACTTCAACCACTATAGGTTCTCCGTTAGTCTCATATACCTGTTTGATAGGCAAATTATTAAAATTCTGCGCCTCGTAAAGTGGCACTTGCTGACCTTCGACCGATAAAGTTTGTGTAAAATAGCCGTAACGATACAAGAAACCAACTGCTGTTAAATCCACAGCACAATCGCTGGCTTCCTTCAAGTAATCGCCGGCAAGAACACCCAAACCACCCGAATAAATTTTCAACACCTCTGTTAAACCATATTCCATACTGAAATAAGCCACTGTAGGGCGATCTTTACGATACGGAGTAGTAATATACGCTTTGTATTTATCGTAAATTATATTTAATCTCGATAGAAATGCCTCATCGTTAGCAAGTGAAGTCAGTTTTTCATAACTCAAAATATTGAGCAACGATACCGGATTCGAATGTGCTTTAACCCACGAGTCAGCACAAATAGTGCGAAACATATTTTTAGCATCGCTGTTCCATACCCACCACAAATTGTGAGCAATCTCTTCTAATTTCTTCAAATTTTCGGGTAAATTCGATTTTACATTTATTACCTTCCAATTTGGCTCATTTACATTGTTTACTTTGATTTTCATAAAAATATTTTTAATACTATATACTAATACCTTTTGTTACAATCTGAATATTTTAAAATATGTATTACCACAACGTTTTACATTGCAAAGATAGTTAAATAGGATTTTTAGTTAAAATTCTAATTTAGTATTCTGCTCTAATTAATTTCAAACGTTTGCAGTTTTGTTTTTCAATCGTTTATTTTTATTTGCTATTGCAATGCTGTATGCCTCTGTGTAATAAGTAATAAAATGCTCCCACAAGGCTTTTTTGGATATTGCAGCAGCTTTTTTACGAATGGCAGTTACTTGTTTTGCATCCGCCTTGCTAAAGTTATACACCATAGCAGCAATTTTTTTGGCTACTTCGTAACCGTTGTAATCCGAACGGTGAATAATTCCTACGCCCGTTTCAATTTCCTGCGGAGTTGCCGAAACCCATTGTCCAAAACCCGACAAATCGGTTGTAATGGTTGGAACCGAAAAAGCCACACTTTCGAGCGGTGTGTATCCCCACGGTTCGTAGTACGATGGGAAAACCGTTAAATCAAGTCCTATCAATAAATCGTAATACGATTTGTTATAAATGCCATCTTTACCGTCCAGATACGAAGGCACAAAAACCACTTTTACACGCTCATTTACCTGATTATGAATGTGAAACCAGTGCAAAGCACCCATCACATTATCGCTGTAATAATCGTGAAGCTCGTGTGTGGTTTTACGATTGTAGGAATATAATTTCGAGTCGGGATGATTTAAGCTGTGTAATAAATCGGCGCGCGCCCCTTTGCTCCACGCCGGAACCATTATAAATGCCACCACCTGACGGTTCATGTCCTGAAAATCGTACAAATATTTCAAGGATTCAATAAATGTATCAATACCTTTGTTTTTGTATTCGTAACGCCCTGCAGTACCTACAAACAAAGCATCATCCTCTAGTTCGTAACCAAAAAGCGTTTCGGCAACTTTACGGAAAGTTTTACGAGCGTGGTTTCGTTTTGTTGTAAATGCACTTCCTTTGAGAACGAAATCGTCTTCGAAGCCATTTGGCGTAACTACATCCGGCTTCCGTTCAAGCAATTGCTCACATTCGATAGCCGTAATGTCGCTCACAGTTGTAAAGCAATCCACTTCGTGTGCAGCTATTTTTTCAGTCGAATGTTTCGAAACCATATTGAGTTCGTTAGCCATTTGGTCACCATTATATTCGTTCATATAATCGTACAAAGGCTTGTGATTTCCGGCTATGGATCGTCCGATTGAAGTAGCGTGTGTTGTGAAAACGGTAGCAACCTGTGGTAGGTTTTCTTTTATATAAAATGCTCCAAAAGTAGTCATCCATTCATTAAAATGGGCAATCACTTCGTTCTTTTTTGTAAGTTTAAAATAGCGGTAGTAGCTATCAATCACCATTCCAGTAGCAAAACCAAACATCGACGATTCGTCGTAATCGCCATAAGCAGCGATGGAATTAACACCAAACTTCGACCACACATGACCGTAAATCTCGTGCTTGCGTTCCATAAGAGGCAAAAAATCGACCAAAACGGCCAACGGTTCGCCCGGAATTTTCCAGCGACCTACGCGTATATATAAATGGTAATGTTCGGCTGTGTATGTTAGCCATTCGGGGTGGAAAGTTTCGTCTTCAATAAAGTAGGGATTGTCTTTACCTGTCCATACATCGGGACCAATAAAAATCAATTTATCACCAACTTGTTTTTTTAGGGTGGCAGCACGGGTCGAAAGTACCGTGTATATACCGCCTACCATATTACAAACTTCCCAGCTTGCTTCGAATATATATTCGGGAGTAGAATTATTTGTCATTCAGATCGTTACGTTTTAAAATGTTCGCACATTCAGGTGTAAATCACTCGAGTTTATTTATTTAAAAAATGTGATTTAATCAATAAAATAAATGAATGTCGTATTATTTTAAGCGTTCGCAAAGATACTAAAA
>CAZEEN010000169.1:2414-6630 GCA_964511115.1 uncultured Paludibacter sp. | reverse complement strand
GCTCGCAGCATTGTAAATCTACTGTCCTATTTTAAAATAAAACGCTTCCGTATTAAAAATACAGAAGCGTTCTTTTTGTAATTCAAAATCTTGTTTATTCTTCTTCCGTTTTTTTCTTCTTCGAAAATTTCAGTTGAATACGCTCCATTGTTAAATAAGCCATTGGCACTACAAATACAGTGAGAATAAGCGACGAAGTCAGTCCACCAATAAGCACTATCGCCAATCCGTTTTTCCATTCGGCACCCGCACCTGTAGCTATAGCAATAGGAATCATACCAAACACCATAGCAATGGTTGTCATTAAAATTGGGCGTAAACGCTCTTTTCCAGCTTCCAACAAGGCACTAAAAGTATCCATGCCTTTGGCTTTTAATATGTGGGC
The DNA here is from genome assembly GCA_964511115.1 of uncultured Paludibacter sp. Taxonomy (GTDB): domain Bacteria; phylum Bacteroidota; class Bacteroidia; order Bacteroidales; family Paludibacteraceae; genus Paludibacter. Next base: position 6,245 of record CAZEEN010000169.1, on the reverse strand, counting down.
AAAATCGAGAATCAAAATTCCGTTTTTTGACACCAAACCGAGCAACATAATAAGCCCCAACATAGTGAATATACTCATAGAACCCATGCTAATGTTCAGTGCCAAAAATGCACCAATCAGCGCCACCGGAACCGAAAAGAATACAATAAACGGTTGTACGAAACTATTATACAACGCTACCATGACCAAATAAACCAATATAATAGCTGCCAACAGCGCAAGTCCGAGCGAGGTAAACGAATCGCCTTGCTGTGCTACTTCGCCTGTCCATTTAATTTCCACATTGTCGGGGAAGTTGGCTTTTTCTATTTCGTCTTTTATAGTTTGTGCTAATTTACCCGATGTAACACCGAGCACATTGGCTTTTACCGTTACGGATGTTTGCCTATTGTTTCGCTCCACCATACTCGGTCCGCTACTTTGAGAAATGGTTGCAAATTGCGAAAGGGTAATTTTCTGATTTTTGTTATTCTGAAAAATAAATCCAGAAACATCCGTCAAATTATTTCTATCGAATGCATCCAATCGAATATTAATGTCGTATTCATTCAGCCCATCGCGATATTTAGCATCGGTATTTCCGGTAAATGCATTTTGCAAAGCCATGCCCACTTGTCCCATATTCAAGCCCAAACTAGCCATTTTTTCACGGTCAATTTGTATGTTAAGTTCTGGGTTTCCCTCTTGCACAGTAATACTTGCATCAATGGCACCAGGCAAACTATCAATCATAGTTTTTAAATGCTCGGCAGTATGCATCATGGCTTCGTGATCCTGACTGCTCAAAATCAACATAATAGGCTCAACATCTCCGGCCATAATTCCGATCACCGAACTATTAATTTTAATAGCAGGGAACCTTTTTTCGAGTTTTTGACGCGTGGAAAGCATAAAAGTCTCCGTATTTACGCTTCGCAAGGCAGGGTCAATTAGTTTAACAGTAAGCATAGCTTTGTTTTCGTTGCTAATGCCTGCCATTTCGGTAATAAAATTATCGCTAGAGCCACCCACATTTGCCAGCACACTTTCAATCTCTGGCTGCGAACGCAAGTAATTTTCAATTTCACGAGTCCGCACATTATTTTGTGCCAATGTTACACCTTTATCGTATTCCAATTTCAAACTAAAACGCCCACCATCTCCGTTGGCAACCATTTCTTGTCCTAAAATACCCAAACTCATTACGTAGCCGGTAATTACAAACATCAACGCTACTGCTGCTGCACTTATTCGCTTGTGGCGTAGCACCCAACTTAGTTTTTTTACATACCAATTAATTGTGTTTTCTACTATCACATCGAACCAAAACAAAGGTATGTGCAACCAGTTAGCACGATCCAATTGTACTTTCTTTCCAAAGCGAGAGTACAAAAATGGTGTAAGTGTAAAACTCACAAACAGACTCATAAGTGTAGAAACTACAATAGTAACCGAAAACTGACGTAGAATATCGCCAATTACAGAATCAACCAAAGCTATAGGCAAGAACACAACCACATCGACCATCGTAATGGCCAGAGCAGAAAAACCAATTTCGTTACGGCCATCCAAAGCAGCTTGCCGTTTGGTTTTCCCCATATCAAAATGTCGGTGAATGTTTTCCAACACCACAATGGAATCGTCGACCAAAATACCTACCACTAGCGACATAGCCAGCAAAGTCATTAAATTGAGCGAATACTCAAAGAAATACATGGCAATAAAAGTCGAAATAATGGATGTTGGAATAGAAATCAGTACAATAAGTGAGTCGCGCAAACTATGCAAAAATATCAGAATAACCAATGCCACCAACAAAATAGCCATCATCAAATCGTGCGTTACAGCATCTACCGCATCAAGTGTCATATCCGAGGCATCTTGAGCAATATTGAATTTCAGTCCCTGAGCAGCATACAATTTTTCTATTTTTGCAAAACGCTCTTTAGCTTCCTTGCTTATTTCTACCGCATTGGCATCCGATTGTTTGGTTACAGTGAGCCCAATACCATCCACGCCATTGAACCTATTGATGGTTTTTTGTTCTTTTACACCGTCCTCTACTTCGGCCAAATCGGCTAACCGAATGTTACCACCTTTGGGGTTGGCAGCTATCACAAGTTCTTTAATTTGCTCTACCGAGTTAAACTTACCTGCTAAACGAACTGTAATTTGGTCGTTCGCATTTTTTACTTTTCCGGTAGGGAAATCGAGGTTGGCACTGTTCACCACTTGTGTTACTTGCGCTAACGAAATGCCGAAGGATGCCAATTTGGCTTTATCCACATTCACTTTTATTTCGCGCTGCAATCCACCCGTTACCGATATGTCGCCAATGCCATCAATTTGCTTCAGCTGCGGCATTACCTCCTTGTCTATCAAGTCGTAAAACTCACGGTCGCCCATTTTTGCCACAACCGTTATGCGCATAATAGCCTCCTCGCTGGGGCTAATTTTTGTAACTACCGGCTCGCGAACACCTTGCGGCATTGTACCCAAAATGTTATTAATTTTTCGCTGTGCTTCCTGCTGCTTTTCGCTCATATCGGCACTGTTCTCAAACTCTGCTATTACAACCGAAACACCTTCGTACGACTGTGCTGAAGTGGTTTTAATTTGCGAAAGACTGGTAACTACATCCTCAATTTTCTTTGTTACCGTTTGATTTACATCGGCTGGCGAAGCACCGGGATAGGGGGTTGAGATAACGAGTGTTGGCACCGTAAACGGCGGCATCAACTCGTAGCTCAATTGCTTGTATGAAAATATTCCACCCAAAATAAGTACTGCGAAAATCACAATAATTAGTGAGGGTCTTTTGATTGCTATTTCTGTAAGTGTCATAATATTGATATTAAAACGGCCCCTCAATCCCCTAAAGGGGAGGCGAAGACCAAGTTTGTATAAAAGAGGAGAATAAGTCTTAAAGTTCCCCTTTAGGGGTTAGGGGCTATTTTAAGGTGCAATAGTAATCAAACAACTATCCACTAAGTTAATCTGTCCGTTGGTAATCACTTTTTCACCTTCGGAAATACCTTTCAATACTTCTATATTTGTACCATTACTTCGTCCCACGACTATCTCTCGCAGAATTGCTTTTCCATTATCGGCAATATAAACCTGCGGTTTTTTAGATGAACCCAACAATGCCAATCGAGGAATGTTTAATGAAGCTTCGCTCATTTTTTTTGCCAATGTAACAGAGGCATACATTCCTGCTTTCAGTTTACTTTTTGAATTGTTGGCAACCCGTATTTTCACTAAATAATTATGCGATTCGTCGCCACGGTCGGATATAAACTCCACTTTACCCTGAAATTGTTCGGTAGGATAGAGCTGCGATTTAATAGTCACATTTTTTCCATTTTCAAAATAAATAATGTCTGTTTCAGGTACATTTATCTCTAATTTTAACGACGAGATATCTGTTAATCGGGCAACCGGCGATTGCCCTACTACTGAACCTAATTCTACATTTCGCATAGTAATGGACCCACGGAAAGGCGCAGTAAGTTTACTCTTTTTAATGCCAATTTCCAATTGTTTCAACTGCGATTCTGCTGCTTTCATCTGTAGGTAATTGCCATCAACCTGCATTTTGGTTACACCGTCGCTTGTCGAGGCATTTTTAAAACGTTCGTAGTTTGTTTTGGCGTTGTCGTAACTTGCTTTGGCAGCTATCAATTGCGATTGCAGCATGGCGTCGTCAACCTGCAACAACACTTTCCCTTCGCCAACCACATCGCCTTCTTTAAAATAAACGCCTGTAACTTCGCCCTGCGATTGAGGAATGAGCATTATCTCACGGTTGGGGATAAAACTGCCCGAATAGGTAAACTCGTACTTGAAATC
>CAZEEN010000169.1:0-2404 GCA_964511115.1 uncultured Paludibacter sp. | reverse complement strand
TGCTTTCACAACTACGGCTTTAGAAACTTCGGGTATATATGCTTTATTTTTAGCCACTTCTACATTCGATACTAGCCTGTATGTTACAGCTGCAAGTACTATGACTATAATAACAATGGTAATAATATTCTTTTTCATACTTTCTTCTTTATTTATTGTTTGCTAATTCTCCTTTTGATTTTCGTAATTCTATTTCTGCCAATCGTAAATTAATCATGGCATTGCTGTAATTGTTTCGGGCTGTGGTAAGATCGTTTTGTATAAGCAGCAAATCCGAAATGCTTATAATTCCATTTTTATATTCCGTATCTGAGTTTGCGAAAAGTTCCTTGGCCAAAGCCAGACTTCGTTTGGTGTTTTCGAACGAATTGGACATGCTCATATAGTTGTTTGTAGCATCCGACACTTCTTTCAATGCCGATTGTTTCACCAATTCGTAGCTGTTTTTAGCTTTCTGAATGCCAAATTCCTTTTGCTTCACTTTTTGCATCCGACTAAAGCCGCTAAATATCGGCACTCGCAATTGCAAACCTACATAACTGCCTTTCATCCAGCTATCGTTAATGGTTTTGGTCAACGAAAATTCGTTGTTGTAGCCTGTCAGTCCGTAATTGTACATACCCGCCAGCGAAGGATAGAAATCGGCTAACGCAATTTTCTTTTCCAATCCGGCAATTTCTATTTGCTTGTTCATAAGCTGAATATCGGTGCGGTTGTCTACATTGGCCACACCAATAACTAATTTGGAATCTTTCGAATCAAAACTATTAATTTTTATCGCCTCTGTCATGGGTAGTCCCATCAGGAATTTCAATAAATTAGCTGCCTTTTCGCCTGTCAAACTGAGGTTCTGACGTTCGTTTTTAAGATTCTCAAAATTAATCTCCAATCGTTTATAAGCACTTTTACTCAATATGTTATTGGCTTCCAACACCTTGTTAATAGCCAACAATTTAGTCATACTAATAATGTTACTATCGAGCATGGCTAAATTTTCATTCAGCACTTGCAGGTTGTAATACACAGCCGAAACATTGTAAATCAAATCCTCTTTGGTTTTGGTCATTTGCAATACCGTTACATTTTTAGCCGTTTGTGCTGCTTTCAATGCAATAAAAACCTTCTGATTATAAAGCACTTGCGATACCTGAATGCTTGCCGTAGTGGTTTGCTTGGAGCTGAACGAAATAGGAGCATATTCCCCTTTAACACCACCAAACATTTCGGCTGGAACCAGCATCGAAGGAATGGTGATGTAATACTGATATTGCCCATTTAAATCTACCGACGGTAAAAAGCCACTTTTGGCCTCTGTAATTTGCGAATTTACAGTTTGTTCGTCCAACCGGCTATTTTTAACCTGCAAATTGTTCGTTAATGTTTGCTGGATGCATTCCTCCAGCGTGTACATTTTCTGCGCTTGAAGCTGTGCACCCAACAAGAGAAGGAAACCTAGCAAAGCCGATTTGTTGATTGTTATTTTTCTCATTTACCTTTTTTATTTAAAACTAATTAGCTCTAATTGAATTATATATATTACAAAAACGGACTATTTCTCAACATTATCCCGAAAGATAATATTGAAAATAATATTTTTTTGTTCCTGAATAAAATGTTGATAAAACGCATCGTCCAGCCCGAAGGTATGTTGAATAAGCGGACGCATACTAATGGGATAAGCACACAATGACAGCAGATTTATCACAAAATGCAATGGACTAACAGTGGCTATATTTCCTTTTTGCATTTCATCCTGCACTTCGGCCAAAAAACCTGACAAACAACTATCAATTAAATCCTTGTGTGGATTTTTGGTACAAGTTAAATCTAACCGGATATACTCATTTACCACAAAATTCTCCAAATAGGGAGTTTCGAGCATGCCTTCAATAATCAGACTTATCAAATTCCCGATTTTCTCTTTAAAACTCACTTGCGATTGTGTTATAAGATACAATCGCTCGTTCATTTTCGAAGTTGCTTCTTTGAGTACCGCCTCCATCAACTGCTCCCTGCTACGAAAATAGTAATGGATTAATGCTCGATTAACGCCCGCTGCATCAGCAATATCCTGTGTTGTGGCATGATAATTTCCCTTTAAAAAGAAAATATTCTTAGCGGTATTGATTATTAATTCTTCAGTTGCGCTCTCTTTCATATTTACTATCAAAATTGTTTGACAAAATTGTTGAACAAAATTAGCAAACGATTTTAGGTTCAAAAATGTTTATCAACAAATTTGAATAAATAATTTAAATCGCTATATATAAGGCGACTAACGACCAGCAATTAATGTTTATTGAATAACTTTGTGTTTTTTTGAGAGAGAATGCTTTTGGGTAAAAATTCTTTATTTTTTCTGCCAACAACTCACTTCCACATTCAAAGTCTCATTTTTTCGCGA
>CAZEEN010000168.1:0-6702 GCA_964511115.1 uncultured Paludibacter sp. | reverse complement strand
GTTGTTCCTTTCACGGGTTCGTACTATATCGATGCTGTAAATGGAGATGACTCTGCAAGCGGACATAGTGATACCGATGCATGGAAAACTTTTGCCAATGTAAACAGCCGAGTGCTTGCTGCGGGTACAAAAATTCTACTGAAAAGTGGATCGGTTTGGAATCAGCGTCTCGAAATTAGAGGTGCGGGAACTGTTAATAACTGGATTTCGGTAGGTGCTTATGGAACAGGCAATAAACCAAAAATTTCGTTGACAAATAATGCGAATGATATTGGATTATTGATTTGCGATTTGGACAAAACAAGTGGTACTGCTAAAATGCAAAATATTAGTTATATTGAAGTAAAAGACATTGAAATTTCAAATACGCGGCTCGGTATTTATTACAGAGTAGTTACAGGAACAACAAATACAGGCTTTAGGGTGTCCAACGTCACTTTCAACAATATCAATTGTGATCCAGTAATGATAGCTATTAATTCTGCTTCGAATAAAGATACAGAAATTAGTAACCAATTAGCAGCTGTAAAAGGCAATTTGCAAACTATTAACGGTGCTGCGGATGGTGGTGTTCGCGAATATGTTTTTCCGGCAGCCATTTTCATTGGCGGTCAAACTTTTGGAAATCAGACTGTAAGCGGCACACACACTACCGTGCTTACCGAACTGGAAGTATATAACTGTCAGTTCAACGAGGCAATTGCAGGCGTAATGAGTGTTTTTTACTGGCCATTTGTTTCGAATGGCGGTGCCAATATTTGGCGTCAATTGGTAAACAAAGTAAAACTAAATAACTGTACCGCCACAGGTGTAGTAAATGGTGCAATCGCTTTTGATGGTGTAAATGGTGGTGCAGTAGCCGATGTAAATGGCGTGATGCAACCCGATGCAAACGGTTGGGGACTCTTTAAAAACGTGCGTGTAACCATGGGTGCGTCAGCTCCGGGCAGAACATATCCTCACGGCACTACGGGTGTAATTCTTTCAAATTGCCAAAAAATGTTGGTAGATAGTTGTGAGTTTTCCGAAGTGCTCAATCAGGGCAATCCGGATGGTTGCGGTTTCGATTTTGAGACAAATACCGATTTAGTTACCATTCAGAATTCTAAATTTATAAACAACGACGGTCATTCGGTACTTATTATGAATGGAGGTTCGTTTGGTGGGTGTTCAAACATCATTTTTCAAAAAAATCTTTTTGCCGGGAATATCAAAAGTGGTACTTCCGATACTGAATTTTCACTTTCAAGAAATTCAGATGGCCATACAAACATAAAATTTAGAAATAATATGGTATTTATGCGCAAAAAAAATATTAACAATGCAAACATTACCTTTTACAAAACGGATCGTACTTATTTTACGCCAACCTACAACGATTTCTATTATTTAGAACCAACAGCTGCTGCAATTACAGTAAGCTTTTTAGGCTTGCCATATACCTACAATGCGCAAGTTAATTCGGTTGCAGCTCCACAGGTTGCTGGCTTGCTATTGAACAATGGAGCTGCCTCCACCATTAGTCGAAAGATAAAAGTTACCAATCAGTATTCGTTAACCAAAGGTACACCGGCTTACTATATGATAAGCGAAAATGCTTCTTTTACTGGTGCAAGTTGGGTATTATATCAGTCAAGTTTCGATTATAATCTTTCAGCAATTAACGGCGGCAAAACAGTTTACTTTAAAGTAAAAAATGTATCAGGCGAATCGCCAACGTTTTCGGCAAATATTACATTAAACGAAACAACTACAATTCTGAGTGCCATTGATAATGAAAATGACATTATTTCAGTTTTTCCAAATCCAATAAAATCTATTGCTACACTCAATTTTGTGAATAAGAATACTGATAAGGAAAATTATACAGTTGAAATACTTTCACTTACTGGGGTTAGCCTGGAGAAAAGTATTCAAAATGCCACATCTGTTCAATTAGATTTTAGCAATTATCCTGCTGGAACATACATTTTACGTTTGAAAGGTTCTAAAAACGTATATTCTCGGAAAGTAGTGAAACATTAAACAAGTATTTACTAGTTTTTTTCACATAAACTAAAAAAGTATGAATGGTATCTAATTTTCCATTCATACTTTTTTTATGTTTTATAAATCCTAGGTATAATCATTTTGTCAATTTACATCAAGCAAAAGAATAAAGACAAGAGGCTGTATATCAACCATTTATAAAATGTTACAAAAAAGCATTTTTTTTGTTACATCAAGGCAATTCTATTCTTTTTGATAGTATTATTTTTGGCATTACAAAAAATTATTTTCTTATATAAATTTTAAAAATGTAAAGTTATGAGTAAAATTATTTATCTTATGCTTTTTTTATTTTCATTCAATTTATTGCTTCAGGCTGCCGAACCAGATAATGACTGGTTCCAAATTAGTGGAATCTGGTCACGCGATGTGACGACTAATGCTTTAAAATGTGATCCAACAGGTAACTTTGGTGCTGCTAATAACTGGATTGCAACTACATTTGGTACAGCAGGTCCATGGAAAGACTTGACTTACAAATTTGATTTTTATATGCCAAATAATGCCAGTAATAATCTAATCTGCTCGTTTGGACAAGCTGGTACTGACTGGGCAAATAATGGCATAAGAGTTACTTTTGGTATCTATGATGTAACTGTTACTGGTCCGGGCTGGACGGGTTGGGTACGATTATTGGATGCAAATTACGGCACCGGTGCTCAAAAATACAAATTAGATGGTTGGAATACAGCGGTTATTAATATAAGTGCTGGCGGTGTGGTAACAATTAAACTCAATGGTGTAAACGGAACAGCATCCTTTACCACGGCCGATGTTGCAACTTTGGATGGACAATATTGTTCGTTAAACTACCAATTTGTCACTGCTACCTATTTTCAAGTTCGCAATGTAGAGTTTACAAAAGATGGCGCAACCAAAAAGTATTTTACAGCTACTCCTACGGCTTATACCAATATGAATATGTTTTCGAGTACCAATGCTTGGTTTCCGGTAAGTGTGCCCGAAGCAGTTGGTCCCGATAATGCCACTGGTGGTTGGTACACCGTAACCACACCGGGCTCTGAAAAAATAAAATATGATGGTGCTATTACACCGACAATTACAGGAATACGTACCGAAAAAGCTTCACTTGCTGATGACTGGTGGGGTACAACCATAAAATTTAAAGCCGAGGTGGATGCTGATGGTGGAACTACTACTTACAAAGTGGGCTCCAACGGCGTATGGGGTAATCGTGCTGGTGGAGGTAGATGTATTATGTTAAACGTAAATAAATGGGAGGCTCGGATATTGTTGGAACAACAATATGGAGAATTAGGGACTGATGTTCAACTATGGGATAATAATAGCGGAACTTATGCACCTTATACAAGCACTGGTCCTTTTGATTTCGAAGTAATTATTAGCGATTATGCAACACATACTATTACTGTTAAAATTAACGGAGTAGCTGCACCCGTTACTTACAATGTTTCGGGATTAGGTTTAAATCGTTTAAACGCCAATGGTCCAATGTATTTCGAAGTTTATCCGGGTGCTTCGCCATTTGTATTATCGAATGTAGAAATGAAAAAAGCAGGAGTTGCAAAAACTTATTTTCCAACGCTTAATTATTTAATTGCTGCTAGCGCTAATGATGGTGCAAAAGGAAGTGTAACTGGTGCAGGTACTTATCAGAAATCATCTGAAGTAACGCTTACGGCTACTGCAACGGTAGGTAATAGATTTACAAAATGGACTGAAGGTGCAACCGAAGTTTCAACTGCTTCTACTTATACATTTACAGCATCGGCTGCTAGAACAATAGTCGCTAATTTTGAATCAACTGAAGTTGCTTTGAATTCTAACACCAACATTAGTGATGTTGCAAATACACCTGAAGCTGATTTTGTATTGAATAGTGGTACTCTAACCGTAAATGCAAGCAAAACTGTTAAATCATTGAAAGCAAATCAAGGGAGTAAAGTGGTGGTTAATAACCCATTGGCAATTACAGGCGATTTAACGCTTGTTGCTGATAAAAATACTGCACCAAACGTGAAAGTAAACAGTGCAGTAACTGTTACAGGTAATTTGAAACTCGAAAAAACATTTGACAACGCTAAATGGTATTACGTTTCGTTCCCAACTAATGTGGCAGTTGACAATATTGTAAAAGTTTCGGGAAGTGGTACCATGACTTTGGGTACAAACTGGTGGATAAAATCATATAATGGTGGATTGCGTGCTCAAAACGGAGTAGGTTCAAATTGGGAAAATGTACTTGCAGGTGGAACGCTTACAGCTAATAAAGGGTATGTAATTGGTTTAGCTAATACATTAACAGGCGATTATGTATTGTCGTTTACGCTCGATAAAAACTTGATTGCTTTGGCTGATGCACAGCGTAATGTAGCAGTGCTTGCCAATACAGGTGCAGCTGCTGTAAATAATCACGGATGGAATTTAATCGGACAACCATTTTTAAGTCCATATATTGGTTCAAGCACCAGTGGTACATTTAATTTTTACGTAACAAATGGCTCGGGTGGCTATACAGCTTTCGATCAAGCAAATGTACCAGATATTAATCCATTCTCTTCTTATTTTGTACAAGCAAATGCACCGTTGGTTTCAACAGGAATTAATTTTGCAATTGGCGGACGTCAAACGGTTAAGTCAGTTTCAACAACCACACAATCTACTCGTATTCAGTTAAATGTAAGTAATGCAACTGGTAACGATTATGCATTATTAAAATTGGATAACGACAAAACCAACGATTACGAAATTGGTTACGATTTGGAAAAATGGATTACGACCGACGCTACGAATCCACAAATTTATACCCGATTGAATAATTTGGATTATGCCTTTAATGCATTGCCCGAAAACAGTGTAAGCAACTTGCCTTTAGGCATTTACACTAAAACTGCAGGAATCCATACAATTAGCATGACTCCAAATGCAGCCACTAATATTTCGGGATTATTACTTACCGATAATGTGAAAGGCATTACAACCGATTTGATGAAATCGGACTATAGCTACGATGCGGCCAGTGGTACAAATAATACTCGTTTTACGCTTGGTATTCAAAAAGTGGCTACGGGCTTTGTTAATCCATCGCAACTCGGAAATGCAAAGTTAAGTGTAATTAACGGAAAGATTGCCTTGACAAATCTTAACGAAGGAGCAATTGTTTGTGTGTTTGATGCTTCGGGACGGCTTGTGGCTCAAAAAACCGAAAAAGGTGAAAGTATTTCGGTTGATATAAAAACAAAAGGAATACATTGCGTTCAACTTACCAATGGTAGTAGAACTCAAACTGTAAAAGTAATTTTATAACAATCAAAGAAAACACTGATAAAAAATAATGGAAATATGGAAACAAATAAAATAGCTTACAAAACACCAAAGGTGGATCACATTATAATTGATAATGAAATTTCTTTAATATTGGTTTCGGGAAGCCCCGGTGAGCCGGTTGCTAATGAAATAAATAAATCACCGGAGTATTTTAATAGTGACCCTTATAACGAACTTGGTTAATAAATTCGTTTTCTCTTAAAAAACAATTTCGTTCATCTTTTTAAATGCTGACGGAGGTCTAATACTTTTAGCTCCGTCAGTTTTTATAAATTACTATGCGTACATCGATTTTACTTTCGTTTTTTATACTGATTGTTGGTTTTCAACTTGTAGCTCAAAACCCAATTATTCCTACCGGAACCTATTTGGCCGACCCAGCAGCTCGTGTTTGGAACGATGGTAAGCTGTATGTTTACAGTACAAAAGATGAAGTTAGGGAGCATATGTGTTCAACAAGCTACGATGTGATTTCGACAACAAATATGATAGATTGGACTTGGAATAAAAGTGTTTTTGCTTCGAAAGGCGTAAACGATGAAGTTCCTTACCTCGACAACTTGCTGTATGGACCCGATTGTGCATTGAAGAACGGAAAGTTTTTTCTGTATTATTGCCACCAAAATGGCGGAAATGACATGGGTGTGGCAGTGGGTGAATCGCCAACAGGGCCATTTAAGCGTGGAAAACTACTCGAAGGTGTAAATCAAATGTTGCCTTCGGTGTTTACCGACGACGATGGTCAATCTTATTTATGTTACGGATTTTTCTCGCTTCATGTGGTAAAACTAAAACCCAACATGACCGAAATCCAGTCCGAAACATTGAACAACAATGTCTTGAACGAAAAAGAACATTATTTTCACGAAGGTGGCCAACTCTTTAAGCGCAATGGCTTGTATTACATGGTTTATACTCAAATCAGCCGTCGCGGAATGGCAACTGCCATTGGTTATTCCACCAGTAAAAAACCGATGGGACCGTACAAATATGGCGGTGTGATTATCGATAATTTTGGTTGCGACCCGCTAGTTTGGAATAATATTGGTTCGGTGGCGCAATTCAAAAATAAGTGGTATGTGTTTTACCATCGCTCCACGCACAATTCCACAAGTATGCGAAAACTGTGCATTGAGCCCATCAAATTCAACAAAGATGGTTCTATTTCCGAAGTGGAAATGACTACGCAAGGCGTGGCTGCACCGCTCAATCCATTCGCACAAATTGATGCGGCAAGTGCCTGTTACCTCACAGGGAAAGTCCGTATTGAGCGCAAAACAGATGACAACGAAGCCCTGACGCACATCGAAAATCAAAATACTGCCGCATATAAATACTACAATT
>CAZEEN010000167.1:0-6704 GCA_964511115.1 uncultured Paludibacter sp. | reverse complement strand
TAGCCACGACAATTCACGAGAATCTTTTTTTACTTTTAGGGGATTTCAGCTTTTTACTCGTCAACAATATTAATTACTTTTTTTTTATAAACAATCAATTTAATTATATCATGAACAAACTAACTCTCTTTTTTGCGAATCTAAAAACTGGGCTTGTAGCAGCAGTTCTTTTAGTTATGGGTGTGCAAGCTAATGCACAACTTAGTATCTGGCGTTTCGACGACAATGCAAACGCTTCTCCAACCACTTATAATGCTACATTGGTAGGTTCGCCAACTTATACGGCTGGTAGGGTTAACAATGCCTTATCATTAAGCGGTACAGGACAGTACGCTACAACACCTTATGTTTTTAATCCAGTAACGTCCGATTTTACGGTTACAGCATGGGTGAAATATACAGGAACAATTAATAATTCATTGAATACTTCGCCTGTTATTGTACAACAAATGGACGCATCCGGCACAGGGCGCGGCTTGCTGTGGCTTAGTCAATACAGCGCAACTGCTGCTAATAGTTTAAAATTCGCTTCCTCTATTGGTGGAAGTGCTACTTTCGGTACCAGCACAGTAGCAGCCAATACATGGTACATGGTATCGGTAACTAAGGCTGGCACAAGCATCAAAATCTATGTAAATGGCGTGTTGGAAACAACATCAACCAGAACTGCCGAAACATCTATTGGTGGCTTATTGATAGGTTGTAATAAATCATTTGGAACTTTATGGACAGGTCAAATCGACGAATTAGCAGTTTACAATACTGCCTTGTCGGCATCTGAATTATCCACCATGTATAATGGCATTACTACTAACGCTCATCAAACCAACTTCAGTGCTTACAAAATTCACACTTCAGCAAAATCAATCGTTGTCGAAGGCGTAGTTTCCGATGTGGCAGTATTCGATTTGAGCGGCGCAAGCATTCAGGCAAGCAAAATGGCCGGTACTTTTAGGTCAAAAGCATTGAATGCCGGATTGTATTTTGTACGTGTGGATGGTGTAACTCAAAAAGTGCTTGTAAAATAATTATTTTCCACCCTATAGGGCTTCCCTTTTTCGTCAATACATATTGAAACGCTTTATTAACTAGGGTTTATATAAGTTAGCATTTTATTCACCCCCAATCCCGATAGCTATCAGGATTGGGGGTGATAAATAAGTTATTGTGAACAAAAAAAATATCACTAAATATTATTTACTACTAATTGAAAAACATCACCATAATCAATTTATGATTTTACAACAAATAAAGCCTTCGTTTCTACTGGCAGGCGGACTTTTTCTGAGCACAGCTCTTACAGCTCAAAAGCCAAACATCATAGTAATTAACATCGACGACGGCGGATGGGCAGACCTCAGCTGTTATGGTTCCACCATTTCATTAACCCCGAAAATAGATTTTCTGGCTGCCAATGGTATTAAATTCAATCATTGCTATGTGGCCTCATCGGTATCATCGCCATCGCGAGCGGCACTCCTTACGGGCTGCTACCCTGTGCGCTTAGGTATGCCCAAGGTGCTTTCGCCAATCTATGCCAATGCTTTAGAGGGCATTCACCCCGACGAGCAACTGATACCCGAACTGCTTAAACCACTAGGCTATGCTACTGCCTGTGTGGGCAAATGGCACTTGGGTCACGCCAAGGTATTTCTGCCACCAAATCATGGTTTCGATGAGTTTTTTGGCATCCCCTACTCCAACGACATGGAACCCACCAATACCTTCGGCGGTACCGTTTGGCCCAACTTGCCACTGCACGACCGCTACAGCACTGTCGAGTTTAATCCCGACCAGCGTTACCTTACCAAGCGCTTTACCGAACGGTCGGTGGATTTTATAACCCGAAATGCGGATGCAGATAAGCCCTTTTTTCTGTATCTTGCGCATGCCATGCCACATACGCCACTTTTTGTGAGCGATTCGTTTCAAAACCAATCGCCCAAAGGGCTGTACAGCGACGTAATGTCGGAGATAGATTGGTCGGTGGGCGAAGTGCTCCGGGTGCTGCAAGAAAAAGGAATTGCGAACAACACCTTGATTATTTACACCTCCGACAACGGTCCGTGGGCAGCCTTTGGTAATCATGCAGGTTCGGCAGGTCCCTTGAGTCATGGCAAAAATACCACCTTCGATGGCGGGCACAGAGTGCCCTGTGTAATGTACTGGCCAGGCACCATTCCCACCGGACAAGTAAGTAATGAGCTGATTACCCACATGGACTTTTTGCCCACTATCTGCAACATTACAGGCGCCTCACTTCCAGTGCGTACCATTGATGGAAAAAATATTATCTCATTGATGAATGGAACTCCAGGCGCAGTATCGCCAACTTCAGCATTTTATTATTATAATGATGTAAACTTACAAGCGGTGCGTGTGGGAAATATGAAAATGCATTATAATCATTTGTACCAAAGTGTGAAAGTTGTGGGAAATAATGGTGTGAGAGGATCTTACGAAAACAAAACACAAGTAGAAGCTCTTTTTAACGTAGTAACAGACCCTGCCGAAAGTATAAATATTAAAGCTGCCAATGCCACGAATACCACTACTTTCAATACTATGAAAAGTAATGGAACAGCTTTTGATAACAACCTAAAAGCAAATGCACGAGCTGTGGGAAACTCATCTACGCTGCCAATTCCGTTAGACGAATCGCCTATTTATTGGACGTTGGATAATAGTCTGAATGAAACTTCATCAAATGGTATAAACCTAACGGGTAGCGGCCATTATGAATTTTCTAACGATGCAAAATTTGGTTCACATTCACTTAAGTTGGTGGCTGGCATGCCCGGTGGATTAATTATTACCCCAACAGGAGGCAGTAATTATTTTAACAAAGCATTTGCAGCTAAAACAGTTTCGCTATGGATTAAAACTTCCGATACTTCGGGCAATAAAGTTATTTTCGAAGAAGGAGGAACAACCAATGGTATTGCCTTGAAATTTATAAATAATAATTTAGCCGTAGGTATGATAGCGTCCACGGGTGCTTTTGTGTCGAATCAGGTTTCATTTACAAAACTAAATCAATGGGTGCATCTTGTCATGGTGTTTAACAAAGGCAATGTGAAAGTGTACGAAAATGCTGTAGAAATAATAAATTTTAACAGCTCATTCACCAGTATTGCTGCCCACAACAGCGATGCATGCCTTGGAACAAAAACAGAGGCAGATGTGTTCGGTGTAGCTGCTATTCCGGGAGGAAATAACGATAATTATATTGGATTGATTGATGAAGTGAAAGTTTACGACAGAGCATTAATTCAGAATGAAGTTGTTGGATTATACACACTCAATACATTAATTAATAATGTGGTACTCCAAAACGAAAATCAACTTCAACTATATCCTAATCCAACAAAAGGAGTCATTCATTTCAAGAGAGCTAAACACATTGAAGTATTGAATACACAAGGTCGTTTATTGAAAGAAACTTTTTTCTCAGACAATATCGATGTGTCTGCTTTCTCGAAAGGAATATATATAGTACGCATCGACAATAGATATTGCAAAATAATAAAAGATTAGCTTACTGTTTGCCAGTAACAACACCTGCCGAGCGGTCTGACGGATATGTTCCTTTTAGAGAGCTGATGACTCCAAATCATCTGCTCACTTGTGGCGAATTCCTACCTTTAATTTAAAAATAATCAATATTATTTGTTCATATTAAAATAGTTCAGTATTTTTGTGAACTGTAAATACGAATAATTAGTATGATTAGTTCACGAAAAAATGAAAATAATTTAATATTTAAACTATATAACGACTCCCGTACGGTGTATAGGTTGAACGATATTGCCTTGCTGTTGGGCGAAAATAATGTTGAATCGTTAAACAAACGACTTAATTATTTCGTTCGTACAGCGAAATTGCAAAATCCACGCAAAGGTATTTATGCAAAATCGGGCTATAGCACCGAAGAACTTGCCTGCCGAATTTTCATACCATCCTATATTTCCTTAGAATATGTTTTGCAAAAATCGGGGGTTATATTTCAGTATAATTCGCAAATCACCTCCATTAGTTATTTAAGTCGAAGTATTGATATTGAAGATAATAGCTTTCTATTTCGGAAGATTAAAAACGAAATTTTAGTGGATACTACCGGAATACTCCGCCATGCAAACGGAGTTAATATTGCCACCACTGAACGGGCGTTATTGGATAGTATGTATCTGAATGGTGATTGTTTTTTCGACAATTTGAATGTGATTGATAAAGATTTGATATACAAATTATTACCTATTTATAAGTCGAATATATTAACACAGCGTGTAACTAAACTATTTTAACATGATAGATCTCAATAAACATAAATTTTTTATGCTCCAACTACTCAAGGAAATTTATTCAGATATGGAGCTGGCAAACTGTTTGGGGTTTAAAGGCGGTACAGCATTGATGTTTTTCTACGACTTGCCTCGATTTTCAGTCGATTTGGACTTTAACCTCATTGATGTTAGCAAAGAAGAAATCGTTTACAATAAAGTACGCCAGATTTTATTGAAGTACGGAACAATTTTCGACGAAGCTAAGAAGTTTTACGGACCCATTATTGTGTTAAATTACGGAATTGGAGAACGAAAACTAAAAGTCGAAATTTCCAATAGACCCTTCGAAAATAAGTATGAAATCAAAAACTTGTTGGGAATAAATATCAACCTAATGGTTCGCGCCGATATGTTTGCACATAAACTTTGTGCGTTGCTCGACCGAAACTCATTAACAAATCGTGATATTTTTGATGTTCATTTTTTTATGCAACAACGAACACCTATCAATACACTTCTTGTTGAAACCAGAATGAATTTATCTTTTGCCAATTACCTGCAACAATGTATCGAAATGCTCGAAAAAACGAGTGATAAAGGCATGTTGAATGGAATAGGCGAACTAATGAACGATGAAACAAAAAAGTTTGTACGATTGAAGCTACGAACAGACACCATCGATTTAATGAAATTTTATAAGGAATTTCCAATTATATCTTAATTCTGTTCCACCGCTTCGAGCGGTCTGAGTTTTAACCATATACGATTAAAAGCGAGCGTGGCCCAAACCACCGCACTCCGCACCCGTAGCGCCTTGTCATCCCGACGCGCAGCGATGGACATGGCGACGGTATTGAGGACAAGGAACACGCCTTGTCATTTCGTGTCACATCCTTTATTCCTCACTACGTCAGCATTTTTCTGGTGCAATCTGCCATAAAGAGCGGGATATTCAACAGATTTCCATCTAGTTTTAGATTTTTCAACGAGAATCGAATTCTGTATTTAGGTGTAAATTGCTTATCATAAAGCGTTAAGCTCTTGCCGTTTACATTGTTGTCAGCTTTTACTTCTATGGGTATTATTTCATTCCGATACTGAACCAAAAAATCAATTTCGGCTTGGTTGCCCGATGTCCAGTAGCGAGGTGTTTCTTCAAATTGCCTGACTATGCTTTGCAAAATGTAATTCTCTGTCAAAGCTCCTTTAAATTCAACAAATAACCGATTTCCTTCGCGTATGGCTATGGGGTCCAATGCCGATAAACGGCGTAGAAGTCCCACATCCGAAAGATATACTTTAAAGCAAGATAAGTCGTCATACGCTGCAAGTGGAAGAGCCGGTTTTTTGCATAAAAAAATACGATAAACCAATCCGGCTTGATTTAGCCATAACAAAGCATCCTCGTATTCCCTTGCTCTGGCACCGGGTTTTACAACCTGATAAACGAATTTTTTATTCTCCCTTGCTAGTTGAGATGGTATGGAATTAAAAATGTGTGCCAATTTAGGTAATAAATGATTTTCGGTGTATTTCGAAAAATCCAATCGATAGGCATTCAGAATATTGCTTAACACTTGTTGTGTTTGTTCCACATTGCCGTTTTCGAGCAATGTAACAACTGCTTCTGGCATCCCGCCGGTAATAAAATACATTTTAAATTTATCAACCAATTGATTAAAAAATAGGTCGGGTATGGGCTCAAAATCATTTTTTGATTCGAGATAATCAAGCAATTGAATGTCGGAAACGCCCAAAAATTCCAAAAACGAAACAGGGTAAACGGTCAAAAAATCAACTTTGCCTACCGGAAAAGAAGCGCCTCGGTTAAGCGCAACTCCCAATAACGAACCCGCGCAAACAACCGCATATTCCGGAGCATTCTCGTTAAAATACTTCAAACTGTTCAGTGCTTCGTTGCATTCCTGAATTTCATCGAAAATGATTAATGTTTTTTCAGCCATTATGGCTTTTCCGCTTATCAACGACAGGTTTTGTAGCAGTCGGTTAACGTCTTTGGTTTGTTCAAAATACTGTTTCAATTCAGTTTGTTCGTCAAAATTGAAATAAGCCACATTTTCAAAATGCATTTTTCCAAACTGTTTCAATGCCCATGTTTTTCCTACCTGACGAGCACCCTGCAAAATAAGCGGTTTGCGGTTTTTGGATTCTCTCCATTTTATGAGCGATAAAATAATTTCTCTGTTTATGACCATATTCACGTTATTTGAATTGTTTTTTACAGCCACAAAGATAAACAAGTTTTTATATATTTGAATTAAAATCACGTATTATGTGTTATAAATGTGTATTTTATCACATAAATGGCATAATATATTGTAAAGACTCGATGGTTGGCGACGGTATTGAGGACAAGGAACACGCCTTGTCATCCCCGACGCGCAGCGAGGGATATAAAAC
>CAZEEN010000166.1:0-6714 GCA_964511115.1 uncultured Paludibacter sp. | reverse complement strand
GGGTTATACAGTAAAAGCTTTATCTTACTATAATTCTTTTAATTATTGGGGATGGCTCGACGGTATTTCTCATCCTAATCTGCAAGTACTGACTGGCGATGTACGTGACCCACATTTTTGCAAACACATAACCAAAGATATTGATGTTATATTTCATTTAGCTGCTCTTATTGCTATACCTTATTCGTATGTTGCGCCTGATAGTTATGTGGATACAAATGTAAAAGGAACATTAAATATTTGCGAAGCAGCAAAAGAAAATGGAGTAAAACGAATTTTAGTAACTTCTACTTCCGAGGTTTATGGAACTGCTCAATATGTACCCATCGACGAAAAACATCCTAAGCAACCTCAATCCCCTTATTCCGCTTCAAAAATTGGCGCAGATGCTATCGCAATGAGCTACTATAATGCATTTGAATTACCGGTAGTTATTGTTCGCCCATTTAATACCTATGGGCCTCGGCAGTCGGCACGCGCAATTATCCCAACCATTATTTCGCAAATTGCAAACGGGAAAAAAGAAATTCTACTTGGTGATTTAACTCCCACAAGAGATTTTAATTATGTAAAAGATACTTGCAGAGGCTTTATTGAATTGTCGAAATGCGATGCCGCTATAGGTCAAGAAGTGAATATCGCCAGTAATTTCGAAATTTCGATGCGCGATACCTTAGAGCTTATTGCTAAGGTTATGAAATCGGATGTGAAATTCATAGAAGATGAGCAACGGTTACGTCCTAAAAATTCTGAAGTATTCCGTTTGTGGGGCGATAATTCAAAAATAAAAGTGTTAACTGGTTTTAGCCCTGACTATGATATTGAAAAAGGATTGCAAGAAACTGTAAAGTGGTTTCTTAACGAAGAAAATTTAAGGAAATATAAATCAGATATATATAACGTATAATTTTTTAAGATTAAACCTACATATCCTTCCTAATTTATTAAATTCCCATTATTTATTGTTATTAATAAGATAGTATGTTGGAAAAAGATTTCAGTAGCTTATGTGTCGATTACAACGACTCCATTTTGAATACATTAAAAAAAATGGATGAGCTTAAAAGAAAATTATTGATTGTTACGCATAACAATAAGTATTATAGCTTGATAAGTATTGGCGATTTGCAAAGAGCAATAATTAAAAATGAAAATTTAAATTCACCAATAGATATAATTCTTAGGAATGGAGTCTCAGTAGCTACCGAGGGAGATAATATTAATGAGATAAAACAGACAATGTTAAAGCTTAGGATTGAATTTATGCCAATAATTTCAATCGAAAATGAAATCATTAATGTTTTATTCTGGGAAGAGTTGTTTACGGAAGGTGAAAAGCAAAAAACAACTTCTCAATTTAATTTACCTGTTGTGATTATGGCTGGTGGTAAGGGTACACGTCTTAGTCCTTTAACTAACATTTTACCCAAACCACTTATACCAATTGGAGAAAAAACCATAATTGAAGACATTATGGATAAGTTTGTAAACTGTGGATGTGCCAATTTTTTCATTTCCGTAAATTACAAAGCCGATTTAATTAAGTATTATTTTGACTCACTTTCAAATCCTAATTATTCAATAAAATATTTTCAGGAAACTAAACCATTAGGAACTGCTGGTAGTCTGCATTTGCTAAAAGATCAAATAAAATCAACATTTTTCGTTTCTAATTGCGACATTATAATAGAACAAGATTATGCTGATGTTTTAAATTATCATCGAGCTAATAAAAATGAAATTACAGTAGTAGCAGCAATAAAAAACATACAAATACCTTACGGCACAATACAAACGAAAGAAAACGGGTTAATTGATTCCTTATCCGAGAAGCCTGAATACACTTTTAAAATTAACACCGGATTTTATATTTTGGAACCACATCTTATCGCTGAAATTCCCGAAGATACATTCTTTCACATCACATATCTTATCGAAAAATTATATAAGGAGGATAGAAAAGTTGGCGTATTCCCAATTAGCGAAGGCTCCTGGACTGACATTGGAAATTGGGAGGAGTACTTAAGAAGTATTACAAAAAATTGATTGTCAAACGCATTTACCATTTATTCATTTACCAATTACTATTTAATAACCCAATAACAGCGAAGCTAAATAACGGCGAAGCACCAATACATTGGACCAATAAAAAATAGCTACTGGATGGTGATTGAACGATGAGATTTAATACAGATTCTCTCGCCAATCTTATCAGTGCTAATCAGTGTAATCAGTGGACAAAATCATGCGACAAAGGAGGCTGTTGGTTGGTAATAGACGATAAACTAACACAAAAATTTCGTATCTTTGCAATTCAAAAATTCACTTTTAATTAAATTCACCTAAAATTATGACAGAAATTATTTTGAAAAATACTATTGAGCAATCAAAAATGGAGGCTTTGCTATTCTTTTTAAAGTCATGGGGCATAGAAGCTGAAGTTAAAAAGTCAGTTTCTAAAATTAAAAAAAAGCAAGCTAAATTGACTCTTAATGCAGGAATGTGGGAGAATTACCAAATCAATGCAAATGATTTACGTAAAAATGCATGGGAACGAACAAAATGATTTTGATTGATACAAATATACTGATAGAAGTTTATAGAAATAATAAAAATATTATTGAAACTGTACAAAATATAGGTCAACATAATATTGCAATTTCTACTATCACTTATGCTGAACTATTGTATGGTTCACGCAACAAAAAAGAACTTCATTTAATTCATAAGGATATTTCAACATTAACTGTGTTAAATATTGATGAAGATGTTTCTATTAAATTTATTGAATTAATAGCTGAATATGCACTTTCACATAAGCTCGCAATTCCTGATGCTTTAATTGCCGCAACTGCAATTTGTAATAACCTTCCTCTTTATACCTTAAATAAGAAGGATTTCCAATTTATAAATTCAATTGAATTAATCAATTAATGCGCTTTCCTCGAACTGGCATAATGCGTGTTCGTCGCATGTTTATTGACTATGGCTTGCCTCAGCTTATATTCGAAACAATACCCAGTGGCTTGCTTTAATACTCAAACGCATTGGCCCCGACAAAGGTGGCTATTGGATGGTGATTGAACGATGAGATTTTAATACAGATTCTCTCGCCAATCTTATCAGTGCTAATCAGTGTAATCAGTGGACAAAATCACAAATCCAAAAGCCTTGGGCGTTTTCTGCCTCCCGCTTGTCAATTTGGTACATTATTACTATCTTTGCCTATAGTTAAAGCAATAAGTAAATTAATTAGCAGTTTACTAATTGAAGGAAGAGTAAGTATATAACTATTAAATACTTCAATATGAGACGCTTTGAAATAACAAACAAATTAAGTGAAATTGTACATAATGTTGCGCCTAACTCAAAGGTTATACTTTATGGTTCGGAGGCGCGTGGAGATGCCCGAATAGACAGTGACATCGACATAATTATTTTACTTGATAAAGACAAGATAACCTTTGAAGATCATAAGAAAATCAATTATCCACTTTATAACCTTGAGATAGAAACAGGGGTAGTTATTAGCCCAATGGTGATAACTAAAAGTAATTGGGAGAACAGACCATTTAAGACCCCATTTTATTTGAATGTAATAAATGAAGGAATTGAATTATGAAGCAGCTATTGGACGACGAAAGCAAAAGGGCTTTAGTATTGAACAACTTATACTTAAAATCGAAAAATAAGAACAGCTTTAAATCAACGGCATAAAATTTAAAATTGGATTAAAATCGCAAGATAGCAGATGGAACATCCATTTATTCATTTACCAATTAATATTGATTTCTTCTCTTATTTTAATCTTCAAACTCTTCAAACCCTTCAAATCTTCAAACTTTCAAACTCTTCAAAATGTCAAACTTTAAAGAAATTTTTGTATCTTTGCAAGCCGAAAAAAAAATAAAATAGCACAGTGTATTGCAATAACCCAATGCGCTTAATGCTAAAACAACAAAATATAAACGCATGAAAGGAATTGTGTTAGCCGGAGGCTCCGGTACACGTTTATATCCCATTACAAAAGGGATTTCCAAGCAGCTCATTCCAATTTACGATAAACCAATGGTTTATTATCCAATATCTGTACTGATGTTGGCTGGTATACGCGATATTCTTATCATTTCCACCCCCGACGATTTACCCGGATTCCAACGCCTGCTCGGTAATGGCGCCGAAATTGGCGTAAACTTTCAGTATGCAGCCCAGCCCAGCCCCGACGGATTAGCACAAGCTTTTATTATTGGCGAACAATTTATTGGAAAAGATTCCGTTTGTTTAGTATTGGGCGATAATATTTTTTACGGACACGGATTGTCCGAAATGCTCCAACAGGCGGTTGTAAATGCTGAAGCGAATGCCTTAGCAACTGTTTTTGGTTATTATGTGACTGACCCTGAGCGATATGGTGTGGCTGAGTTCGATGCCAATGGTACTGTTTTGAGTATTGAAGAAAAACCCAATAAGCCAAAATCGAATTATGCAGTGGTGGGTCTGTACTTCTACCCCAACAAGGTGGTGCAAGTAGCTAAAACCATTAAACCATCGCATCGTGGTGAGTTAGAAATTACAACCGTGAATCAGGAATTTTTGGCCGATGGCGAATTAAAAGTAAATCTCTTTGGACGTGGATTTGCATGGCTCGATACCGGAACACACGACTCGCTTTCCGAAGCTTCCACTTTTATCGAAGTGCTCGAAAAGCGACAAGGTTTAAAAATATCGTGTCTCGAAGAAATTGCCTTCCACAATGGCTGGATTACTGCCCAAGATGTGTTGCGCATAGCTGAACCAATGAAGAAAAACGACTATGGGAAATATTTACAACAGCTTGTAACTCGTAAATAATGAAAATATTATCTACAACAATTCCTGATGTGAAAATACTCGAACCGCGAGTGTTCGAAGATAGCAGAGGCTATTTTCTCGAGTCTTTTTCACAAAAAATATTCAACGAAAAAGTAGCCGACACTGTATTTGTGCAGGATAATGAATCGCGCTCTACCTACGGAGTACTACGAGGCTTACATTTTCAGAAGCCTCCTATGGCGCAAGCCAAGTTGGTACGTGTTATCGAAGGTGCTGTGCTCGATGTGGCTGTTGATATACGCAGTGGCTCACCAACCTACGGGCAGTACGTAAGTGTTGAACTTAGTGCTGACAATAAGCGACAGCTTTTTGTGCCTCGTGGTTTTGCACACGGGTTTGTGGTGCTCTCACCAAACGTAGTTTTTCAGTACAAATGCGACAATTACTATTCGCCCGAGCACGAAGGTGGCATAGCATGGAACGACCCCGATTTAAATATCGATTGGCAGGTGCCGATGGAGGATGTCATTTTGTCGGAAAAAGATAAGAAGCAACCTGCCTTTTCGGATTTTACATCTGTGGATTAATTTTAAAAGTTAGTATGGATTCCTTGCTAACTTCTACCGATGCTAAAAAGTATAAAACAAAATTGTAAAATTTTGATGTGATTAATATGCCTTAATTTCTTTTTTTAACTGAAAATATTTAAATGAATAACAGTGAAATCATAATTTATCAATCAAATTCACTTTCGAAACATATTGAAGTGAAAATTGAAGATGAAACTGTATGGTTGACTCAAATACAGATTGTTGAATTATTTGAATCTACAAAACAAAATATTAGCCTTCACATTAATAATGTTTTTAAAGAGGGGGAGCTCAAATCACAGTCAACTGTCAAGGAATACTTGATAGTTCAAAATGAAGGTGGTCGAAATGTTAAAAGAAATATTAAACTATACAATCTTGATGTCATAATTTCTGTAGGATATAGAGTTAAATCCCAAAGAGGCACAGAGTTCAGAATTTGGGCGACAAATATACTAAAAGCCTATCTCCTCAGAGGATATGTGTTTCATAATAGATTGGAAGTTTTAGAACAAAAGGTATCCAAACTACAAGAGCAAAATCAATATTTTGATTTGTTATTAAAAACAAATCTTCCGCCAAACGAGGGCATTTTTTACGATGGGCAAGTATACGATGCTTGGAAATTTGTGTCGGATTTAATTAAAACAGCTAACGAAAGTGTAATTTTAATCGACAATTACATTGATGATTCGGTTTTGACATTGCTCACTAAAAGAACCGCTGGAGTTAAAGCAACGCTATACACAAACAATATATCAAAAGAACTCAGCCTGGATTGTGAAAAACACAACAAGCAGTATAATCCAATTGAATTAAAGACTTTCACAAAATCACACGATCGATTTTTGATAATCGATTGTAAAACAGTGTATCACATTGGTGCTTCACTCAAAGATTTAGGTAAGAAATGGTTTGCATTTTCGAGAATTGAGATAGATGCCCAATCTTTGATTGATAAACTACAATAAATTATCGATGGAATAGAATTCTTAAAACAAAATGCCTTACTCCAACGTATTGGACCAGATAAAGGCGGATATTGGCTGGTAACCGAAACCAAAACTTAGGACACGGTTTTTTAACACAATTCAGCTACACAAAACAAAAAGTTTCAACAAATCTGGAAACTACTATGGAAACTACTATGGAAACTAAAACTCTAAAGTACAGGCCTAGAGTGGCATCATATTAAACGCATTTACCATTTATTAATTTCCAATTACTATTTAATAACCCAATAACAGCGAAGCTAAATAACGGCGAAGCCCACAATAACGTGCTTCAGCACCCAATAACGGCGTAGCCCACA
>CAZEEN010000165.1:1800-6718 GCA_964511115.1 uncultured Paludibacter sp. | reverse complement strand
TATGTAAAAAAACATCGTTGCAAGGCAATGCCGTCATTCCCGTTTTACAATCATCCATTTTAATTTCGGCTCTACTGCTTTCACCTTTTTTACTTTTATCGTGGTTCTACCCTGGCTTCGAAAACACAGTTTTTTATGTACCTTCAGTCGATTTCAAAACACATCTGCAACTTATTTTAAAAGCTGTTATCGTGCTTACTTCGTGGTTGTTTGCCTATTTTGCCATAAAACATTTACCCATAACCATAGCTTCGCCCATTAAAGCCACACAACCTGTTTGGGTAGTAGTAGGTGGCGTACTTATTTTCAGTGAGCAACTTACATTTTACCAAAGCATAGGGGTTGGAATTACATTATTTTCTTTTTTTCTGTTTTCGTTTGCCGGCAAAAAGGAAGGATATTCCATTGGCGGCGGCAACAAATGGATATGGTTTATAATTCTAGCCACGCTCACCGGAGCCATAAGCGGTCTATACGACAAGTATCTGTTAAGGCATATTAATCACATGTCAGTATTGGTTTATTACACCTATTATCAAACAATTATTATGGCCGCCATAACATGGTTTTTGTGGTATCCTACTCGCAAAAAAACCACACCATTCACCTTTCGTTGGTCAATCCCACTTATAGCATTGTTTCTTATGTCGGCCGACTTTACCTACTTTTATGCACTATCGTTCGAAGACTCATTAATATCTGTCGTAGGCACTATTCGTCGTTCGGGCGTTATAGTTCCTTTCCTTTTTGGGGCGCTAATTCTACAAGATAAGAACCTAAAATATAAAATCATCGACCTTATTGGAGTAATTATAGGTATGATTTTTCTGTTTTTAGGTTCAAAATAAGAACATTTCTCACATATAAAGCATTATATATAAGAACATTAAATAAATAATCAATTTTAAAACCGAACAAAATCAAAAAATCAGTCCAAATAATTTGATTATTAGCAGAAAAGTTTGTATTTTTGCAAGCCGAAAAAGTAACACGAAATAATAAATAAAATAAGATATGAAAAGCGGAATTCACCCAGAAAACTATCGTACAGTTGTTTTCAAAGATATGTCGAA
This sequence comes from uncultured Paludibacter sp., assembly GCA_964511115.1. GTDB lineage: Bacteria > Bacteroidota > Bacteroidia > Bacteroidales > Paludibacteraceae > Paludibacter. The sequence goes on along the minus strand of CAZEEN010000165.1, from coordinate 5,645 downwards.
TGGCGATACATTTTTCTCACGTTCAACCGTAAACACTAAAGAATCTATCGAAATTGATGGCGTAACATACCCTATCGTTAAGTTAGAAATTTCAAGTTCGTCGCACCCATTTTATACCGGCAAATCGAAATTAGTGGATACTGCAGGACGTGTTGACAAATTTATGAATCGTTATGCAAAACGCATAGAAGCAGCTAAGAAATAATTCTTAGTTCAAACAACGAAATTTTAAAAGCCCCGAAGAAATTCAATTTTCTTCGGGGCTTTGTGTATCATAAGCTCTCTATCAATTGACAAGTATAGGTAGATATTAAATGATTTTGTTACCCATTCCTTTTTGTCATTCAAAGTATGAAAATTCTATCGGTTCTAAATACATATAAAAAAAGACGTATGAAAATCTCAAAGGTAGTGTGTTCATTGTCACTTTTTTGGATATTAATTTCATAAATAGATATTATTTCCTAACTTTGTATATCGAAATTCGATGATTATTAGATAATAAACAAGAAATATAAATTTTAATTTTTTAATAATGAAGAGATTAGCAATTGTTTTGTTAGTGGCAGTAAGCTTTTTTAGCACTAGAGCCGACGAAGGAATGTGGATGTTACCGCTTATCGAAAAGTTGAATATCCAGAAAATAAACGGAATGGGCTGCACTCTATCGGCCGATGAAATTTATAGCGAAAAAAACATTAGCCTCAAAGATGCAGTTATTGTTTTTGGAAATGGCTGTACAGGTGTTGTGGTTTCGAATCAGGGCTTGGTTTTCACCAATCATCATTGCGGTTTTGGAGCTATTCAGCAACACAGTACTGTGGAACACAATTACCTAAAAAACGGATTTACAGCTGATAAACTCGAAGATGAAATTCCTACTCCGGGGCTTACTGTGAAATTTTTGGTTAGCATTACCGATGTAACCGACAGGGTGTTGGCGCAACTTCCAGACTCACTTACCGGAAACAAACGAAGTGCGAAACAGGATTCTATTTTGTCGGACATTAAAAAAGAATTTGCCAAAGACAGCATTTATAAAGAAAAAAGCTATAAAATTTCGCCCAAATCGTTTTATTCCGACAATGAATTTTATGTGTTTGTATACCAAGAGTTTACCGATGTGCGTTTTGCTTACGCTCCACCTTCGTCGATTGGTAAATTTGGTGGCGATACCGACAACTGGATGTGGCCGCGTCATACGGGCGATTTTTCGGTTTTCCGTGTGTACAGTGATGCAAACGGCAAACCCGCAGATTATTCCAAAGACAATGTGCCCTACACTCCAAAACGCTTTGCAGCAGTATCCAACAAAGGATATGCAGCCGGCGACTATAGCATGATAATGGGCAATCCGGGAACTACTACGCGCTACCTGTCGTCGTGGGGAATTGTAAACCGCATGAACAATATAAACCAAGCGCGCATTGATGTGCGTGGTGCAAAACAGGATGTTTGGAAAAAATTTATGCTCGAAGACGAAGCCATCAACATTGCTTATGCCAGCAAATTTGCCCGTAGTTCCAACTATTGGAAAAACAGCATTGGTATGAACAAGGCCATTGCTAAACTCGACATTGTAGAACGCAAAAAAGGCGAAGAAAAAGCTTTCTCCGAATGGGTAAACGCTTCCGAAGTTCGTAAAGCAAAATACGGAAAAGTACTCGAAAATATGCAAGCCGGATACGAAAAAATAAAACCTTACAGTCGCGCACTGAATTTTATGCGCGAATCGCTACAAGGTGGTGCCGAAATGCCTCGCATCGCGTCGAGAATTGTGAAACTTACTGAGGGTAAATTTGATAAAGATTCGGTATTGAAAAATGCGGAAGAAATGTACAAAGATTATTATGCCGAAGTGGACCAAGCTACTTTTCCCGTAATGATAAACGAATACAAAAAAGCGGTAACTTCCGAAAACTTACCAGCATTGTATACCGTAATAGATAAAAAACACAAAGGCAGTGTGGTAAAATACACACAATCAATCTATTCGAAATCGGTATTTACTACCTTCGAAAAATTCAAAAAAGCGCTTAATAAAAGCTCCGTAAACTTTCTCAACGACCCTGCTATGCTTTATTGGCGCGAAGTGTCGCTGCTTTCGGGTAGTTTGCAAAAAGGCGATTACGACGATGCTGTTGAACAAATTGACAATGCCGAACGCCTGTACGAAGCCGGACTGAAAGAAATGTCGATAGAGAACAAAACAGCTCGCTACCCTGATGCCAACTCCACCATGCGTCTTACGTACGGAACCATTGGCGGGTACAAACCGGCTGATGCGGTAGATTACAACTACTACACCACCACGCAAGGCATTTTGGAAAAAGAAATTCCTGGTGATTATGAATTTGATGTCCCTGAAAAACTGAAAACGGCCATAATCGCGAAAGATTTTGGCGCCTATACCGATGCCAAAACCGGAAAAATGCACGTTGCATTCCTTAGTAACAACGATATTACGGGTGGCAACTCAGGCAGCCCTATTTTCAATGCCAAAGGCGAATTAATCGGCCTGGCTTTTGATGGCAATTGGGAAGCTATGAGCGGCGATATTGTATTCGAACCTGAATTGCAACGCACTATCAATGTGGATATTCGCTACGTACTATTTGTAATGGATAAAGTGGGAGGAGCGCAACGACTACTAAATGAGTTACTTATAAGATAGTTTCGTGTTTCGCGTTTCGTGTTTCGTGTTTCGCGTTTCATGTTTCGCGTTTCGCGTTTCGGGTTTTTAGAAACCATAAATTGAATAAATTTTGGAATCAAAAAAATATGCTTAACTTTGCATCTAAAGAAAAAACAAACAATTTTACAATATGGAACGCCTTAAAACTTTATGTATCGTTTTGCTACTTGTTTTCTTTGCAAGCATGTATCAGGGAGCTGTATTGCCTTTTATCGAAGGTATAAAATATGGACTTTCGATAGCAAAATACGAAGACGAAACAAATAACAAAACACAGGAATTTATAATGATGGATGTGGAGCCTAAAAATCCGGGCAATACGATTCCAAACGAAATAAATCTGAAAAACGGTGAGCCGGTGGTTGTTCAGGCAACTAATATCTCGTTAATTAGTAACGATTTAACCGAAAAGCCAGTTTGGTGGTTAGCGTTAAATGCACTTTACATGGCACTCACTACCATTGTACTTGTTTTGGGTATTTGGATACCGTTTTTGGTAGTAAAAATTCTTCGTTCGCTCCAGCGTTCGTGGGTGTTTGAGCGAATAAATTTGGCACGTATTAACCGTATTGGTATGATTTTGCTTGGTATTGGGATTTTAGGCTCGGTTATTCAATTAATCAATATTATTTCGGCCGAATACCTTGTGGATTTAACAAATTATCGCTTTACCTATTCCAAAGTAATTGATTTTAATGCCATTATAATGGGCGTAGTAATACTGATAATGAACGAAGTAATGCGAATTGCTGTTGAATTAAAAGAAGAACAAGATTTAACGATTTAAGAACAAGAAATAATGCCTATAATTGTAAATTTGGATGTCATGATGGCTCGTCGGAAAATTTCGCTGAATGAGCTTTCGGAAAGAGTGGATATTACTCCGGCTAACTTGTCTATTCTTAAAACCGGAAAGGCAAAAGCCATACGTTTCAGTACGCTGGATGCTATTTGTAAAACATTGAACTGTCAGCCGGCAGATATACTGGAATACGTTAATGATTAATGGTTAGTGGTTAATGGTAAGTGGTAAGAAAACTCATTATTCATTGTACATTATTAATTATGCATTATGAATTATGAATTAGTTTCCCAGTCAACTAACGCTTCATGGCTCTGTCCATGAGGCGTTTGTCTTCTTTCTCCTTCA
>CAZEEN010000165.1:0-1700 GCA_964511115.1 uncultured Paludibacter sp. | reverse complement strand
AAAACAACTGCAAACGAATAGGCAACCATTTTTTGAATAAGCACCGGATTATTCTTATCGATGTGATTGGTGCGCAAATACGAAACCGTAAAATAACGCGTGAGATAAAAAGTGCCAATGTATGCAATAGAAGTGATAACTGCATATACAAAACCAGCTTGAATTGGCTTACTATCGGCGTAAATCATTTTAAAACCTAATACAGTAACTGCACATATAAATAATAACGGTAAAAAGTATTTCTGAAATGACTTTTCGTCTTTATCGTTCACTATGCCTTCCCAGGTTTGCGAAGTTGACATCATTAAGCCCCAAGTTTGGGCTATAACATGCTGAATGTTAGTTTTCATTTGCAACTAATAACACATTTAATTTAGCTAAAAAAAAATTGCTTTTTTGCCCAATTCTATACCTTAAAAATTCGGCGTGCAAAATTACAACTAATTTTCTATAGTTGAGCCACAGTTATTTATATTTCGATAAAAAAAACAACATTATTTTATCACTGAATTTGTTGACAAAACGGCTTTTAAAACGTTATACTTTTAAAATATTGCTTATATTTGCTGACTTTTACAAAAATTGATGATTTATGGATAATGAAATAAGACTTTCTATTACGGGATTAGTTTATAATCAGACCATTGTGGGGACATACGGATTAGTTTTAAGCGAGATAGATGGCAACCGCCGCTTTTCAGTTATGATTGGCGAGCCCGAAGCTCAATCTATAGCCATGAAACTAAACAATAAAAAATCGCCACGACCATTGACGCACGACTTAATTAATAATATATTAAATACCTTGGGTACAAAACTCGAAAAAATACTAATTTACAATATGGTGAGTGATGTGTTTTATTCGGAATTGCATATCCGAAAAGAGGAGGAGATGATTATAATTGATGCACGTACTTCGGATGCTGTGGCTTTGGCAGTACGCAGTGATGCTCCAATTTACATAAGTTCCGAAATTCTTACAATTGTTGGTACCGAAGTAGAACCGTCGCCGCCCGTAAAAAACGAAGAAATGGAAGTGGAAGTAAATGCCGAAGACCTAACACCCGACGAACTTGATTTACTCAACACTACCGATTTGGAAGAATTGCTAAGCATGGCACTCCACGAAGAAAAATATGAATTGGCAGTGAATATACGAGATGCGATAAAAAGAAAGAGTAAATAATGTGCCAACAAAATTAAAAGAAAATGAGAAATTATGAAAATAAGATAATAAGATAATTATAAACACCCAATTTCTTAATTTCCATTTTCTCAATTTTCAACTTAAAATTTCAAACTTTATAAACTAATAATACAATGAGCTTAAAAATCAGACTAATAATAATGAATTTTTTACAGTTCTTCGTTTGGGGAGCTTGGATGATGACATTGGGACACTACGGATTTGTAGAAAAACAATGGAATGGTGCCGAATTTGGCTTGGTGTTTTCGACTATGGGATTTGCTTCGCTACTAATGCCTACATTATTTGGTATTATAGCCGATAAATGGAAGGCAAATTACGTTTACGCCATACTGCATCTATTATTTGGGGTAACCATGTGTTTTTTGCCTTTTATTGATAATCCAATTCCTTTTTTCTGGGTATTGTTAGTAGCAATGAGTTTTTACATGCCAACAATTGGATTAAACAATTCAATTGGTTTTAAGGCACTTAAAGATGAAGGAAAAGACCC
>CAZEEN010000164.1:2555-6725 GCA_964511115.1 uncultured Paludibacter sp. | reverse complement strand
AAAAAAAACCGAATAACGAAAACCGTTCAATTAAATAAACATTAAAAAACCAATTCGAAACATAAATAATAGAAAATCAACGATATAAACCGTGAATTAATGCATTTTTCAAATGTCGTTTTCTTCTTATTTCAAATTTCTAACTTCTAATTTTAAAATGTGGGCGTGCCCCTACGGGTCGGGCTTTCCGTTCTTGTACCGCCGAAATACGGCGGCACGCCACTGCAATCCCTCACGTTCCCTGCAACGTAGCACCAGCAGCTCGTAATTCGAAGCAAATGAGAGTGCGACTCAAAGTCGCGCCCTCACTAACCTGATTTTTATTATTTCAATGGAAATACTCGTAAATGCCTGCCCTAAAATTCTGAAAATAATGTTTATATTTGCAGGACGTAATCCGATAATATATCACAATCAACAACACAGAAATCAAAATTGATAATCGACTACATCATATTTTAATATGGAAAATTTTGAGAATAAACAAAACAGGAAGCAACGTGGTAAAGTAAAAGATTAGGTCGTATTTCCTTTACGTGAAGGATTGAAAAACATGCCTAATGGTTATTTTAGTTTTATCAAATTAATTAAAGAACAGATTGATAATAATGTATTGGGAAATTGGAAATGCTATTTTGGAACGACAAAAAAATGAAGGTTGGGGTTCAAAAGTTATTGACCGAATGTCGTACGACTTGAAAAACGAATTTCCCGACATGAATGGATTTTCGCCCCGTAACCTGAAATATATGCGTAAATTTGCTAGGACGTGGACTGATTTTGAAATTGTGCAACGCACCGTTGCACAAATTCCATGGCGAAGCAATATTACATTATTGGATAAATTATCGGAGCCATCATTGAGACTTTGGTATGCAAATAAAACAATCGAAAACGGCTTTGGTAAAGACATGCTTGTTTTTCAAATCGAAACTCAACTACATTTGCGATTAGGAGTTGCCACTCAAAACTTCGACATGGCTTTGCCTCCGACCTCGCTGCCAGTAGGCTGTTAAGCTCGGCATAGGCTCTTTGCCTCGCTCCTCGTAGCGTGTATCGCACCTGAAGGTCGGCGTATGTCTCCAGACTACGTCGGGTTAAAAGCAAAGCTCCGCTTTGTAATAAAAATGATAAGACAGAAAATAGTTGTTCAAAATTATTTATACCGTATTTGCACATATTAAAGTGAGAAACATGAAAAAAAAGACAGAAATACAAGGTTTTGATGAGCAGTTAAACGAATGGCGCAAAAAGTTTAACAAAGAAATTCCTGAGCGGGTTGGACTTGCTTTTTACACAAACGATGCTGGTGAGGTAGAAATTGAAGTGTATATGACTGATGAAAATATGTGGATGAGTCAGCAAATTATGTCGAATTTATTTGGAGTAGAAGAAAATACAATTACCTATCATATTCAGGAAATATACAAAAGTGCTGAATTAGAAAAAACTCCAACTACTCGAAAAATTCGAGTAGTTCGAAACGAAGGTAAACGCCAAGTAAATAGAGATATCCAGTTTTATAACCTCGATATGGTAATTTCGGTTGGTTATCGAGTAAATTCCATTAAAGCAACACAATTTAGAAAGTTTGCCACAAGGATACTTCACGAATATCTACAAAAAGGCTATGTGCTTAATGATGATCGATTTAAACAGGGTCGAAAATTTGATGATGAATATTTCAAAGAGATGCTCGAGCGCATCCGGGATATTCGTATGAGCGAGCGCCGTCTTTAACTTCAAATTACTGATATATTTGCACTTGCTTCAGATTATGATAAGAGCAGTCAGATTACAAAAGAGTTTTTTGCTTTTATTCAGAATAAACTTCATTATGCCGTTGCGGGAGGAACGGCAGCTGAGATTATTCACAACAGGGTAAATGCAGCCAAAGAAAATATGGGTTTAACTACATGGGCACATTCGCCTCATGGTAAAATATATAAAACTGATGTTACTGTTGCGAAAAACTACCTGAACGAAGATGAAATTCATAAACTGAGATTGTCAGTGTCAGCATTTTTAGATTTAGCTCAGTTACGTGCCGAAAGACAATTACCTACAACTATGCAAGATTGGATTCGTTTTATGAGCAGTTATCTTGACCTTAATGGTTATCCGGTTCTGGAAGGATTAGGCAGTATTAGTAAGGAGCAAGCAGATAAAAAAGCGGTGAGTGAATACTCGAAATTTAGGGCAATTCAAGATAAAAATTACGAAAGTGATTTTGAAAAAATGCTTAAATCTTTTGACCAAAATGATTCAAAATAAAAAAATGGGTCAACCCCTTCTGAACGTAGGCTGTTAAGCTCGGTATAGGCTCTTTGCCTATGTCGCGGTAAAAGCAAATCTCCAGATTTGCAGATTTAAAATATCCCAGTGCTCCGCACCTGTGTGGTTTTGGGGTTCTATTAATTCTACAAAGATTACGTTACGCTGTAGCTTAAACTCCCGTTGGCTCCGCTTTAGCGGGATGTGCCATCGAAATGACAGAATGCACATTTAGCCATTATTCGCCGCCATACAAATATATCATTTTGTCGATTTCTATTTCGATAAATTAATGCTAAGTAGTGCATAAAGATTCAAAATTGCTTGTCGTAACTTTGGTGTAAATAAAAGGAAATCAGCGAGATGAATCAAATCACTTCCACAGCCTTTTTAATTCGCGCTATTGTTTCTTCTTTTCCGATACTGTCAATAATATCGAAAATATGCGGGCCTTTGGGTTCGCCTACGAGCGCAAGTCGAAATGCATTCATAATGCCCCCCAAATTGTATTCGTTAGCCGTAATCCACTCTTTAATAATTGCTTCCGTGTTTTCGGGACTAAAGTCGTCGATGGTGGCAAGCAGTTCACTGAGTTTGGTAAGTTGAGTCGGAGTTTCTGGTTTCCAGCGTTTTTGAATGGTTTTTTCGTCGTATTTGGTTGGAGCTTCGAAAAAGAACGATGCTTGCGACCATAATTCATTTACAAAGTTGGCACGTTCGCGAACCAAACTGACAATTTTTTGCACTTTTTCGGAATCTTCAATAATTCCTTTTTCAATCAGAATATGTTGAAACAAATCGGCAATTTCTTCAACTGGTTTTGCCTGTAGGTATTTGTGGTTAAACCATTTACCTTTTTCGTAATCGAATTTTGCGCCGCTTTTACTTACGCGGTCGAGTGAGAATTGCTCAATTAATTCCTGCATAGAGAAAATTTCTTGCTCGGTTCCTGAGTTCCAACCGAGCAGCGAAAGGAAATTTACAACCGCTTCGGGAAAATAACCTGCTTCGCGGTAACCCGACGATGTTTCGCCTGTTTTGGGGTCAGCCCAATTTAGCGGAAAAACCGGAAAGCCCAGTCGGTCACCATCGCGCTTGCTGAGTTTGCCGTTACCATCGGGTTTGAGCAATAAAGGTAAGTGTGCAAATTGCGGCATACTGTCTGTCCAACCCAAGTAGCGGTATAATAAAACGTGTAAAGGTGCCGATGGCAACCATTCTTCGCCACGAATAACGTGCGAAATTTCCATTAGGTAATCGTCAACCACATTGGCCATGTGATAAGTAGGCAATTCGTCCGACGATTTGAAAAGCACTTTATCATCAATCACCGATGAGTTTATAATCACTTCGCCACGAATTAAATCTTGTACTTTTATGTCTTCGTTGGGTTCAATTTTTATACGCACCACATACTGCTGTCCGTCAGCAATGCGCGCCGCAACTTCGTCGGCTGCAAGTGTCTGCGAGTTTGTCATCATGCCACGTGTGCTAGCATCGTACTGAAAATTAGCAATTTCGGCTCGTTTTGCATCTAGTTCGGCAGGCGTATCGAAAGCAATATATGCCAAGCCCGCTTCGAGCAATTGGTCCACATATTTACGATAAATGGATTTGCGTTCGCTTTGTCGATAAGGTGCATGAGGGCCTTTGGCTTTTGCACCAATTCCTTCGTCAATTTCGATACCAAGCCAACTAAGCGCCTCTACAATATACTCTTCGGCACCGGGCACAAAGCGAGCAGAATCAGTGTCTTCTATTCGAAGCAACATGTCGCCGCCGTGTTTACGGGCAAAAAGAAAATTATACAATGCTGTACGTACACCGCCTATATGCAGCGCACCGGTAGGACTTGGTGCAAAACGCACTCTAACTTTTCTGTTCATATATTGATGT
>CAZEEN010000164.1:0-2455 GCA_964511115.1 uncultured Paludibacter sp. | reverse complement strand
GTTTCGCGTTTCGTGTTTCGTGTTTCGCGTTTCGTAACAGTTTGGAGCTTTAAACTATTGACTGCAAACTATAAACTGCAAACTTCTTAATAAATATCTTTCCAATGCCATTTTCCAACAATAACTCCATCCTTAATCAACACCAATCCGGGATTGGCACGAACAACAGTTTTAAGCGTTATAGGGTCCGATTTGTAAAATGGAAAAGAAAGCTGATTTTTTTCAACAAATAGGGCAATATCCTCATCGGTCGATGCAGTAACGGCATAAAAACGTACCGATGTGTTTTCATATTTCTTGTAAAACAATTCCGCTTGTTTAGCACCTTCTTGCGATGCTTTATTTACATCGTAAAGTACTAATAAATAAGTATATCCTTTGTGTTCGAGCAACTCGGGTACAATATCCTCGTCCATGTTATTAAAAATTCTGAAATCATGAATTTTCGGCTTAAATCCTTCTTTTATCAGTGTGGATTTTTGATCTACAAAAACCCAGGTTGAATCGTCTTTTGGATAATTTTCGAGCGAAAATTCTTTTTGAGTGCCATCTTTTTCGTAGATAAATGTTGTAGCGTATTCATCCTGCGGTGCGCCTTCGGGAATTTTCATCGCCTCGGCAATGTTTACTCCTTTTTTGTAAGGCATAAAATCGATTTGTGGTAAATGATTGTAGGCATACAGCGAAATACCAATTCCAAAACTGACGAAAGCCAACATAGCTATCCATTCAATCCAAAGGATGAAAAATTGTTGGCGTGGACGGGTTGTAAATAAAACTGTAAGGATTAGTCCTAACAGTACAATATTTTTCCAAAAAGTTTCCCAGTTTGTAATAATGAGTGCTTCGCCAAAACAACCGCAATCCGAAACGGGATTTTTAAGTGCGATGTAGAGCGTTAATGGTGTCATTACAAGCATAAAAGCCAGCGCAGCAAAAGCCGTTCGACGTACCTGAATGGAGAAAACCAAATTCAAACCAATAAACAATTCGATGGTCGAAAGAGCTATTGCCATTGCAAAAGCATTATCCGAAAAGCTATAAAATATTCCAGCAAAAGCCGTAAAATAATCTTGCAACTTGTACGTAACCCCTAGCGGGTCAATAGCTTTTACAAAACCCGAAAAAATAAACACAAGTCCGAAAAGTACGCGACTTACATGCAAAAGGATATTATTTACTTTGGAATTTGTTTTTGACATTGAGGAAGTTTTTAAAGTTATAAAGTTTATAAGGTTTGTAAAGTTAATTAGTTAATTTGAAATCGGCACATTTTCTTATTAGCATATTGGCACATTAAACTATTGGCACATTAAATAACCTCTTCTATCTTTATCAACCCAAACACAGCATAATTTATCATATCGAAATAGTTGGCATCAATTCCTTCCGAAATTAGCGTTTTACCTTGATTGTCTTCAATTTGCTTGGTGCGGTAAATTTTTTGTAAAATCAAATCGGTGTACGATTGCATACGCATGGTGCGCCAAGCTTCATCGTAGTCGTGGTTCTTGGCCATCATCAGCTCTTTGGCTTGCTGCATGTATTTTTTGTACAATTCCAATCCTTTTTCGTAGGTCAAATCATCCGAATCGGAAAAACCTAATTCCAACTGAATGAGGCCAATAATACCATAATTTACAATGGCAATCAACTCCGAACGAATACCCTCGTCTACTTTGCTCACTCCTTTCATTTCGATACTACGAATGCGGTTTGCTTTGATAAAAATCTGGTCGGTAACGGATTGTTGACGAAGAATGCGCCACGAAGCACCATAATCCTTCATTTTTTTTGTAAAAATATCGCCGCAAAGTGCTGCCACCTGATCGAATTGTTTTTCGGTTTTACTCATACCTGCTTTTCGTAAATTGGAGTTTCTTACTTTTTTGTTTAAATTGTAAAATGCTATCTGCTAGTAAATTAATGCGAAATAATTTTTCTGAAAATACGGAATGCAAATTTACGATTTTTAATTGAATATACAATCTTGAAATTAGCACCTTGCAGTGTCAACGAATTATAAAACATCTTTAAATGGCAATTGCTACAAGCGTTTTTTTGTACCTTTGCACAAAATTCAGTTCACTATGGGTCGAATACTTGCAATAGATTATGGGCAAAAAAGGGTTGGATTAGCAGTTTCCGACCCCATGCAAATCATTGCAAATAGTTTGGATACTGTGCCGGCTCACGAGGCTTTAAATTTTATAAAAAACTATGTAGAACGCGAACAAGTGGATAAATTTGTGGTTGGTTTGCCCAAGCAAATGAACGGAACGGATTCGCAATCAATGCAATATATTACGCCTTTTGTAAAAAAAATGCGCGAAATGTTTCCTGATATTGAACTGATATATGTGGACGAACGTTTTACATCCGTTTTGGCACATAAAACCATGCTCGATGGTGGTTTAAAGAAAAAAGACAGACAAGATAAAGGGCTGGTCGATCG
>CAZEEN010000163.1:5611-6870 GCA_964511115.1 uncultured Paludibacter sp. | reverse complement strand
AATTTATTATCGGTAATATTTGAATAATAAGGTGAATAACCAAAGTTTGGATAACCAAATTGTTGAAATGCTCCATCAGCAGTATTCGCCCTATCCCAGTTCCTCCACGTTGTTAAATAACCCCATTGAATATCCCTTAAATTATCATTTCCCACTAAACCAAGAGAGTATTTTACTTTTAAATTTGATATTTGTGGAACATTCTCTTTGATAAATTTTTCTTCCGAGATTCTCCATCCCAACGCTAATGATGGGAAAAGTGAAAATTTATGTCCCGGTCCGAACTGATCCGAACCATTGTATGCCCCATTTACTTCGGCTAAATATTTTTCATCGTAGTTGTAGGTTACACGAGCCACCCAGTCTTCACGTTTAACAGGCCAGTTGGTTCCAGTTACAGCTTCTTGTCGGCTAAACAATGCCAACGCTCCAATATTATTTTTACCAAAACTTCTGTTATAATTCAGTGAAATGTCATAATATACATGTCTCTGAGTTCCATTTCCAGTATTTTCAGCAGAATACCCCAATGGCGAAGGGAAAACATCAAAACCATCCGTTCCAATATTTGGTGAAGTTGTTACCCATGTATTTGTTGGAATGTCAAACCGCTTTGTTACAACATTTTCATTGTCTGTTATATCTACACCAGTTGTAGTAAAATAATTATCATACGAATATTTAGCTTTAACGGCTAAGCCTTTGGTAATAAAATCCAGTTTTTGAGTAAGCTCAAAATCACTTGTTAATGAAGTACGACCTGTTGATTTTGTGCCGGAGATTTGTAACAAACGAAAAACATTAACTCCATAAGCATCCGAAGTTGCCTCGTCGGAACCGAATGTACCATCAGGATATACAGGAATAGAAGTAGGTGTATGTCGGTATATACCTGAAGCAATAGGTCCAATACCTGAACCAGGGGCTTGTTGTTTTCCATAAAATCCAGATAGGTTAACCTTAAATTGTGTTGTCTTTGTAAGGTTAAAATCAAGGTTTGTACGAAAATTATACCTTTTGTAATTAAATTCAGGTGTGTAACCTTTCGGATTTGGAACTGATTTTAATATATCGCCATCGGCAACATACGAAATTGAAGTGAAATACTTCACAAAGTCTGTTCCTCCAGAGATATTGATAGCGTATTTATCCGTTTTTGTATATGGACGTAACATGTATGCTGCCCAATCTACATCGGGATATTTCAATGGATCAGTTTGATCTTTAAAATAGCCTAAAATCCGGTCGGGTGTATAATA
>CAZEEN010000163.1:0-5511 GCA_964511115.1 uncultured Paludibacter sp. | reverse complement strand
CTCCACCTCCGGGAGTTCCTGCAGGAGTAAGTACAGTAACTCCGGGCATAGCACCACTCAATGCATTTGCCATGTCGGTTACACCACCTCTGGTTTTTAACGCATCGCCGGTTGTTTGTGCTATTGAACCCACCACACTCTGCTTTTTCTGACTGGCATACCCAACTACTACTACTTCATCAATATTTTTTGTGATGGGGAGCAATTGAACTTTTAGAACTGAATTTTGTGTTGTTAATTCTTTTGCTTCATAACCAATGTACGAAAAAACTAGTTTTGCATCTGCTGTAGAAACTTTAATTTCAAAATTCCCATTTATGTCAGTTACTGTTCCATTGGTTGTACCTTTTTCAACAACACTCACGCCAATCATAGGTGCATTGGTTTCATCCAATATTGTACCTTTAACGGATTTTTTCTGTTGTGTGACTTCTGTTGGTTTTTGTGCTTGATTATTTGCAATGAGATGTGGTGAAAACCCCCAAAGCAAAATAAGTACAACCACAGAATAATACTTCTTACATAATAAGAAAGTACTTTTACTTTGATTAGATTTAAAATTCATTATTTGTTATTTTAAGATAGTATAAATTTTTGCAATTAATTTAGTGACAAAGTAACTCAAATTCAAATTAAAGAACCAATTTAAAAAGTCTCAATTATAGAGTGATTTTGTTTCAATATGACAACAAGTTATACATCAATGTAATTCAACCAAATTAGCTCTTAAGCAAATACTCATAAATGCAGCCGATGTCCATAGTTGTGATCCTGAACCAGCAAATCTTCGATCTTGAAAGCACCTAACCCATCGGATAAGGTATTTTCAGTTAGAACTAATGCTGTGCTTTTGTAAAGAAATTAGGGATTGTTCTTAGCCGTAAGGGATAATAATATACCAATGCAAAATACAAAAACCAATGAAATTCTCATGAAATAGATTTTTAATAAATATAACACAAAGATATGGCTTTGTTGAGAAAGTATCCTATTCAAAAAGCTTCATTTATACTGTGTTTTTGTTTCAATTTTTAAAAACAAATAGTAAATGAAACAAAACAACTTGGTATTTGAGACTTTTTTGATTGGTACACAATCAATAGACATATTACATTTGCATAAAAATAATAAGCAAAATTTATGAGGAAGTTAATAAGAATCGTATGTTGTCTGTTTGGTGCTATTGCATTGTTGCAAAGCTGCGAAAACTCAAACAAAAAGTTAGTAAAAGTAATTTTGTATTCGAATAACAAAAGTATTGAATCTAATATTCAAATTGAGAAGGGTATGGATGGACAAAAGTATATAAATATTTCACTTACAAACAAAGGGAACGTAATTGACAGGATTGATTCGATTGAAGTAACGATTGAACCGTCGATTACAATCAATAAAAACACCCAGTTAATGTATGGTGGAACTTGTATGGGGCGCACACCTATAAAACAGTCTACTGCTTCAGATTCTAAAAGTAAAAGCGGAACTTTCCTTATGATAAAAAATAACGAGAAGAGTTACACAAATATTGGCATACTCACGTGGAACACTTTCTTACCATATATACAATATTCTTCAAAAAAGGGAATTGTAATTACAGCTGTTGGTGAAAGTAAACCTATACAACCCGGCGAAACTATTGAATTTGAGAAAATCGTACTTACTAATGGAGAATCATGGCAGGATTTAATGTTTGGATACGGCACCGAAATAGGCAAAGTACATGAAATTAAAGTAAAAGAGCTTTTACAATTGAAAGGATGGTCAACCTGGGACTATTACGGAAGAGTGTATGACACCAAAGATGTTTATAAAAATATCGACATGCTCAAATCAGAACAAGTTGCCAATATTATTCAAATAGATGGTGGTTGGTGGACAGCTCGTGGCGATTATTTGAGTGTTCGCAAGAACCTGCAGGGTGGAATGAAAGCGATTGCGGATTATGCAAAATCGAAAGGTTATAAAGCAGGCATTCATCTTGATGGATTTAGAGGAGATAAAAACTCCGAATTATACAGAAATCACCCTGACTGGTTTTTAAAGGATCAGGATGGAGAGCTTATTTGTCAGGCCATTGATAAGGGAGATACTTTTATGCATTACATTTATTATGATTATTCCAATCCTCAAGTTTGCGACTATATGAAAAATGTATTTCAAACAATAAAAAACGATTGGGGATATAGCTATTTCAAAATAGATTTTATGCGGTATGGTTTGCTCGAAAGTATTCTGGCTGAACATGGAAATAATGAATTAGGAAATAAAGTAGTTACAAAAGTACTTTCATATAATGATAGTATGACAAGTGTAGAAAGAACAAGAGCTGGTTTAAAAGCCATGCGTGATGGCATGGGTGATGCCTATTTTTTAGCTTGTTCGGCGATTTTTGGACCTACTTTCGGCATTGTTGATGGACTTAGAACTGGAGCTGATATTTGTCCAACTTTCGATTATTACAAAAGATGTACCCTCGGAAATGCAGGCAACTTTTATTTGAATCAAACTGTTGTACAGAATGATGCCGATTATTTAGTGGTTCGAAACAAATATGACGAAGAACCAGAAAGAGCATGGGGCGTGAATAAATTTGGGGGCAATACCACTTTTGACGAAGCTAAAATGTGGAGCGATTATATTGCATTGTATGGTGGTCCTAAAATTAACAGCGACAACTTATTAACATTGCGACCTGAAAGAAAGAAACTGATTGATAATGCCTTTGCGTTTAAAACTGCAAAACGGTTCATCCCACTGGACATGTGGAGCCACGCAAAAGACAGTAGAGATGCCTTTAATGTAATTCTTGCTGAGAACGACGATGGAGTTTTTCTCTCACTTTTTAACTGGGATGAAACAGATAAAAAATTTGATATTGATGGATTGTTAAATACAAAAATAGTAAATACTACAGCAAACATGAATTATAGTTTTAAAAATGATAAACTACAAATTACTTTAAAAAGTCATAGTTCAACAATATTTAAAATTGATAATTCCAACTTTGATATTTTAAGAAATAAAATACGGATATTATAATTTACATGTAATTACTAAAAGAAAAACCTTCAATTTGAAGGTTTTTCCAATTTTTGCCACTTCTAATTTTTCCAGTTTTTAGTATAAAGATTAAAGATTTGTTCATCAAAATTAATATCACGATATTTGTAATACGAAGTGTATTAATAATTAGCTTTTTATGACTAAACTACTCACTCTATTTGTTTTTATTTTTTCCATACTACATGGTACAGCTGAAAACAAAATTTTTAAAAATATAGACAACAAACAAAGTCTATCCCAAAATGGGGTATTAGCCATATTTCAGGATAAAGAAGGCTATATGTGGTTTGGAACTCATTATGGATTAAATCGTTATGATGGATTTGACATAAAATCATATTACAAGGGAAACTCCTATAACGATCTTTGTGGTAATGCCATACAGTCCATTTTACAGGATTCAACAGGCAATATCTGGGTAGCAACTATCGAAGGAATTTCAGTTTTTAATCCTGTTGCCGAAAAATTCTTCAACCTGAATAAATACTCATCTAAAGAAAGTATTTTTAAACACACCATACAGTCAATGAAATTGATTGATGATGAAATTCTGATCAGCAGCAATGATGGTATATGGAAAATAAATCCGGGCACAAGTCTTTTTACTGATGAAATTGCAAAATCTATATGCAATAACATCAATAATTTTAAAATCCAGCCCTTATTAAAACTCAATTCAATCAAAGTTTATTTCAAAGATAAAAATGATAATTACTGGATAACGGCCAATAATCGCATCATTGCCACTAAGATTGTCAACAATGAGATGTTAGTCATTGATGAAATTGTGATTGATGAGAATAGTGAAGTAGAAATTACCACTCTTTTTCAGGACAATCTTTCCAATTTATGGGCAGGCACTTCCAATCACGGACTTTATAAAATAGTTGAAGAAAAAGGAAAACATACTTTAACTAAAATTTATCCTACTAAAACCAGCAACAATTCGTTTTCGAGAATCACAGATATTTTGCAAGATAAAACATCGGATTTGTGGGTAAGCTCCCGAAGTGATGGTGTGATTATTATTCCCCGTAGCGAATTGAGTAAAAACGTAATGTCCGTAATAAAATTACATGAAAACTCTCTCTCATCCCCCAAAATTAAAAGCCTTTACAAATCGCGCGATAATACGCTATGGTTAGGTTCATTGGGTAATGGGGTTTTTTATTATAACAGTTCCGGATTAAAATTTACAAATTATCAACTTGCCGACAAAACAAACAATCCTGCTGTGAATTATACCCGAATAATAAGTAAAGATAAATTTGATAGATTGTGGTTTGGTACTTTGTTTGAGGGGCTTTATGTTTATGATGCAAATAGAAAGCTGGTTATAAAATCTTTATTGAGCAAAAAATCTGTCTTTGCATTAAACCCGATCGACAATTCGCATTATTTAGTTGGTTCCAACGATGGATTATATCTGATTACTTTCAATAAGGAAAACTTTAAATCAGAAAGATTGAATGATAATGGACAAATAAAAGGTCCGATTTTTTCGATTTGTAATAAAGATGATTATTTTTGGATTGGCACTTCTAACGGATTAATAAGTTTCAAGTTAACACCTGATTTTAGAATAACACAATTTAAAAATTACAACTTAATGTTGAATTTTGATTCGAAATCTCAAAATACAATCAGATGTGTGAAATTTGACCAAAAAAGAAATAGTTTATGGATAGGTTTTGAAACGAGTGGGCTAGTTATCGCACCACTGGACAATTCTATGAATATCAAAGAGTTCGTTTCGTTTAACAAAAAATTTAATCTTATTTCAGACAACAATTATATTTGTGATATATTTATTGAGGATGAAAACAGCTATTGGATAGGCTCACGTAGCGGATTATTTCACATCCAATACTCAACACCCGACAAAATTAAAAAAATCTCAAAATTTACAACTAATAATGGATTGCCTAGTAACCTTATTCAATCTATTTCAAGCGACAACAATGGGAATTTATGGTTGGGGACGATTAGAGGTCTTGCAAAGTTCAACAAGAAATCGCACGATATAATTAATTTTGATATTTATGATGGCATTCAGGATTTCGAATTTGCTGAACATGCTTCGTATGTTGATACAAATGGTAAAATGTACTTTGGTGGAATTAACGGTGTGTCAGAATTTTCACCTAATAAAATGAGATACGATAAATTTGTAGAACCTGTTGTTATTCGTGACCTGATAATAAATGGTGTGAATGCAAATGATCGACAAATGTCAAACAGTTCAGAACCTCTGACTTTGCCCTATTCAGAGAACAATATAAAGTTTAATTTCATTGCTTTTAACTACATCAACCCATATAAATGTAAATACGCGTACAAACTTGAGGGTTTTGATAATGATTGGGTGTATACAACTTCCGATAAAAAAACGGCTGAGTATTCAAATTTACCTCAAGGAAAATATGAGTTTAAAGTGAAATCCACGAA
>CAZEEN010000162.1:0-6992 GCA_964511115.1 uncultured Paludibacter sp. | reverse complement strand
AGGTATTTTCGTCCTGATAAATATCGTCGCTATCGAGCTGAATGGCAAATTTTCCACAAAGTTCAGAATCAACACCTGCATTCCAGCAACCACCAATACCTAAATCGCTGCGTTCGGGAACAATATGTATTAAGCGGGAATCGGTTTTGGCAATTTCGGTAATAATTTCGGTAGTACCATCGTTCGAAAAATTATCAACTACAATAAGGTTAAACGCAAAATTTGCTTTTTGAGAAAGTACTGAACGAATGGCATCATCAATCGTTTTAGCACGGTTACGAACGGGAATAATAACCGACGCTTCAACAGGAAAATTGCTTTCGTTGAACTCAATTTTTGTAAACTTTGGTTCGAGGTAGGCTCCAATTTTTTTGAGATATGCTGTACAAGCCTGCTCCATTTCAATCTGTACTGCACGGTTTTTCGGGTCAACATAATCAAATTGTTTTTCGCCACTTTTACGGGTATCGAACTCAACTTCGGCATATAAGTATTCGTTGATATGAAACAATTCTGCTTTCCGCGAAACTTTTAGTCGCAGGTCGTATAATCCCGCAAACTGATAGTCTTCTTTCATTTTTTCAGCAGCTTTGCGTAATCGTTTTGCATTGTAAAATAACACTGAACCGAAATTAAAATCGTCGCGTAGCGAGCCTTCCTGATAGTCAATAACGGGATGAGCAGAACGAACTCCATCTGCAACCTGATAATAGTCGGAATATACCATGCCTGCTTCGGTGTCGGCTGCAATTTTGCTCAGGCGTTCCAACGCGTACTGACCCATTTCGAGCGAAGTATCTTTCGTATAAATAAGCGAGTAAGCAGTGTCCGATTTTTCAGCAATTTTACGAATGGTAGCCGTGCTTTGCAACGAATCGATGGGAATAATTTCGCAGCCTTCAATTGGTGTTGAATTTTCATTTTTCGAAAGCAAATAAATAGCATTCACCAGCTTGGAGCATTTGAGGTCATTTACAGATTTCTGAGTTTCGGTACTGTTGTTGTAAGCTAAGAAGCAATTAATTAGATTCATATTCAACTATTTATATTGGTTATTTGTTTTTGATATTAATTCTACTTTGACAGATTATATTGTTTAAAGAAAAATATATAAATCGATAGTAACTTCAAGTCCCCTTTAGGGGATTTAGGGGCAGTTTAAATTCGATTTTTTACTGCCCCAAGCCCCTAAAGGGGGTGTAAAATACCATCGTCTCTGAAATTTTCTAAACTTTATTTTTA
Organism: uncultured Paludibacter sp.; assembly: GCA_964511115.1. GTDB lineage: Bacteria > Bacteroidota > Bacteroidia > Bacteroidales > Paludibacteraceae > Paludibacter. The sequence goes on along the minus strand of CAZEEN010000162.1, from coordinate 5,750 downwards.
ATGTGTCAAAGTAGAATTTAATTTAAAACGATTTGAATGTAATTATATTTTTTTGAAATCAATTTATTTTGCTGATAAAAGCATTCGAAAATGCTTTAAAAAATTGGTACATAATAAATATATTTACTAATTACACTGTATATCATTAATAATATGCAAATATATGGCAATTATTTTAATTTTAAAACAGCAAATCAAATATTCTAAAATTATATTTTATTATATACTTGCCAAAGTCAAATAATTTGCGTTATTTTGCGCTGTAAAAATACTAAAATAAATTTAAGGAAGCATGCACTTAATTGCAGACAGTGGTTCTACCAAAACAAATTGGTGCCTAGTAGATGGCAAATCGGTCATTCTGGAAATATTTACAGCAGGAATTAATCCTTTTTATCAGGATAAAGTTGCAATTTCGAAAGAAATTGAGAAAGAATTAGTACCAAAAATTAAAAGCTACAAGATAAATGCTATCACTTTTTATGGTGCTGGCTGTTCTTTTCCAGAGAAAAAAGCTGTAGTTGGAAACGCGCTGGGAAAACATTTTCCAGACACCACAATAGAAGTTCAAAGTGACCTATTGGGTGCTGCCCGTTCGCTTTTTGGAAGAAATGAAGGCATTGCGTGTATACTAGGAACCGGCTCAAATTCTTGTTATTACGATGGAAAAACGATAGTAGAAAATGTATCTCCATTAGGTTTTATACTCGGCGACGAAGGAAGTGGGGCGGTATTGTCGAAAACCTTGGTAGCCGATTGTTTGAAAAAGCAAATGCCCGAGCATTTGAGCACTCAATTTATGAACAAATACGAACTTACTCCGGCTGCTATTTTGGAAAACGTTTATAAAAAACCATTTCCAAACCGCTTTTTAGCGCAGTTTACGCCTTTTATTTCGGCAAATATTCATGAGCCAGCTATACAAGCCATTGTTTATAATGGTTTTACAAGTTTTTTTAAACGCAATATCTCACAATATCCCATCGATAAAGAAATTGGCTTTGTGGGGTCCGTTGCACACCATTTAAGCAAGGTTTTACAACAAGTTGCAAGCGACCACAACTACAAAATTGTAACCATCGTTCAAAATCCAATGAATGGATTGGTTTTGTATCATTCGCAGCTTTTATAAACTTATTTTTTTTCAAAATCAAGCGTTTAGACCATGAAAGACAATAAACGAATAACCGAACAAAGCTCGTTGCACGACAATTTAGACAAAAAATCGGTTTTAGAATTACTCACCGAAATGAACGAAGAGGACAGAAAAGTGCCGTTGGCTGTTTCGGAAGTAATACCACAAATAGAATTACTTGTCACAAAAATTGTTGAACGAATGCAGCACGGAGGACGAATATTTTATTTGGGCGCCGGCACAAGCGGTCGTTTGGGTGTGCTCGATGCTTCGGAAATTCCGCCTACTTTTGGCATGCCTCCACATTTTGTAAACGGACTTATTGCCGGTGGCGACACGGCGCTTCGTAATCCGGTTGAAAACGCTGAGGATAATATTGAGCGAGGTTGGGAAGAATTAGTAGAAAAGAATATTAATATCAACGACGTTGTTATAGGGATAGCAGCTTCGGGTACAACACCTTATGTGATTGGAGCTTTGCGCAAAGCAAGGGCAAACGGAATACTTACCGCTTCGATAAGTTGTAATCCAAATTCACCTGTTTCCGAAGAAGCCGACATAAAAATTGAAGTGATTGTAGGTCCTGAGTTTGTTACTGGAAGTACTCGGCTTAAATCAGGCACTGCTCAAAAACTGGTTCTAAACATGATTACTACCGTTACAATGATTCAATTAGGGCGGGTAAAAGGAAACAAAATGGTGAATATGCAACTTAGCAATGCCAAATTAGTAGACCGTGGCACCCGAATGATTATTGATGAACTTGGCTTGGACTACGAAAAGGCAAAAAACATATTACTTATTAATGGTTCCGTAAAAAAAGCGGTTGATGCTTTCAGGGCTCAGGAAAAATCTTAAATACTAACAAATCACATAACTTTGAGACCATGCAACACAACGTTAACCCTGCACAGTCCCGCTTACTTTCGCTCGATATTTTGCGAGGAATTACCATTGCCGGAATGATTTTGGTAAATAACCCCGGGAGTTGGAGCTTTGTATATGCTCCGCTTGGTCATGCGCAATGGAACGGCCTCACTCCTACCGACTTAGTTTTTCCGTTTTTTATGTTTATCATGGGCGTTTCCATGTTTATGTCGTATAAAAAATTCGACTTTACATTTTCGTCAGCTACCTTTCTGAAATTGCTTCGCAGGTCGGTTTTGCTATTCCTGATTGGTATTTTATTAGGCTGGCTATCGCTTTCGATGCGACAGTTCAACGCGCTACGTGGCGACGAAATTGAATTGGGACAACGTATATGGCAAGCTGTTTCGAATCTCGAAAATCTTCGTATTTTGGGCGTTTTACAACGGCTGGCTTTGGTTTCGTTTATTGGCACTTGCTTAATACTACTCATTCGCCCCAGACTTATACCTTGGCTTTCGGCACTTTTGTTGCTTGGTTATTGGATGCTAATTGGCATTACCAACAGCTTTGAGTTGAGCGAACAAAGCATTGTAGCTGTGGTGGATAGAGCAGTTTTGGGCGTAACACACATGTACAGCGAAACGCTACCCAATGGAACAAAAATCCCTTTCGACCCCGAAGGTTTGCTTAGTACAATTCCAAGTATAGCACATGTTTTAATTGGTTTTTGGGCTGGTAAACTCATTACAGATTCAAAAGATAACGGAACCAAAATCCAGTCGCTTCTTATCATGGGAAGCATGTTGTTGTTTAGTGGTTTTTTGTTGGATTATGGTTTTGGAATCAATAAAAAAATCTGGAGTACGAGTTTTGTGCTGGCTACTACGGGTTTAGCATCGCTTTTACTCGGTTTATTAGTTTGGATAATCGACCTGAAAGGGCATAAAAAATGGAGTGTGTTTTTCGAATCGTTTGGCGTAAACCCCATGTTTGTCTATGTTTTTGGTGCTTTACTTTCAATTCTCGCGGGTAATATTGGATTCGAATTGCAAGGTGAATGGATTTCGATTAAAAGCTATTTGTTTAAAATTATTTTACAACCCGCTTTGGGCGATTATCCGGCATCGCTTGTGTTTGCACTGCTATTTGTAACTATCTGCTGGTTGATGGGACATATTCTTTACAGGAAAAAAATCTATATTAAATTGTAAAATAACTAATCAACCTCACCCTAAAGAGGTTATGTCAAAAGTAGAATATATTCATATATTTTCTTTGTGAAACTTTGTGAGTTCTTTGTGAACCTCTGTGTAACAGTTTATTAAATTATTACACAAAGAACTCAAAGTATGCCCAAAGTACCACAAAGTACTTTTGATACAGCTTCCTTTGCTGAATGCAAAAAAATATCATTTTTGAAATAATTAAAAATTCTGATATGAAAACAATCCTTTACGTTCTAATTTGTACGATGCTGGCATTCAATGTGTCGGCACAAAAAGTTAAAACCGGTATTGAAGTATTGAAATCACAAAATTTCAAGCTGCTCGAAGGCAAACGCATAGGTTTGATAACCAACCCAACAGGTGTGGATAATGCCTTGAAATCAACTATCGATATACTATTCGAAGCGCCGAATGTAAAATTAGTGGCACTTTTCGGACCTGAACATGGCGTACGTGGAAATGTGCATGCGGGCGATAATGTGGATAATAATACGGATGCTAAAACAGGTCTTCCTGTATATTCGCTTTATGGTGCCACACGCAAACCAACTGCCGAAATGCTAAAAGGAATTGATGTGTTAGTATATGATATTCAGGATAATGGCTGTCGGTCGTTTACGTACATCAGCACTATGGGGTTGGCTATGGAAGCCGCTGCCGAAAACAATATCCAATTTGTGGTGCTCGACCGTCCCAATCCACTTGGAGGAAGAAAAATTGAGGGCAATATTACCGAAGACAAGTTTATTTCTTTTGTCAGCCAGTTTAAAATACCTTATATATATGGTCAAACTTGCGGCGAACTGGCTACATTGCTAAATGCTGAAAAAATGCTGGCCAAACAAGTGCAACTTACCGTTGTAAAAATGAAAGGTTGGAAGCGCAATATGAATTGGGAAGATACGGACTTGGAATGGGTGGTTGCTTCGCCACATATTCCACATAAGCACTCTAGCTACTACTATCCTGCAACAGGAATTTTGGGCGAACTGGGTTATGTTTCGATAGGCGTAGGATACACATTGCCATTCGAAATTGTGGGAGCACCTTGGATAAATGCCGATAAATTAAGCGAAAATCTCAACAATCTGAAACTGCCTGGTGTTATGTTTCGACCGATACACTTCAAACCTTTTTACGCTACGTTTAAAGATGAATTTTGTCAGGGCACACAAATACATATTGTTGATTACAAGAAGTTTGTTTTGTCCGAAATACAATTTTATATCATGCAGGAATTGTATAAATTATATCCCGAAAAGGCTATTTTTGCCAATGCCGACCCAAAACGATTTTCGATGTTCGACAAAGTGAGTGGCAGCGATTTTATTCGACAGAAATTTAGTGAAAGGTACCTGTTCGATGACATAAAAACGTATTTCAGAAAGGATATTGAGAGCTACAGAAAACTGGCTTCGAAATATTATTTGTATAAATAGAATTTTAAAACCGCCCCAAGCCCCTAAAGGGGATGTGAATTAGCACCGAATGGTCTTCTCTTTAAGCCCCTTTAGGGGTTTGGGGCAGAAATAAAAATAAATCAATTATGATTACAACTTTTCTCAAAGAAATAAAAACCCATATTTCCGATAAAAATATTTACCTCGATCCGCTCCGGCGATTAGCCTGGGGAACCGATGCAGGATTTTATCGACTTGTACCGCAAATCGTTATTCAATCAGAAAATGAGGTAGATATAGCCTGTATTGTCAATACAGCTTCGAAATATAATATGCCTGTAACTTTCAGAGCAGCAGGTACGAGTTTAAGCGGTCAGGCAATAAGCGATTCCATTCTTGTTATTGCCGGAAAAAACTGGGAAAAATACAGCATTGCGGATGATAAAAAAACAATTCGGCTCCAGCCGGGCATTGTTGGTCAGCGCGTAAACGAAATTTTAAAACCTTTTGGCAGAAAATTTCCACCCGACCCGGCATCCGTTAAATCAGCTATGGTAGGCGGAATTGTGCAGAACAATGCTTCGGGCATGAGTTGTGGTACGCACGAAAATAGTTACAAAATGCTTGTTTCGGCACGGCTGATATTGGCCGATGGTACACTTCTGGACACAGGAGATGCTGCAAGTAAAGCCGATTTTTTGAAAAGTCATCCTGATTTTATTGCCAAAATTTGTAGTTTGCGAGATGCTGTAAAAAGCGACAAAGAATTAGCTGCCAAAATTCGCCGAAAATATGCTATTAAAAACGTTACAGGGCTTTCAATCAATGCATTTGTAGATTTCGACGATCCATTTCAAGTTATTACAAACCTGATAGTTGGCTCAGAGGGAACATTGGCTTTTCTGGCAGAAGCAACCATGAAAACGGTTGACGATTTACCCTGCAAAGCAAGCGCTATGCTTTATTTTCCAAACATGTACATGGCTTGCGAAGCGGTTATAAAACTTAAAAACTCACCTGTTACGGCCGTAGAATTGTTCGACCGCTTGGCTATTCGTTCGGTCGAAGATAAGCCCAATGCCATTCAGGAATTAAAACAACTGCCTGAAGATGGAGCTG
>CAZEEN010000161.1:0-7080 GCA_964511115.1 uncultured Paludibacter sp. | reverse complement strand
ATGACCTCGAAAACTTCACTGAATACAACAAGCCTCTAAAGTTGTACAAAATGGGACTTTTCTCCATAATTTCAAGTATTTCGTACAAAGTATACTTCGACTATAGTAAAAAAACTAAAACAGCAGAGCTAAAAGAAAAGAAAAAATATAACTGGTTGTATTATTGAGACTAAATTCAGAAAACTGCTAGTGCCATTTTTTTAAAATAATACTATTTCAACAACTCCATTATTAAATCTAATTTTGGCGATAGAATAATCTCAGTACGGCGGTTTTTGGCTCTTCCTTCGGGAGTAGCATTGTCGGCTTTTGGTGAAAATTCGCCTCTACCCGAAGCAGTTAGGCGTACAGCTTCGATTTTATAATCCGTTACAAGTATGCGAACTATGGAAGTGGCACGAGCCACGCTCAAGTCCCAATTGTCGCGATAAATGGCATTGCGAATAGGTAAATTGTCGGTATGGCCTTCAATCAATATGTCAATATCGTTGTTTTTACTAAGCACATCGGCCAATACTTTTATTGCTCCCAACCCTTTTTCTTCGATAGTAACACTTGCCGATTTAAATAATAATTTGTCGGACATGGACACATACACTTTTCCGTTTTTCACCTCTACCGATAATTCGTCCGATTTAAAACCAAGCAAGGCATTACGGATAATATCATTCAATCGTTTTGTTATCGAATCCTGACGGGCAATTGTTTTTTTCAGTTCTTTGAGCGCACCTTCCCGTTCGAGCAGCAGTCGTTCTTTTTCGGCCAATATATCCGATTTTTGTTTCAACGCCAAATTGAGTTGTTCGGCTTGCGATAGTTTCTGATTCATCAAATCGCCGTACTGAAGCTGTAATTCCATTTTTTCGGATTGTAAAACAGCTTTTTCGGACTGTAATTTGCTAATATCAAAGTTTTTATCAACCAATTGACCTTTCAAATCAACAATTTGCGATTCGCGAGCCGATAATGTGCTACATAACGAGTCGCGCTCATCAATTACTCGCGTAATGTATTTGGGTAAAAAAAGTTTTTTAACGGGTTTCGCCTCACCACACCTGTAAATAGGTGTGCACGAAATGAATAGAAAAGAGGCAAAAAAGGCAAGCAAAATAAAATTGAATTTTTTCATACTGTTTTTAATTTGAAGTAAAAATGGATAAAACCCTAGTGTAAAAAATTTGGCGTTCAAATTCTTAATACTCTAAGCCACAAAGATACTAAAAGATTCTTAGTTTTTAAATATATGAACCCATGACAAGCTGCACTTATATACTGAGTTAAAAAAAATCGAGGGCATTCAAACAGTTAATATATATTAACAAATGGGGGAGGCAAAATCTATTGCATACATATTTTTATTTATTTATCTTTGCATCCGATTTTAAGAAAACAAAGTACGAATGAGATATTCGGAGTTTTCTGATAAGTTTATTTACAACACATTTTAAACGTAATCTACCTCCTTAACGTGAAAAAACAGGCTGCTCATCAGCTTGCTTTACTGTCAGTTTACGGGATAATTACAACTAATTGTAGCGTATCTACTTATCCCGAAAACACAAATTACCCCATTCTATTTTAAAATTATAAAAATCATTTTTCCACTTCAAAACACCCATTGGGGATTGAAGGGTTTCTTTAGCAAGATTTGCCACCTAATGCTATAGATGCAAAAATGCCTTTGCGCAAGGCTAAACACCGAAAAGGACACCGACTAAAGTTTTTTTCGTTACAACGCGCTTATAAATAACCGGATGTTTCATTTAACAGTACACAAAGGCAAGCAACAAAAGTAATCATTTCCATGGACTCTATTGCAGGGTAATGCACGCAAAATGCTCATTTTTAATACAATTTATAGTTGTATCGGAATGCATAATGTTTTTTACGATAAGTTGCAGTAATAGATAGTTTTTACCCACGTTTTTTTTTAAAACCAACAATTGGCACTTCTTGTGCTGATTGAAATCAATTTACAAAATAATTAAAATTAAAAATTTATGAGAAAAAATATATTTACCATCGCAATAATTGCGATAATTTTCGTTTTAAGTTCGTGTGAGAAAGATGAAGTGGCTCAAAGTCAACTAAACGCTAGTGCAACTAAGGACATTCTGACATTTGCCACTCAGGAAGATTTTGACAAAACCTTTGCTAAAGTTAATGCAATGACCAAAGAAGAACGCTTGGCGTGGGAAAAAGAACAAGGATTTAAATCGTTTGGAACAATTTGCGATGAGTTTTATGAAACAATTAATCCTGAAAGTTTTAAAAGTGTAGAAGAGGTAAAGGCTTTTGTGGCTAAAAACAGCGACAAAATTGAGTTTTATACCAGTTCGGATGGTGAAACTTATTGTGTATCAAAACAGTTTAATAACCCAAAACGTTATTTGTCGAATAAGAACAATGAGATTATGATTGGGACAGCTAAACAGCTTTGTATCAATACAGAAATCTTAGAACAAATTAATGATAATAATTTAGGTTTATACAAAAGCACTTCAGCAATAGTTAAAAGTGACGAAATTATAAAAGATCTTAAAGTCAAGAATGACACTTATCGTATGCATATTTGGATTGATACATATAATTCTTCAAATGGATGGGAAACTTGGTTAGTTAATCAAGTAAAACTTACAAATTTCGCTCGTTCTTTAGGAATTTGGTGGGAAAAGACCTACTCCACTTCATACAAAATAACGTTGGTAACAACCGATGATCAATGGGGTCAAATGACTGGTGGATATGGCAGCAATACTATCACTGAAAATATTAAATCAAAAAATATAATTTATGGATCTTTCCCATGTGCTGGAGGTACAGTCAATACTGGTCCTAGATTAGTTAGTCATAATATTTATGCTAAGAATAACACAAAGGGTGTTGTAATAAGCAGTGTAAAAACATACTAAATACTAACATTATAGGATGTCTTATGAAAATTAAAGAATATCGTTTATTTTTGATTTTCATAGACATCCTAATTTTTTACATTAAATAATAAAAACATGAAAAAACTATTATCATTTTTGCCGTTAATTCTTTGTCTATTAATTCAAAATGGATTTAGTCAAAACACAGTTGATAAAGCAGAATTTGCAAATAACATTACTATCAAACTCAACTATTCAAACACTACAAGTAAAAGCTTCACGCCTCCTATCACTAATTTTAATAATTACGGTTCGCAATCAGGCGATATTTTTAACAACAAAAATGCTCAGTTTGAAATTCAAGGATTATACAAACTCAGCGAATACCTATCTGCAGGCATTTACACAGCATATTCAGAAGGTACATTCATAAAAAATGAAATAGAATATCCGAATCCAAATATGATTAATGTTGTTGTTGAACAATTTGGAAGTTCATTTTATTACGGAATAAAATCCGAACTTCAATTATTACCAATCCTAATCAAAGATTCTAAACTCCGATTAAATGTGTATTGTCCAATGCAATTGGGTCTCGTTTCGCAACAAGTTACTACATTAGTTACAAATTCAAAAAGTTGGGATAAACCAGCTTTCGAAATAGGTGCAGGTTTAGGTATTAGTTATAATATCACTAAAAACATTGGTATTTTTGGCGAATTTCAATTAGGACATTTTTATAACAACCGTAAATCGCAGTGGAAAATCGGTGTATTAGTAACATTTTAGTAAACTTCAATAGTTGTTATATATGTTATAATTATATGATATAAAAGTTGTTACTTTGCAAACATTATGCAGAATTACAACGATTTAAAATTAAACGAAGCCCAATTTCTATCAGTTGTGGGCGTTAAACTTCAGAAATTCAATACTTTAGTTCAATTTTTTGAACCTTGCTGGGAAGCTTATATATCAGTCTATACAGTCAGTGGCGATTACCGAAGACGGATAAAAAAGCAACGAAAAGACGGCGTTTTTCCAGATATAGAGACTATGTTGATATTTATTCTTTCTTACATGAAGAATAATCCATTACAGCAAGCACACGCTGCCGCATTCAATATGAATCAACCTCAGGCGAATCTGTGGATTCATTTATTAAAGAATGTACTGAACACTACGCTGGAAAATGCAAATTGCATACCATGCAGAACAGTCGATACGTTAAACAAATTACTGATTGAAGGGCAAGATATTCTTATTGATGGAACAGAACGTCCTATACTTCGACCAAGTGATCCTGATGTTCAAAAAGATTTTTACAGTGGCAAAAAAAACCACACAATTAAAAATCTTATTGTTAGTGACTTGAATAACAATATTTTATATGTCTCCCAAACGTGGGAGGGGAAAATGCATGACAAAATGATGTGCGACATTGAAGAGCTTAAGTTCTCAAAAAAAGTTAGACTTTGGCTTGATTCTGGCTTCGAAGGATTCAATCCTGAAAATGCTGAAATCAATCGTCCAAAAAAGAAACCAAAGGGAAAGGAGTTGACTGATATTGAAAAAAAATCAAATCAACACATTTCCAGAACTCGTGTCAAAGTCGAACATGCAATTGGCAACTGCAAAATATTTCGTATTGTCAAAGAAGAAATCAGATCATATATACATGATTTCCGTGATTTAGTTATGGTACTCGCTTGTGCCTTATCTAATTTCAAAATAAAATATCAATAACAAACTAACTTATATAAACTCTAATGAAAAAATTAATTTTTGCCTTATTTTCTGTATGTATTTTGTTTACCTCCTGCCATGCTTTGGTGGAAGATGAATTTCCTGATTTTGCTAAAGTGCCTGTTATAAACGGATTGTTGCAAGCGGATAGCACTTTTCGAGTGCAGGTAAGTTTAACTTCAAACCTTACCGATACTGCTCCAACCTACGTGAGTAATGCACGCGTAATTATCGAAAGTACTGTTGCTACTCCCGACACCTTGGCTTATACCGAAAAGGGTTGGTATGTAAGCGCACGAACTGTAAAAGTAGGTGCAAGCTATACTTGTAGGGCTGAAATTCCAGGTTACAATAAAGTTTCTGCTTCCACAACTATACCTTACCCGAGTAAAATCGATTCTTTAATTTTCACAAAAAATGCTGGTAGGAATGAAGAGGCTTTAGAAATTTCATCTGTTGAGTTTAGTATAAAAAATAATATTGAGACTAAAAGTTTTTGGGAGGTGAAACTAAAATCAAAACATAATTCTTTAGTTTATGATAATGAAAGTAATGAATTTCACGATTATATTTCTGAAATTGATGAAAGTATCTTTATTCAAGCAGAACAAGACTCTGTAATGCTGTCTGAACCTAACCCTTTATATGTTTTTAGTAATTTTAAAATGAAAACAAATAAACATTGGATAAAATTTTATTATAATGAGAATAACATTTCATATAACACTAATGATACACTTTTTGTGGAATTAAGAAATATTGATGAATCATTCTATAAATACAGAAAACAGTTTTATATTTATTACACATCCAAACAGATAAACATTGGAAAAATTACAAGTTACTATCCTTTATTTTCAAATATCACTAATGGCTTGGGATTATTCACAGGCATGTCTGTATCACGAAAAATAATATTGCCCACAATCTTAAAATAGGAAATAAAACAAATATTTTTATTGAAATAGTAAACTATGATTTTTAAAACAAAACCTTTATTATTCTCACTCCTTTGCGTCTTTGTGTCTTCGTGTTTAAGTTTGTCAGCAGCTACAATTCAACTTTCGGGTTTTGTGCGCGATGCGCAAACGGGTGAAGTACTGATTGGAGCCAATGTGTGGGAAAAATCGCATAACGCAGGAACGAGCACCGACAACCGTGGCTATTTTAATTTGAAAGTAACGACTCCCTGCTCGGTTACAATTTCGTTTATAGGATACAAAGCGCAGCATCTACAACTAAATAACACACGCGATAGTTTAATCAGCATAAAACTGTACGCCGAAAACAGCTTGGCTGAAGTGACAGTTACCGCCACACGCGAGAAAACCTATGAAGTGAGCCGCCTTTCGGCAAAGGAATTAATGCAAATTCCGGCTATTGGTGGTAAACCCGATGTGATAAAAGCCTTGCAGTTGCTACCCGGTGTACAAACCCAAAGCGAAGGCATGAGCCTGATGATGGTGCGTGGCGGCGAACCCGGTCAGAACCAATATTTGCTCGATAATGTGCCACTTACATACATAAATCATTTAGGTGGTTTGTTTTCGGTATTTAATCCGGATATGATTAACTCGGTTGATTTTTACAAAGGAAACTTCCCGGCACGGCATGGCGGCAAACTATCGTCGATTGTGGATATTACGCAGCGCGAAGGCGATGTATCGAAACATCAGGGGTCGTTTAGTTTGGGTGTAACCGACGCTGCATTTGCGTTCGAAGGTCCGCTGGCTAATCAGAAAATGAGTTATATTATTACTGCACGTAAAACGCTGACTGATGCCTTATTGGGAGGATTATCAATTGTAATGCCTGAAAATGATGCTATTGTTGCCTACGGTTTCCATGATATAAATGCCAAACTTAGTTGGAAACCCGACAATAAAAACAATCTGAGTCTGAATCTCTATCAGGGCGACGATTACCTGAACTATTGGACGAAGCCTTGGAAAATGGAAAACGACGAACGTAGTCATATCAATCAACAATGGGGCAATTGGTTGGTTTCGGGGCGTTGGAATCGTATAGTTAGCTCCCGCTTGTATGCCGAAAACATCCTTTCGTTCAGTCGATACCGCAATAAATCGGGGCAAAAATACAGCTATAAAGAAGAGGAACAACAAAAAACTAGTGAAACCCTGAATAGAGCCTCAGTCAACGACTTTTCATTTCGTTCGGCATGGAAATATTCGTTATCGACAAACTGGAATATGGAGTTTGGTGCTCATGCTGGATATTTAGTGTACGAACCGAATTACAATTACCTGTCCACTTCTACGACACCAACTATTAGTGATATTTTTAATTCCATCGAATCGGCAGTTTATTTGGACAATAAAATTAAACTCTCACCTAATTTACTTTTTCAACCATCGGTGCGCCTAACAAACTTTTCGAACAACGGTAAAAACTTTTTTGAACTCGAACCACGCGTCAATTTGTCGTACAAGTTAACCGACAA
>CAZEEN010000160.1:0-7082 GCA_964511115.1 uncultured Paludibacter sp. | reverse complement strand
TTTAATACATATATCGCCTTGTCCTAATGATACTTATATTTTTGACGCAATGTTAAATAATAAGATTGATACAGAGGGTATAAAATTTAATTATGTTTTAGAAGATATTGAAAAATTAAACAAAAGCTCTTTAAATAATATTCCCGATATATGCAAAATCAGCTATCATACATATATTTATATTAGTCACAACTACAATATATTAACCAGTGGAAGTGCTCTAGGGCATAATGTAGGGCCAATTCTTATTTCAAAAAAAACAATTAAAAACGAAGAAATAAATAATATTAAAATAGCAATTCCAGGAAATTATACCACCGCTAATTTATTGTTAAAACTTGCATACGGAAATAATCTTAATACACAAGAATTTTTATTTTCAAAAATTGAAGATGCAATTATAAAAAATAAAGTAGATGCCGGTGTAATTATTCATGAAAATAGATTTACGTTTGAACAAAAAGGATTGAAAAAAATAGTTGATTTAGGTGAATTTTGGTTTAATAAAACATCTTTGCCAATTCCATTAGGAGGTATTGTGATTAAAAAAAATATTGCTCTTGAAAAGCAGAAAACTATTAACAGAATAATAAAAAGAAGTATTGAATATGCCTTAAATTCTGATTCGATTAGTGATTTTGTAATTAATAACTCGCAAGAAATGGAAAAAGAAATTGTAAATAAACATATAGGATTATATGTAAATAATTTTTCGGAGAATTTAGATGAAAATGGGCAAAAAGCAATATTAATGCTTTTTGAAGAAGCATATAAAAAGAATTTGATAAATAAATATGAAAAACCTACATTTGTAGAATAAAATTTTAATAAAATGATAGTAATAACAGGTGCAGCCGGATTTATAGGCAGTTGCTTAATTCGGGAGTTTAATAATAAAGGATTTGACAATTTAATTATTGTAGATGATTTTAGTAAGATTGAAAAAATAAATAACTATAAAGAAAAAAAATATTTTGAAAAAGTTGAGAGAGAAAATTTTGTTTTATGGGCAGAATCAAATTACAAAAAAATCGATTTCATATTTCATATAGGAGCAAGAACCGATACCGCAGAGTTTAATGTTGAGATTTTTAATAAATTAAATTTAAATTATTCTAAATCAATTTGGGATTTATGTTCAAAATATTCAATTCCTTTGGTATATGCTTCATCAGCAGCAACTTATGGAATGGGAGAACACGGATACAATGATAATCACGATATAATAAAAAGTCTTAAACCATTAAACCCTTACGGAGAATCAAAAAATGATTTTGATAAATGGGTAATAAAACAAGAAAAAACACCTCCATTTTGGGCAGGTTTAAAGTTTTTTAATGTTTATGGACCAAATGAATATCATAAAAACAGAATGGCTTCGGTTGTATTTCATGGATACAATCAGATTCTAAAAACAAATAAAATTAAATTATTTAAGTCACACAATCCAGAATATAAAGATGGAATGCAATTGCGAGATTTTATATATGTTAAGGATTTAGCTAAGGTATGTATGTATTTATACGAAAGCAAACCATCATCTGGTATTTATAATTTAGGAACAGGCAAAGCAAGAGCATTTTATGATTTAGCATTAAATACATTTAAAGCATTAGATATTGAACCAAATATTGAATTTATTGATACCCCTCTAGATATTAGAGATAAATATCAATATTTTACCGAAGCAAATATGAGTAAGCTTATAAATAGCGGATACACCGAAAAGTTTTATACATTAGAAGAAGGAATTTTTGATTATGTGAAAAACTATTTGATTAAGAATAAATATTTTTAATTAAATAAATGGCCGAATTTAAAAATCCTCAAGCAATAGGGCTATTATTATTAGCAAATATTATAGCTTCTTTTTCTCATGTGCTTACAATGCTAGCAATTTCTTGGTATTTTGTAAATACTTTAAATAAAGGTGAAACATTAGCCTATATTTATATTTTTGGAACAGTTATTTCAATATTTTGGGGGCTTTATTCCGGTATTTTAATAGACAAATATTCTAGAAAAAAAATATTTAATTATACCTTAATTACATTAACAATCACCTTCTTATTAATTATAATTCATTCAAATTATACTAATAATTTCTCAATTTACAGTGCCTCAATAATTTTCATATTCATATTATTAACTTATAGCATTTATTTCCCGAATTTATATTCATTTGCACAAGAAATAACAGTTGAAAATAATTATGGAAGAGTAAATTCATTAATTGAAATCTCTGCACAAATAACAAATATTTTTTCGGCATTAACAGCTTCAATACTCTTAATAGGAAGTAAAAATAATTTAATTAATGTATTGGGATTTAATTTCTATTTTCCGATTGATTTTGAGGCATTTACCATAAATAAAATATTAATTATAAACTGTATAACATATTTAATAGCTTTAATATTATTTAATTTAATGAAATATGAAAAAACACATAATCTTAAAGTTGAGAGTGGATCAATATATGAGAGACTTGTGAAAGGTTTTAGCTTTTTAATAAAAAATAAAAAATTGTTTTATATAGGAAATGCTTCATATAATATGTTTGTTGTTATAATGGTCGAAATTTACCTTCTTCTTCCGATATATATAAAAAATCATTTATTAGAAAAAGCAGATTCATTTGCAAAAACAGAATTTTTCTTAGGAATAGGAGCCCTATTGTGTGCAATTTTTATAAGAAAAATGTTTAAAAATGTTAATTATTTAAACACATTAATTTTATTGATGATAGCAGGAGGTATTTCATATATCTCGGCAACATTTATAAATAAAATAATTTTGTTTTATATAATAAGGTTTTTTATTGGATACACAAATGCCGGAATTAGAATATATCGAATGACATATATTTTTAACGAAGTACCAAATAATTATATAGGAAGAGTAAATAGTGTTTTTGCAACAATAAATTTAGTTTTAAGAACAATTTTTATTGCATTGTTTTCAATATCATTTTTTACAAACTCAAGTAATATAAAATATTGTTATTTAATAAGTGGAATATTCTTGTTGTTGTCGATAGTTCCAGTAATTTATTATAAAAACAAGTAGATTAACTTTTTATAAATAAATTAATATAAAAAATACTTGATACAACTTTAGCTTTTTTTTATACGTCTTACATTAAAATCTGATAATTTTATTATTTTTGTTAGTTACAAAAAAAAATAGTAATATTACATTTTATAGTAGAATTGTAAATACAATATTTTTAAGGATAAAAGGGGAAAAGGTTATTTTTAAAGTTATTAATTTAATATTAGTTTTATGTTAAAAAAACAAATTACGATTATTAGGGCAATTAACCTTTTAAGCTTAACAAACATTTCATCAAAATTTAAATTTCATTTAATAGTTTTTGTTTGTTTTTTATTGCAAATATTACAAACAAATAATCTTATAGGTCAGGTAGTAATCAACGAAGTGATGGCAAATCCATCAACACAGCAAGGATTTGCATTTGTACATGATCCTAATTCTACAACACCAGATTATTACGGAACGGAATACATTGAGTTGTATAACCCAACTTGTTCTTCGGTTGATATTTCTGGTTGGTTGTTAGGCAGCCATACACCAGGATTAGTTTCTGAAAATGGTGGTTGTTTTTGTTTTCCACCTAATACAGTTATCCCTGCTTTGGGGCATTTAGTAATTGGAACGGGCAATAGCTCTAGTAATGCTAATAGTATAGATATAAAATTAGAAAATTATGGTGGTCAAAGTGTAACAAGTAGTCAATGGAATAAATGGAACTATTTAACTTTTTGGTATAATCTAGTAAGTGCTAATGCAAGGCAATATTGGACGCTTGTTAACTCCGATGGTTGGATTGCTTTATATAATTCAACTGGAGTAGTTCAAGATGCACTATATTGGTCTTCAAATGCAACTAATATAAATTCTGTTGCTGAATTCACAGGAAACCCTCAAGTTCCAACTTTATCTACTTTTGCAGGTACTTTAGCTTCGGCAAGACAAATTTACACAAATAATCCGTCTAAGATATCATGGGCAGGAGGTAATTCTACAGCTCCTTTTTCTCCTGTTGGAAATGTTTTTATGAGAACAACAGATGGTGCATCTACTTGGGTTTCTAGTACGCCTTCTGTTAATCACGTAACATATCCTTTAACTGGTAATTGTAATGCTCAAATATGTACAGACGCTAGTACTTGTTGCACTGCACCAATAGATATTACCCCATCTTCAATGCCAAATACCGCTTGTAGTGGAGTGCCTTGTAATTATACAGGTCCAAGTATTTTAATTAATGAAT
Source organism: uncultured Paludibacter sp. (assembly GCA_964511115.1). GTDB lineage: Bacteria > Bacteroidota > Bacteroidia > Bacteroidales > Paludibacteraceae > Paludibacter. The sequence continues at coordinate 2,785 of CAZEEN010000160.1, read as the reverse complement.
TTTTAGCTGAACCGTATCCAAATTCAGCTAATGAAAATATAATTTATCAGCCTTCTTATGGGACTGATGGAGCAGAATGGTTTGAATTATTTAATCCAGATTGGTGTAATTCAGTAGATCTTTCATGTTATATTTTTGGAGAGAGAAGTAGTGAGCCTGGTTGTCCTGCTCCTGGTCGGGGTGTTTTTGTTATTCCACAAGGAACAATAGTCCCACCTCTTGGATTTTTAATTATTGCAGGTAAAAATGCAGAATTAACTACAGTGCCTCCTGGAACACAGATAATTTATCCAGCTGATCATCCGGCTAATTTTAGTGGAGAAAGATTATGGTTAGCAAAAGGGCTAACAACGGGATCTTGGATTGGAATGTGGGATAATAATGGTATTCCTCAAGACGCATTGCGTTGGGGCTCAGTAGTCAGTGTTTCATCTTTTGATGGTTCAGCAGGTACTCCAGCAACAAGCGGTAGTTGTACTTTTAATGGGAACCTAGAATCATATAATCAATTTGCAGCTGCAGGAGGACAAGTTCAAGTTGTTAAAACCGGGCAAATGGCAACAGATGGAGAATCAGCTTATAGAGATATTGATGCTTCAACTAATTGGTCTTTTAGTACAACTAATGTTACTCCAGGTGCTTGTAATGTCCCTGGATGTCAAACACCCGGTGGCGGTTCTTCTACATGCAATGGAACAGCAACAGCAACACCAACCTCAGGAACAGCTCCTCATACTTATATTTGGAGTTCAAATGCAAATAGTCAAACTACTCAAACTGCGACTGGATTATGTGCTGATTCATATACAGTTACAGTAACTGACGATGATGGTTGTACAGGAACATCTGTTATTACAGTTGCAGATAATCCTACTCCAATTGCATTAACAATGACATCAACAGATAATACAAAATGTTCTAATCCTTGTAATGGTACAGCAACGGCAACACCAACATCTGGAACAGCACCATATAATTATGCTTGGAGTCCGAATGCAAATGGTCAAAATACTCAAACAGTAACAGGATTATGTGCAGGAACTTATACCGTTACAGTTACAGATGCATTAGCTTGTTCTGGAACATCAACTGTTATTGTAGCTGATAATTTACCAACAATAAATATAACATTTAATACTACACAAAATACAGCCTGCAATCCACCGAATAATGGAAGCGTAACTGCAAATCCTAGTGGAGGTTCTTCTTACACATATCTTTGGGATGCAAATGCAGGAAATTCTACAAGTCAAACAGTTAATGCCTTAAATGCAGGTAATTATTCAGTTGTAGTTACTGATATAACTTCAGGTTGTACAGGACAAAATACAGCTAATATTACAAATAATTTATCTCCTGTAAATGTTACAGCTACGTCAACAGATAATACTATGTGTTCTTCAACTCCTTGTAACTATTCTGGCCCAAGCATTTTGATTAATGAAGTTATGATGAATCCTGATCCATATGATGGTTCAATATATGGAGATGGCGTATTCCAATTTCAGGGGGAATGGATTGAATTATATAATCCGGATTGGTGTAATTCAATTGATATTTCATGTTATTTTTTAGGAACATATGATAATGATGGAAATGCACAAGCTTTTGTTATTCCTGAAGGAACAATTGTTCCACCTCAAGGGTTTGCAATAGTTAGAGGGACTAGAGCCCCTGCACCACCTGCTGGAGTTGTTGATATTATTGTAAATGATGCTAGCAGAGTTTGTCTAGGAGCCGGTTATCGTTTATGGTTTAGAAACGGAGGAGGTTGGTTTGCTTTTTATGATGAAAATGGTGTTGGACAAGATGCAATCAGTTGGGGAGATAATGGAGGATTAAATATTAATAGTCCTTGTAATCCAAATGTAGTAACATGTTCTTTTAATGGAACTTTGCCTTCAGGAAATAGTTTAGCAGGTATTACAAATCATTTAAATGGAACACCAAATTCAAATCAAGTATATAGAAGAGTTCCTGACGGAGGTAGTTGGAATGTAAATAATCAGGTTGCTTCTACATACGGTACCTGTAATGATGTTTGTGTTCCTGGAGGCGGTTCTTCTAATTGCAATGGAACTGCTACAGCAAATCCTAATCCTGCTGGTGCTTATTCTTATATTTGGAGTCCTAATGCAAATAATCAAACAAATCAACAAGCAACAGCTTTATGTGCTGGAAGTTATACAGTAACTGTAAGTACTGCCAATAATTGTACGGGCACTGCTACGGTTATTGTTGGAGATAATCCGGTTCCTTTAACTGTAAATGTTAATTTTACTCCAAATACTAGCTGTGATTTATTGTCATGTAATGGAACGGCAACGGCTAATTCTACCAATGGGGTTGCTCCGTTAAGTTATTTGTGGAGTACAAATGTAAGTGGTATTAAAACATCCGCAACCGCAACTGGCCTATGTGCAGGAACATATACCGTAACAACAACTGATGCAAATGGTTGCACCGGCACCGGCACAGTATCAGTATCCGACAACCTAATAAATCCTGTAGTTAATATAAATACAGTACAAAATACTCGTTGCTCTGGTGGTTGCAATGGAAGTGCTAATGCAATAATGAATGGAGCAGGAAGTAACCCGGTTTATCAATGGTTACCCGGAGGAGAAACGACAGCAACTCTAAATAATTTATGTGCAGGAACATATTTTGTAACTATTACTGATAATTTAGGTTGTACAGGCACAGGCACTGGGACTGTAACAGATAATTTAACACCAGTAACAGTAACAGTAACAAAACAACAAGATAATACAAATTGTTCTGT
>CAZEEN010000159.1:5304-7094 GCA_964511115.1 uncultured Paludibacter sp. | reverse complement strand
GACCAACTCAATTCGTGACGCAATGTGTCACGAATTGAAAAAGCTCTATAAAAAGAGCGCATATTACGTAAATTACTCTCGTCAAATCCTTTCCCAAACTCTTCGGTAAGTTGTTTGGCTAAATGCTTCAACGTATTTTTTCCATATTCAGCGCGGGTATTTCCTCCCTGCTCATCTTCCACAATAATTTTTCCAATTTGCCAATAAGTTTCAAGCAAGGCGCTATTTACCTGCCTGAAAATACGTTGACGGGCTTGTAAAATAATTTCTTTTATTTCAGAAAATAAATTATCTTGAGTAATTTCCATTTATAATGTAGTCTTATATCTCTTCTCTATTGTTCCTATTGTGGTTCAAATTTCTTACACCGCCAATTCATAAATCTTCCTGCAATCTTCTTCAGTTAGTTTTACAAAACTTCCAATGGTATTTTCACCTAAACCAAGCGTTTTTACCAGCAATGGAATATCTTCGGCTTTGGCACCTAATTCCGCAAAACGAATAGGCATTCCGAGCGAACTTACAAATTGCTCGTAGCGCTCAATGCCTTGAAGTGCTGTTTTTTCGGGATTTTGAAAATCCATTTCGCAACCCCAAACACGTACGGCAAATTGTGCAAAACGCATAACATCATGCTGCATCACAAACTTCATCCAGGCCGGAAACATTACGGCTAATCCTGCTCCATGCGCTACATCGTACAAGCCTGACAGTTCGTGTTCCAACATGTGCGATGACCAATCGCTTTCGCGCCCTACACCACAAGTATCGTTGTGTGCCACCATGCCAGCCCACATCAAGTTGGCACGGGCATCGTAATTATTTGGGTCGGCCATTGCTTTTGGTGCTTCGTTGATAACGGTGAGCAAAATTCCTTCGGCCAAGCGGTCTGTTATTTCTACATTTCGGGTATTGGTAAAATAGCGTTCCATTACGTGCGCCATCATATCTACCGCACCACAAGCTGTTTGGTAAGGAGGTAAACTGCAAGTGAGTTCAGGATTGAGAATGGAAAAGACCGGACGCAACACATCGTGATTGGCTGCCCGTTTCAACATGCCTTTTTCGTGCGTGATAACGGTTCCCATCGAACCTTCGCTACCTGCTGCGGTAAGTGTAAGTATAGTGGCAACAGGCAATGCTTTTTCGATACGTTTACCCAGATAGAAATCCCAGAAATCGCCTTCGTAAACGGCACCCAACGCAATGGCTTTGGCCGAGTCGATAACGCTTCCACCACCAACTGCCAATATAAAGTCGATATTTTCGCGTTTGCAAAGTTCAACGCCCGTGTACACCAAGCCACTGCGCGGATTGGGCACAACGCCACCTAATTCGGTGAACCAAACACCGCTGTCAGTAAGCGATTTTTTTACGCGGTCGAGCAATCCGCTCCGAACCACCGAACCACTGCCAAAATGAATTAACACCCGTGTTCCGCCAAAGCGTTTCACATATTTACCTGCTTCGCTCTCGCGTTCGCGCCCAAAAATAAATTGTGTGGGGCTATAAAAATTAAAATTATCCATGTTTTACTTCGTGTTATTTTTGTGCTTCGCACGTTATTTGGCTTTGCTGTTATTTGTGCTTCGCACGTTATTAATTGATATTTCAGTACCAATATTGTTTTTATTACTTATTGCCAATTGCTTTTAAAATATTACCGACTGATTCTTTGTCTAACTTAGAGAATGCAAACCATTTTTTGCCTAAATCTTTGAGTGAAGCACCCAAATGATACACTTCAGAGTGGTCAATTATCAAAAAACGGTCGTGGCTCAAGCTAAATT
>CAZEEN010000159.1:2859-5204 GCA_964511115.1 uncultured Paludibacter sp. | reverse complement strand
CTAAATTGTGTGCCTTGTTTTGAATTTACGCGATAACCTACTGAAAGAATGGCATCAAGATTATAATACTCAATGACACGTTTCACCTCTCTCCCTGATTCAAATTGAACTGTTGCATTTTTTGCAACAGTTGATTCAAAAACAAGCTCTCCATCAGTAAATATATTTCGTAGGTGTCTGGATATAACAGACTTGTCTCTACGAAAAAGTTGAGCAATTTGATTAAGAGAAAGCCAAACGGTATCTTCTTCAATCTTTACCTCAATTCGTTCAGACAATTCATCCGATTGATATAATACAATTTCGTTTGTCATTTGCTATTTATATGTTTAGAATATAGCACGTATGTTATTCATTTATAATTCAAATATTTATGCTCGAAATGCAAATTACTATTAATAACGCCCCTAGGGCAAATACAGCGAAGTTAATAACCATCTAATAAAGCGAAGATAATAACCATTAATAACGCCCGAAGCGCCTAAACACCTGTATGTCCGAATCCACCTGCACCGCGTTCGGTTTCGCCTAATACTTCCACCTGATGCCATTGAGCTTGTGCATGTGCGGCAATTACCATTTGGCAGATGCGTTCGCCATCTTCAATCACAAAATCGTCGGACGATAAGTTGATGAGGATAACGCAAATCTCGCCCCGATAATCGGCATCGATAGTGCCCGGAGAATTGAGTACGGTTATTCCTTTTTTGATTGCCAACCCACTGCGCGGACGAATTTGTGCTTCGTAACCTTCGGGCAATTCTATAAAAAGTCCCGTTGGAACTAATTTACGCTCTAGCGGTTTCAGCGTAATGGCCGCATCCAAATTGGCACGTAAATCCATACCTGCCGAGTGCACCGTTGCATACTCTGGCAATGCGTGCTTTGATTTGTTGACGATTTTTATTTTCATGTTGTTTAATTATAGTTACAGACTGCCCCAAGCCCCTAAAGGGGATGTGAGTTAGTTTCGTCTCTTATTTTTAATTACTTCATTTTAATGTAAATTACTTCGAATAGCGCTATTTAAGCCCCTTTAGGGGTTTGGGGCAGTATTAATATTTCAACCATTTCCACATTTCTTTCCATGTTGTTTTTTTACCATACATCAATATTCCTGTACGGTAAATTTTGCCTGCCATCCACGTTGTGCCAACAAACGACAACACCAAAATGCTGATTGATAACGCTATTTGCCAAAATGGAACATCGAATGGCAATCGCACCATCATCACAATGGGCGACGTAAACGGAATCATGGAGCACCAAAATGCCAACGGTCCATCGGGGTTTTCGGCACTGAAAATACCGGCGTAAATGGCAAATATTATGGGTAACATAATCGGCATGGAGAATTGCTGCGTGTCGGTTTCGTTATCAACTGCCGAGCCGATAGCTGCAAAAAGTGAAGCGTAAAGCAAATATCCGCCTAAGAAGTAAACGATAAAGAGCGAAATAATTTGCACAAAATCGAGTCCGTTGATGGCTGTCATAAAATCGGCAACCTGACCGTTAATTTCGGCTGTTGGCATTCCCTGCATTCCTTTTTGGCTTAGTTCCTGCATTTGCTGCATTTTTTCCATATCCATATCTTTGGCAAAAGTGGTGGACAAGCCAAACAAAATGGCACCCGTTAGTAGCACCCACATCATAAATTGCGTAAGTCCAACCAGCGCAATACCGATAATTTTACCCATCATAAGTTCAAACGGTTTTACACTCGAAATCATTACTTCTACAATACGGTTGGTTTTTTCTTGCACCACGCCACTCATAACCTGGGCACCGTAAATGACTATAAACATGTAGATTATCATTGCGGTAATCATACCTATCATCAATGCCAATTCAGCCGAAGCCTCTTTTTCATCGCCATCCTCTCCCCATTTTATGGTTTTGAGGTCTATGTCCGAATTCGATTTTTCGACCATCGCTTTCAAGTTCGGAATGTTGTAAGCGGCTAATTTTTGTTCCTCAATATAACTGTTGAGCAAGCCCGAAACGTATGATTTCAATTCCAGATTTACCTGTTTGTCCGAATACATAACAGCGGCGGTAGAATCTTTTGTTAAATCCTTGCTAATATAAAGTAGCGCAGCAAAATCGGAATTTTCGCTATTTTGCTTTTTCAATTCGTCAACCGTGGCATCGCTAAACTGAAAATTATACGATTCGTTGTTTTTCAGCACATCTTTGTAAAGTCCAGATTTGTCGACAACTACGATATTTTTTATTTTATCGTCTTTAATCGTTCCCATGTACACGATAGCGGAAATCATTCCCACCAAAAGCACCGGCGTAAGAAAAGTAAGCAGGATAAATGACTTCTTCATTACCCTTGTGCT
>CAZEEN010000159.1:0-2759 GCA_964511115.1 uncultured Paludibacter sp. | reverse complement strand
ATTTCGCGTTTCAGCAAATCGGCATTTACGGGGTCGAAACCGCTGAATGGTTCGTCGAAAATAAGTAGTTTGGGGTCGTGCAAAATGGTAGTTATAAACTGCACTTTTTGCGCCATTCCTTTGGATAGTTCTTCCACTTTTTTGTCCCACCAAGTTTGTATTTCGAACTTTTCGAACCAATATTTCAATGCTTTTTGAGCATCGCTTTTGGTCATGCCGCGTAGCTGTGCCAAATACAAAGCCTGTTCGCCGATTTTCATTTTTTTGTACAATCCGCGCTCTTCGGGCAAGTAACCAATATGACGCACATCTTCTGCTGTCATTCGTTTTCCGTTGAGCAACACTTCGCCACTATCGGGGGCGGTAATACAGTTTATAATTCGGATTAATGTGGTTTTACCGGCACCATTAGGCCCGAGTAATCCATACACCGAATTCTCCGGCACTTCCAGACTTACGCCATCCAAGGCGCGGTGTCCGGCAAATTGTTTAACTACGTTTTTTACTTCTAAAAGAGACATGATGTGATGATGTGTTAATATGTCCCGATAGCTATCGGGAGTGTTGATTAAATGTTTTGTTTTTTGATTTCATTTTTGATAATATATTTTATGCACTAACCACATCAACCTTCACCGTTTTTCCCAGCGAAATATAACTCAAATACCCACTCACGTCGTAGCCCATTTCGGAAATCAACTGCATGTAGTTTTTTACCTGTTTTAGGTAGCTATCTTTTTCGGCTTCGCCAAATTTATAGTCGATTACGGTGGCTTTACGGCCGTTTATTACAACACGGTCGGGGCGGTAAAGTTTAGCTCCGGGCGTAAGAATTACGGCTTCGTTGAGCACGGTGTTTGTTTCGGAAAACCATTCGGAAGTTTCGGGCTGATGCCAAAAGTCATCGAGCATTTCGCGCACTTTTTCGGCCTCGGTGGTATTAATTTTTCCTTCGCGAATGCAATTGTTGATAGCCGCTTCGGTATCGTTTTTAGTTCGGATGTTTTGCAGTATTTCGTGCATTATTGTCCCGAGATTTAGCTTGCTATCTGCCATTTCCTGCGATTCGAGCCACGCGTCGGTGCTTATGTTTCGCAGTCGAAGGCGACCTGTGGGCGAGGCGGAACGATAAGAAGTTATTTGTTCGGTTGGTGCAGTAGCCGGAATATCTTCTTTGTTTTTTCGTGTTTCTTCGCCAAGTCGGAATTCATTTTTTTCGCTGTCGAAATGCGGTGTAAGCATAGAAACACCATCCGTTTTATTCGAAAAAATACTGTGCATCAATACCGAGAGCGAAGCAATTTTCTCAATGCTTTCGGGCTCTTTTTTGGGCGAAGGAGCCATGCAAATCAGTTCGTGTTTGGCACGGGTAAAAGCCACATAAGCTACATTCAGGCTGTCGATAAACTGATGCATCAGCTCGTCGAAATACTGCGGTGCAAAAATGGATTGTGCCAGTTTTGAACTGTATTCTACTGGTATCAAAGGCAATTCGTTGAACGGTTCGTGTTGTGGTTCGGTCCACAAAATGTTTTTGAAAAATGCACCTTTTTGGCTCAAATCCCATTCGCAAAACGGAATAATTACCACTTTAAAATCCAAGCCTTTCGACTTGTGAATGGTCATCACGCGGAAAGCATCGGCATTTTCGGGCGTGGAAATACTTTGTTTGTAACCGATAGTATCCCACCATTTTATAAAACTATAAATATCGGTATTTTTGCCCGAAGTAAATTTAAAAACGGCATCCTGAAAGCCTTGCACAAAAGCGGTTTCGTTGTACCAATTGCCAAGGTCGAAAAGCGTAATTATTTTTTCGACCAAATCGTACACCGATGCATTTTTTACTTGTTTCAATGCGTTATTTTGCTCATTACTGAATAAATGCGAGTAGTTTTCGGTTTCGTCCGAATTGGAGAAACAAGCTTGTAACGCTTCGTTTGCCGAAAGTCCCATTGCCGCACGCGCAAATTCGTAGTTGAGTACTGTTTGACTAATGCTGTCGGCCGGATTAAGCATCATTTTTAGCATCGAAATAATAAACCGAACTGCCGATGCCGATGCAATCAGAAGCCCTTCGCTGCCCATTACGTTGTAGCTAAATCCTTCGCGCGCTTGTCCCGACGATTTGTAGCTCAATAGCGTATGAATAACATCGCTTGCTTCCGAATTTTTCTTTACTAAAATAGCCACATCGCAAGGTTGATAGCCGCGTTCTTGTAAATTTTCGAGTAGGGCAGGTAGTTTTTTCAGACTTTCGCTTTTCCAACCATCCTCGTTTTCGTCGCGGTCGATAAAAGTCATTTTTACCTGACCAATGCCCGCTTTGGGAGAAGTTTCCTGTTTTAAATGACTGTAAGCATGCAAAATACGATGCGTGTGTTTTTCCAATTCAGGATAAACGCCAAGCACAGGTTCGAGCGTTGTGTTTAGTTTATGTTGCAACATCACGGCTGCAGCCTGAAAAAAATCGTTGTTAAAGGCAATAATATTTTCGTCGCTGCGCCAATTGGTGTCCAAGCTAATTTCGGTAATCTGTTCGGGTCTGAAATCGTTCAAAACCCGCTCATCGAGTAGTTTCCAGTCCGAGTTTCGCCAGCGGTAAATACTTTGCTTTACGTCGCCCACCACCAAATTTAGATTTTCGGCAGCGAGACTATTAGTTATAAGTGGTAAAAAGTTTTTCCATTGCAGCACCGACGTGTCCTGAAACTCATCAATCATAAAATGGTCGATGTTGATACCTGTTTTTTCGTACA
>CAZEEN010000158.1:0-7155 GCA_964511115.1 uncultured Paludibacter sp. | reverse complement strand
TGGCAAATAATCCGTTTTTATATTTTGCATAGCAGCCCACAAGCTTTGTCGTACTTCTGGATTCCATTTTTCAAGCGTTGTTATTAACTCTTTAGCATCTCGGCGAGACGATTCCTTTTCGTATGGACAGTTTTTAATTTGCTGATGATAATTACCGATTCGTTCTAATTCTTTCATTTCTTTTTCTGTCAGCAAACAAAGTGGACGAATAATGGTCATCTCAAACTTAACCATTTTCAGTTTTGCAGGCATACTTGCTGTTGCTCCCTGATATACAAGGTTCAATAGAAATGTTTCAACAATGTCATCCAAATGATGTCCCAATGCCAATTTAGTACAACCCAATTCACTTGCAAGGTCGAATAGTGCTTTTCGTCGATGCCATGAACACAGAAAACAAGTCGACTTTGTTGCATCCTGTTCCATATCAAACCCCGTAGTTTTATGAACAAAAGGAATGTTGTATTGTTCGCAATACTGACGCAAATAATCCAAATCGGATTGATACGAAATGTTTTCAACCGAAATATGAGCAGCAGTAACTTTAAATTTCGGAACAAAAATCCGCATTCGTTCCCCCAATAATTGTACCAGAGCTAACGAATCTTTACCACCAGATAGTCCGATAAGAATATGGTCGTTGTTATCAATTAATTGATAATCAACAATTCCTTTTTTGAATTTCGCCCGTATTGTTGTGAGTAACTTTAAATCTGCTTTATTTATTTCGTCCATATTATATAAAAAAAACGAACAACAAAGGTACAAAAAAATACATTAAAATTTTTGACTTTTTTTTCTGTTAGATATTGCTCAATTCTCAGAAAAAAAGTATCTTTGCACCGCAAAACAAAAAGCATAATAGCTTTAATTTGTATTATTGCGAAAATAGCTCAGTTGGTAGAGCACGACCTTGCCCCAAAAGAATCGGACACCAAACCGACCTTGGCAATGGTTTTATAAATTAGCAATAGTTTTTTATTAAAATGCGAAAATAGCTCAGTTGGTAGAGCACGACCTTGCCAAGGTCGGGGTCGCGGGTTCGAGTCCCGTTTTTCGCTCAAATTTTCATATAAATGCTAAGCGAAACGGCGTGTTTCGCTTTTTTTCTCTCTAATTTATTGAAAACCATTGCCCAAATGGTGAAATTGGTAGACACGCTAGTTTCAGGGACTAGTGGCCGCAAGGCTGTGCAGGTTCGAGTCCTGTTTTGGGCACTTTTTAATAAAATTAGAAGACAGAAATTTGAAATTAGAAGTATTGCGCAGATGGTGAAATTGGTAGACACGCTACTTTGAGGGGGTAGTGCCGGTTACGGTGTGTGAGTTCGAGTCTCATTCTGCGCACAATCATGTATAACACGCTGATATTCAGTATTGAAAATGTAAACAGTACATAAAAATGAAGAATCAGATTAAATACACATATCAAAACTTTTGTTATTGCTTTGCAATAATACAAATGCTTTGGTATGTGTATTTTTTGTTGATAGAGTAGATGATTTTAAGAATGAATAAAAAAACTCCCTGATAAATTGATTATCAAGGAGTTTAATATAGAAAGATTAGCTTGTTTTTATTTAGCCATTTCAATAGCCACAGCCACTTGTACAGTAGCTCCAACCATTGGGTTATTACCCATTCCTAAGAATCCCATCATTTCCACGTGAGCTGGAACTGAAGATGAACCTGCGAACTGAGCATCACCGTGCATACGTCCCATTGTATCGGTCATACCATAAGAAGCTGGCCCTGCACCCATATTGTCGGGGTGAAGTGTACGGCCTGTACCACCACCAGAAGCAACTGAGAAGTATTTTTTGCCACCTTCGATACATTCTTTTTTGTAAGTACCAGCTACTGGGTGTTGGAAACGTGTTGGGTTAGTTGAGTTACCTGTGATTGATACGTCAACACCTTCGGCGCGCATAATAGCTACACCTTCGCGAACATCATCTGCACCGTAACATTTTACAGCAGCACGGATTCCATCAGAATATGCTTTTGTTTTCACTACATTCAATTCGCCGGTAGCGTAATCGAAATCAGTTTGAACATACGTAAATCCGTTGATGCGAGAGATAATCATAGCAGCGTCTTTTCCAAGTCCGTTAAGGATTACGCGCAATGGTTCTTTACGTACTTTGTTGGCTGACTGAGCAATACCAATTGCACCTTCGGCAGCAGCAAATGATTCGTGTCCTGCAAGAAAAGCAAAACATTTTGTTTCGTTGCGAAGCAACATGGCAGCCAAGTTACCGTGACCAAGACCAACTTTGCGGTCTTCGGCTACTGAACCCGGAATACAGAATGCCTGCAAGCCGATACCAATAGCTTCGGCAGCGTCAGCAGCTGTGGTGCAGCCTTTTTTGATAGCGATAGCCGAACCTACTACGTAAGCCCATTTAGCGTTTTCGAAGGCGATGTTTTGAATGCTTTCGCATATTTGGTAAGGGTCGATGCCTTTAGCAGCGCAAATGGCTTTGGCTTCGTCGATATTTTTGATACCATAAGTATTAAGGGCCGCATTGACTTTGTCTATACGACGGTCGTAACTTTCAAATAGTGGCATAATATTTTAATTTGAAAATGAATTAATTTGAAGATTTTAAAATAAATTTTGAATAGATTTTTTTTTTGACTATAAACTATAGACTATAAACTGATTTTTCTATTCGTGACGTGGATCAATGTATTTTGCAGCGTTTGCAAAGCGACCATAAGTGCTGGTGCTTTTTTTCAATGCTTCGTTAGCATCCACACCTTTTTTAATCATATCCATCATAGGTCCCATGCGAACAAATTCGTATCCGCAAGCTTCGCCATCTTCGTCTAATGCCATGCGGCTGATATAACCTTCGGCCAATTCCAAATAACGAACACCTTTTACTTTTGTACCGTAGGTAGTACCAATTTGCGAGCGCAAGCCTTTTCCTAAATCTTCCAAACCTGCACCAATTGGTAAGCCACCTTCGGAAAATGCAGATTGTGTGCGTCCGTAAACGATTTGTAGGAATAATTCACGCATTGCCACGTTGATGGCATCGCATACCAAGTCGGTGTTTAATGCTTCGAGGATAGTTTTACCCGAAAGAATTTCGGCGGCCATAGCAGCAGAGTGAGTCATACCTGAGCAACCGATTGTTTCAATCAAAGCTTCTTCGATAATTCCATCTTTTACGTTCAAAGTCAGTTTGCAGGCACCTTGTTGTGGAGCACACCAGCCCACACCATGAGTCAGACCCGAAATGTCAGTAATTTGTTTTGATTTCACCCATTTGCCTTCTTCAGGAATGGGGGCAGGGCCGTGGTCAGGACCTTTTTTTACAACACACATGTGTTCTACTTCGTGCGAATAAATCATACTTCTGTTATTTAGTTAATATAAAAATAGTTTGATAATTCTAATCTAAAAAATGAATTTAAAAAGCACCTAATGAGTTGATTATTGCTTTTTTCTATTCGTGTGCAAAAGTACTATTTTTTCAGGACTTTTTTAATGCAATAAATGTTAAATATCTGTAGTGTCGAAACATTATTACTCCAAAAATTGTTGACATTTATAGTTTGAAAAAATAATATTAAGGTTTGAAAATACTAATGCGAATTTTATTTTTATTTAAACTTAATTGACAATTAAATCTATTAAATTTGCAAACAAAACATACACCATGATAAGCTTACACAAAATTGAAAATGTATACGACCCAAATTTTGAGGAAGTATACGATTTGTATAACAGTGCATTTCCATCCTACCAGCGTAGAACGTGGGCAGGTCTCGAAACTTTGTTCAACAAAAAGCCTGCATTTCAAAGCTTTACTGTAAAATCGGGTAAGGAATTTGTTGGTCTGCTAAATTATTGGACATTCGAAAAGTTTGTGTATGTTGAGCATTTTGCTGTACATCCCGACTTTCGGAATAAAGGTATTGGCACAAGTGTAATGAAGGAATTTTTGTCGAAAATTGAATTGCCGGTTATTATCGAAACGGAAACACCACGTTCTCTAGTCGCTAGTCAGCGAATTCATTTCTACGAACGATTGGGCTTTTATATGACTACCAACTTCTATATGCAGCCTCCTTACGAAGGAAGTCAGGTTATGATGTCGATGCTTATTATGTCCAACGATTATCATTTTGCAAATAAGTCATTTAACAACATCAAAAATACGCTTTACAAGGAAGTGTATAAGTACGATCCGAAAAAGCATAAATAAAGAAAATGGGGCTCAATTGAGTCCCATTTCTTTTGCAATTTTATGCATGTATTTAACTGCTGCTTCGTGTTCGTTTGGTATTATTCCATCTAGAATAGCATCTTTTATTCGCATTTTTATATCCCCAACTGTTGCACAAGCAGGCAGATTAAAGGTTTCCATAATTTCCTGACCACTTACAGGTGGTTGAAAATTTCGTACACGATCTTTCTCCTCAATTTCTTTTAATTTCTTACGAACAAGTTGAAAATTAGATTTGAAGCGCTTTACTTTTTCCTGATTTTTCGAAGTAATATCCGCCTCACAAAGCATCATTAATTCCTCAATATCATCGCCCGCATCGAATAGTAATCGCCTCACAGCCGAATCAGTCACTTCGTCTTCGCTCAGCACAATGGGGCGCATGTGCAGGTTTACCATTTTTTGAACAAAGCGCATTTTTTCGTTGGTAGGCAGCTTCATACGTCGAAAAATTTCCGGAATCATTTTTTCGCCTACAAAATTATGATTGTGAAATGTCCAACCTAAGCGGGCATCAAAACGTTTAGTTCGTGGCTTACCAATATCGTGCAATAAAGCCGACCAGCGTAACCACAGATTGTCTGTGTGTTGGCAAAGTCCATCCAAAACTGCCAGGGTGTGGTAGAAATTATCTTTATGACCAACTCCATCTTTGGTTTCGGCTCCTTTTAGCGCCAATACTTCAGGGAAAATGAGTTCGAGCAAGCCTGTTTTCTCAAGCAAAATAAATCCGACCGATGGTTTGCGCGACATCATTATTTTGTTTAACTCGTCGGCGATTCGCTCTTTCGAAATAATTTCAATGCGTTCTTTGTTTCGAGCAATAGCATCGAAGGTGTTTTCTTCGAGAAAAAAGCCCAACTGAGCCGAAAACCGAATGCCACGCATCATACGTAGCGGGTCATCGGAAAAAGTAATGTCGGGATTAAGCGGTGTGCGAATAACAAAGTTTTTCAAGTCATTCAGTCCATTGAATGGGTCAACCAATTCGCCAAAACGGTTTTTGTTCAAGCAAATAGCCATAGCGTTAATGGTAAAATCACGTCGATTCTGGTCGTCTTCAATCGTGCCGTCTTCTACAATTGGTTTGCGCGAGTCGCGCATGTACGATTCTTTGCGAGCTCCCACAAATTCAACTTCGAGGTCTTTAAACTTTATTTGTGCAGTGCCAAAGTTCTTAAAAACAGTTAGTTTGGCTTTTTTCCCCAGTTCGGCAGCCACAAATCCAGCAAGTTCAATGCCACTCCCCAATGTAACTACATCAATATCTTTCGATGGCCGTTTCAAAAAAATGTCGCGCACAAATCCACCTATCACAAAACATTCTTTATGATGCTCATCGGCAACGCGCGAAATTATTTCAAATATTTTATCTTGTAAAAACTCTTTCATTACTAATTATTGAGAAAAAATCAATTTGCTTTTGGCGCACAAAGGTAATATTATTTAAACATTAAATGGTTTTGTCATTTTATATTTGCCAAAAACACTATTTCAAACTGTTAATAATTCACAGTGCCACATTCGCAGTTAAGTAAAAATAAATGCTTATCTTTGTGACTTTGTAAAGCGTAAAACATAATATACTATTAACATATTGAATAATACCATCTTATAATGTATATTGCCATTATTAAATTTTCAGTTTTCGAGCTTATTTTACTCGGTTTGTTTTTTGTCGCATTTTGTTATCAACTTTATTTTTATTTACGCTTTATTAATGGCGTTTTATCATACAAACGAAAACTTAAAAAATCGAATACGATATTACAATCTTCGCAGCCAGGAGTCTCGGTAGTTATTTGTGCCCGCGACGAAGCTGATAATCTACGTAAATTTTTACCCAATTTTTTAGATCAAGATTATCCAGAATTTGAAATTATTGTGGTAAACGATGGCTCTACTGATGATTCAGAGCTTTTGCTTACCAATATGAAAGAAGTTTATCCAAAATTGCGTTCAACTTTTGTGCCTTATGGAGCTACAAATTTTAGTACCAAAAAATTAGCACTCACACTTGGCATTAAAGCTGCAAAGTACGATTGGATATTGCTTACCGATGCCGATTGTATGCCCGATGGCAAATCGTGGATAACAAATATGGCGCGAAATTTCAATCAAGGCGTGGAATTTGTGTTGGGTTACGGGCCTTATTTGATGGAGAAAACAGCTGTGAATAAGTTGATTACATACGATACGCTTTTTATTGCATTACAATACATGGGTTATGCGCTCAAAGGCAAACCATATATGGGCGTAGGTAGAAACATGGCATATCGAAAAGAGGTGTTTTTTCGTATGAAAGGCTTTGCTTCGAACTTGCATTTACGCTCAGGCGACGATGATTTAATTGTAAATGCTGCTGCTAATGCATTCAATACGAAAGTAGAAGTATCCGCTGAAAGCATAACTTGGTCGGAACCAAATAAATCCCTACGCGATTGGCTTTTTCAAAAAGAGCGACATCTTTCTGTATCTTCCTTTTATAGCTATAAAAGCAAATTTAGGCTTTCGTTAGAACCTATTATGCGTGGTTTATTTTATCTTTCGTTTATTTTGGTTTTAATTTTTGGAAATTTTATTTCCATGATTGCTGTCGGAACGCTATTTTTGATTCGGGCAATCAGTCAGTTAGTTATTATCAACAAATCGTCGAAACATTTTGGTGGCCGAAACTATTTCCTATCCTTGTTTGTTTTTGATATATATCTTCCGCTTGTAAGCTTATATTTGGTTACTTTGGGACGAATAGGTTCAAAATCGAAGCGTATTGTGTGGAAGTAGATGATGTGATAATGAGTTGATGTGGTAATGTGATGATTTGATAATGTGATGATTTGATAATTCTCAATTTCTTTTTTTCTAATTTCTAACTTCTAATTTCTACCTTCTAATTTCTACCTTAAAACAACATG
>CAZEEN010000157.1:0-7206 GCA_964511115.1 uncultured Paludibacter sp. | reverse complement strand
TTTATTCTTCCAACAAAATATCTAAAATCGTACAAGCTGCTTTAGTTACAGGAGAACCAGGGCCAAAGATAGCTGCTACACCGGCTTTGTACAGATAATCGTAATCCTGTGCGGGAATAACTCCACCGGCAATTACAATAATATCTTCGCGACCAAGTTTTTTCAATTCTTCCATAACCTGTGGAATCAATGTTTTGTGACCAGCTGCCAATGACGAAACGCCCAACACGTGAACATCGTTTTCAACCGCTTGTTTAGCTGCTTCTGCAGGAGTTTGGAACAATGGTCCCATATCCACGTCGAAACCGCAGTCGGCATAACCGGTAGCTACTACTTTAGCACCACGGTCGTGACCATCCTGACCCATTTTAGCAATCATGATGCGGGGACGACGACCTTCTTTCTGGGCAAATTTCTCGGTAAGCTCGCAAGCACGTTGGAAATTCGCATCGTTTTTAGTTTCGGATGAATACACGCCTGAAATTGTTCTAATGGTTGCTTTATAACGACCTGCAACTGCTTCGCAGGCATCTGATATTTCGCCCAATGAAGCGCGCACACGAGCAGCTTCAACGGCTAATTCCAATAAGTTACCGTTTCCGGTTTTAGCACATTCGGTAATGGCAGCCAAAGCAGCTTGTACAGCAGCTTCGTCGCGGTTAGCACGCAATTGTTTCAAACGTTCGATTTGTTGAATACGAACAGCTGTGTTGTCCACTTCCAAAATATCGATAGGGTCTTCTTTTTCCAATCGATATTGGTTTACACCTACAATAATCTGATTTCCTGAATCAATACGAGCTTGAGTACGTGCAGAAGCTTCTTCGATACGCATTTTAGGTACACCAGTTTCGATAGCCGCAGCCATACCACCTAGTTTTTCTACTTCTTCAATCAAAGCCCATGCTTTTTCAGCCAGTTCGTTAGTCAACGACTCAACATAGTATGAACCTGCCCAAGGGTCAACCTCACGGCAAATGTCAGTTTCTTGTTGGATATAGATTTGTGTGTTACGGGCAATACGAGCTGAGAAATCTGTTGGCAAAGCGATAGCTTCGTCTAATGCATTGGTGTGAAGTGATTGCGTGTGACCCAACGCAGCAGCCATAGCTTCGATACAAGTACGACCCACATTGTTGAACGGGTCTTGCTCGGTCAATGACCAACCAGAAGTTTGCGAGTGTGTACGCAACGCCAATGATTTTGGGTTTTTAGGATTGAATTGTTTTACGATTTTTGCCCACAACATACGTGCAGCACGCATTTTGGCAATTTCCATAAAGTGATTCATACCGATAGCCCAGAAGAATGACAAGCGTGGGGCGAACGAGTCGATATCCATACCTGCATTAACTCCGGCACGAAGGTATTCAAGTCCATCAGCCAATGTGTAAGCCAGCTCAATATCGGCAGTTGCACCAGCTTCCTGCATGTGGTAACCGGAGATTGAAATAGAATTGAACTTAGGCATTTTTTGAGAAGTAAACTCAAAAATATCAGCAATAATCTTCATTGAGAATTTTGGTGGGTAAATATAAGTATTACGCACCATAAATTCTTTCAAAATATCATTTTGGATAGTTCCAGCCATTTCTTCCAGTTTAGCACCTTGCTCCAAACCTGCATTAATATAAAATGCAAGGATAGGAAGTACAGCACCGTTCATGGTCATAGAAACTGACATTTTATTCAATGGAATACCATCGAACAACACTTTCATATCTTCAACCGAACAGATAGACACACCCGCTTTACCAACGTCACCCACCACACGTTCGTGATCGGCATCGTAGCCACGGTGTGTAGCCAAGTCGAATGCAACCGAAAGACCTTTTTGACCAGCAGCAAGGTTACGACGGTAGAATGCATTTGATTCTTCAGCGGTAGAGAATCCAGCGTATTGACGAATAGTCCAAGGCTGCATAGCGTACATTACCGAGTAAGGTCCGCGTAAGTAGGGAGGAAGTCCGGCAGCATAATTCAAATGCTCCATGCCGGCAATGTCTTCTTTCGTATAAAATGGTTTCACCGGAATAAGCTCAGGAGTCAACCATGTACTTTCAACTTTAGGAGCTGTGCCTATGTTTGAAATTTCTTTGATATTTATATCTTTAAAATTTGGTTTCATTTTTTTTAATATGTTTTTGTGAACGCAAAGACAATTTTTTAAACACGGAGACACTAAGACACGGTTTTTTAATAATAACTTGGTATATAGGTGTCTTCGTATTTTAATTATTAGAAGTAGCCATTTATTTTACGTTTAATACCTTCTTTAATTAATGGAACATTGAAATTAATCAAATATCCAAGTTTTTTATCAGCAAGTTTCATATAAGTAAGAAGTTGAACTTCATGTACAGGCAGTACAAATTCCACTGCTTTTAGTTCAATAATAATTTCATTTTCAACCAAAAGGTCAATAATAAATTCTTTATTCAAAGTCTTACCTTTATAATTTAATGGCAATCTTACTTGACTGTTTACAGTTAAGTTCCGTGACTTCAATTCTTCTATCAAGCAAAATTCATAAACAGACTCTAATAATCCTGGTCCAAATTCTTTATGTACGCAATATGCTGCATCCACAATTTTAGTTCCAATATTATCTAACTCTTCTTTATTCATTTTCTTTGTGTCTTTGTGTCTTCGTGTTTAAAATAATTTCGAATTAAAACCTTTCAATGTATCAAGCACATTCGATTTTACATTTACAAAATGTTCGATACCTAATGCTTTCAGTTCATCGGTGTTAGCAGGAGCTCCGGCAACAACAAGAATCGCTTTTCCTTTTGAAGCTTCGTAAGCAGCAGGGGCAAATTCTACATACTCATCGTCGCTCGAACAAAGAACAATAATATCAGCATTTGCTTCGAGAGCAGCATTTACACCTTCTTCAATGGTTTTGAATCCAAGATTATCAACCACATCGTAACCAGCACAAGCAAAGAAATTACACGAGAATTGTGCACGCGCCAAACGCATATTTAAGTTGCCAATTGTCAACATAAAAGCTTTTGGACGTTTCGTAGCAGCTTCGGTAGCAAAACGCAATGTTTCGAATTCGGAAGAAAGGCGTTGGATATTCAATTGTTCCACTCTATCATGACCGCAATTGCAATCAATTTGTTGAGCAACTGTTTCCACTTTCGCTTTTCCAATTTCATTGAAATTAGGGAACTGATTGGTTCCTAAAAGCACTTCACGACGACTTGAAGCATTTTTCATACGTGTTACTGCCGTATTGTTGATAGCAGCTTGAACAGTACCTGCTTTAACAGCAGCTAAAAAACCTCCTTCATCTTCCACCGACAAGAAAAGTTTCCATGCCTGAGCAGCTAATTCGTTGGTGAGCGTTTCAATATAATACGAACCAGCAGCAGGATCAGCTACTTTATCGAAATGCGATTCTTCTTTCAATAATAATTGTTGATTTCGAGCAATGCGTTCCGAAAATTCGTCAGCATTTTTGTAAGAACTATCGTAAGGGATGACTGTAAGTGAATTTACTCCGCCTAATGTAGCACTCATAGCTTCTGTTTGCGTACGAAGCATGTTTACATTAGCATCAAAAATTGTTTTGTTAAATGTCGATGTTTCGGCATGAATGTACATTTTTGCAGCACATTTGCAAATACCATCTACGGTATGTGAACAAGTATCCTTTAGGCATTTAGGTTGATAGGCATCCACTATATTAGCCCAAAGCAACTTAGCTGCACGGAATTTGGCAATTTCCATAAAATAATTTCCACCTACGCCAAAATTGAATTTTATTTTTTTAGCAGCAATCGAAGTTTCAACACCCGCTTCCACCATCATCGAAAGGTACTGATTGCCCCAAGCCAAAGCGTAACCCAATTCCTGAGCATCAAAAGCTCCAGCATTGCTTAAATCAATAGCATCAACATTTAGCACACGGAAATGCGGCAATTCCTTCACAGCCATAACAGCATATTTGCATGCCATTGTAATTTCCTGAACAGTAAGGTCTTTACCCGAAGTAAGCATGCGATGAATTGGGTCAACGTGAATTGAACCTTTAAGAGTTTTCAAATCGTAATTTTTCGATTTAAAAAAGTCTGTCAGAATAAGACCCAATTCGGCTGATTTGCTCGCACATACCACAAAGTTAAGCTCTACGGCTGTGGCTTCGATGTGTTGCAATAAATCGGCAATAACTTCGTCGGTTACATGTTCTTTGTTTAAAATAAATCCAAGCGAGGTACAACCTTTGCAAAGCACGTCCAACGCTTTCGCATTGGCTTGTTTCACATCTTCAACCACAATATCCTGACGTACAAGCCATTCATTGTTTTGTTTTGTGCCGCGAACGAATGGGAATTTACCTGGAACAACATCCGTTGTTTTCAGGTTTTCAATGTCTTCGGCGCGATAAAAAGGCTTTACAGCAAAGCCCTCATTTGTTTTCCAAACGAGCTTTTTATCAAAATCAGCTCCTTTGAGGTCGGCTGTAATTTTGTCCATCCATTGCTGTGTGCTAACTGATGGAAATTCAGCCAATAAATTTAATTTTTTTTCTGCCATAATATATATTGATTTTCGAAATTTCTAAGCGAGTGCAAAAGTACTACTTTCCATTGAGTTAGACGAATATTTTTACATCTAATTAGAGAAAAATTTCAGCAATTAAAGCAATTAAACTTTATAGGCAATAATAGTGTTTAAAAGAATAGAATTAATTACAGTAAAAACGAAATACTCAAAATGAAAAATATTTTTGGAGAACCATTAAAAAGCTGTTGCACTAAACCAATGACTGGTTTTTATAGGGATGGATATTGCAGAACAGATAAATATGACCATGGCAGTCATACGGTATGTGTTATAGCTACCGAAGAATTTCTTAATTATTCAAAAAATCAAGGAAATGATTTATCAACACCAAGGCCGGAATATAACTTTCAAGGTCTAAAACCCGGTGATAAATGGTGTTTGTGTGCGCCTCGATGGAAAGAAGCGTTTGATGCCGGTTGCGCACCAAAGGTAGAGTTAGAGGCAACCGACGAAAAAGCATTGGAACACATTAATATGAATGACCTTATAGCACATGCGAATTATCATTAACAATAATACAAGTGGATTGCTGGAAGCATTGCCGGCAAACTGTTTGTGGATAAAAAGGTAAAAGCAATTTTTGAATACCGTAGCAGGGTTTTGGAAAACTATTCCAAAAAATAATACATTTAAATAATTCGAAAAATTAAATCTTGTTGTAAATTTCTAAATTTATTTTATCTTTTTCAAAACCTGTGCTGTACGGGCCGGAATATACAATTTTAGCCATTCTTTACCCGATTCGTGTTTCGGTTCTACAATAGTTATATGCTCAATATTATCATCGGCTAATCCAAAACCACCAAAATCAGGATTATCCGAATTCAGTATTACTTTATATGTTCCTTTTGGTAGCAAAATACCGTAATCTTCGAACGATTTTGTGCCATTGAAATTAAACACAAAAACTAAGTTTCCGCGACGGTAAGCCATAACCTGATCGCCTTCATTGTCCCATACCTGCTCAACTGGTACTTTGTTAAACTCAGGAACTGAACGAATTAGCGCTATCATCGCACGGTCGAACTGACCTAAAGAATGGTAGTAAAAATTCTTATTATCAACCAATTCCCACTGACGGCGGGCGTATTTATGCGACCAACCATTTCCTTGGCGCGGAAAATCAATCCATTCCGGATGGCCAAATTCGTTACCCATAAAGTTCAGATAACCACCATTTATAGTTGTTGAAGTAACCAACCGAATCATTTTGTGCAAAGCCACACCACGATCTACCAACAGCGTACCATCGCCTTTTTGCATGTGCCAATACATATCGGCATCTATTAATCTGAAAATAATAGTTTTATCGCCTACCAACGCTTGGTCGTGACTTTCGGCATAATTAATTGTTCGTTCATCGGCGCGTCGGTTGGTCAGTTCCCATAAAATATGACCGGGTTTCCAATCTTCGTCCTTTACTTCTTTAATGTATTTTATCCAAAAGTCAGGGATACCCATTGCCAACCGATAGTCGAAACCTAAACCACCATCTTCTACTTTCGAAGCTATGCCTGGCATCCCGCTCATCTCCTCGGCTACAGTTATGGCATTTGGTTTTAGCTCATGAATCAGCTGATTTGCCAATGTCAAATAGCAAATAGCATCTCCATCCTGATTTAGGTTGTAATACGAATCGTATCCATTAAAATCTTCGCCCAAACCATGACTACGGTAAAGCATCGAAGTTACGCCATCGAAACGGAAACCATCGAAATTATATTCTTCGAGCCAGAATTTACAGTTCGAAAGTAGGAAATGAATTACCGCTGGTTTTGCATAATCGAAACAAAGCGAATCCCATGCCGGATGTTCGCGACGTGAGCCGCCATGAAAATACTGGTAAGGAGTTCCATCGAGCCTGCCTAAACCTTCCAATTCGTTTTTTACGGCGTGCGAATGCACAATATCCATAATTACCGAAATATTATTGGCATGGGCTTCGTCAATCAATTTTTTTAACTCCTCAGGCGTCCCAAAACGCGAAGAAGCTGCAAAGAAATTGGAAACATGGTAGCCAAACGAACCGTAATACGGATGTTCCTGAATGGCCATTATTTGGATACAATTGTATCCCGCTTTTATTATACGAGGCAATGTGTTTAAACGAAACTCGTCGTAGGAAGAAACTTTTTCTTCGGAACTCGACATGCCGATATGGCATTCGTAAATTAATAGTGGATCTTTTGTTGGAACAAATTTCTTAACTTTAAACTGATAAGGATTTATTGGATTCCACACTTGTGCACTGAAAATTTTGGTTTGATTGTCCTGCACAACGCGTCGAACCCATGCTGGAATACGTTCTCCCGAACCACCTTCCCATTCAACGAGCATTTTGTACAATTGCAAATGCGTCATGGCATAATCGGGAAGTTTAATTTCCCAAACGCCGTTAGGCAATTTTTTTAATTGATATTCGGGCAGGCGTTGCCAGTTATTAAAGTCGCCAATCAGAAAAATGGCGGTTGCATTGGGCGCCCATTCTCTGAAAACCCAACCCTCACTCAAATGATGTAATCCAAAATAAAGATAGCCCGTTGCAAAATTCGATAAGGATTTATTATCGCCTATAAGCTTTTTTTCTATTTCTTTAAAGTAGTCGTATCTTCCGGTAATAGCACCTGC
>CAZEEN010000156.1:0-7220 GCA_964511115.1 uncultured Paludibacter sp. | reverse complement strand
ACGTTCCCTTCTTTTAAATATTGTTTAAACTCCTAAAAAAGTCAAGACGACTTCTATATAAATCTTTTGCATTATTCTTTCATTTTATTTTTGCAAATGTATAAAATATTTTTCATATCATATTCTTCTTACCATTAATCACTAACCATTATACTAATTCCCGCTGCATTTCATTAATCATTAACCATTAATCATTAACCATTGATGTCAATATCTCCACCAACCGCCCATCAAACCGCTCTCCCGATAGCTATCGGGATAAATTCCTCTTCATACTTCTTTCTTCCAGCTTCACCCATTTTTTTTCGAAGCTCGGGATTTTTTATTAGTATTTCCAATTTATCTGCCAATGCTTACCTCTTACCACTAACCACTTTAAAAAGCCCTCTCAACCCACAATACCACCTATAACCATACCACAACCACCAGAATCTACCCCTAACCCCTAAAGGGGAACCCTTCCCTTTCTTATTCTTGCCCCCCTTTAGGGGCTGGGGGTCATACTTTTCTATCATGAATTGTTTCCCCGGAAAAACAACTCCCTTCACATACCGCATAAAATCAACCGGATTCTTCAATGCTTTTAAATGTAATAGATGCGTAGCAGTGCCGCTCGTGGGAGCACCACGCCCATACTAACTATTTACTATAAACTGTTTTGAGGCAACTTACCGTTCGTTGTAAACAAAATCCAATGCTTGCTCGGTGTAGAAATGAAATTTGCGGTCGCTACTAATCAAGGGTATGCCTTCGGTAATAGCTTGTGAGATAATAATATGATCGGATGGGTCGCGGTGGTGTTCGTTTATGTTTAGGCGAGCGTAGGTGAGTAGATGTTCTTTTTTAATAGGCATTATTTTAATGCCAAATTCATGTTCAATTGCTTCAATCATTTGAACCTGCGTTTTCCATTGTTTAAATCGCACTTTATTGTTGCGCACAAGTACAATTAGTTCTTTTACACTTTCAGCACTGATGTAAAAACTATTAGAATAATCATCAAATAATTGTTTTACATCCCTATGAATCATCTCCTTATCTAGTATAAGAAATATTAATACATTCGTGTCAATTAAATACCTCATATTAATACACAGGTTTAAATAATGCTTCCATATCTAATATTTCAACACTACCTTTATACTTTTCTGCGGCTTTCATAATTTTCGAGATCCTTTTCTTAACCACGCCATTTTCAGTTGTTTTTGGCTTGGGTGTTACTGCTTTTGTTGCTTTTTTAGTTTCCATAATTTCTCTATTTTTTCCCGATAGCTATCGGGATAGTTTATATTCGCTTGCAAAGTTATATCTTTTTCCGACCAAAATCAACTGTTATCGCATTTTTCTTTTTTTGACCCTTCTAAGTTTGCCTACTTTTGCAGTTTAGCAGTCTCCCTCTCCCTTTGGAGAGGGCTGGGGAGAGGTTTTATTCTCCTCCGTCTTTCTCGTTATCACCAACCAAAGCCCTTTTAACCCACTATACCATCTATACGGATACCAAAACCAAAACAATTGAGGTTGTTTAATCGAATATTTTTCTATCATAAACTCCTTCCCCGGAAAAATAACTCCCTTCACGTACCTCATAATATCAACCGGATTCTTCAATGCTTTTAAATGTAATAGATGCGTAGCAGTGCCCCTCGTGGGAGCACCACGCCCAATAAACGCTTTACTATATTATTTATAAACTAGCAACACATTTTTATCAGTTTTATACGGCACAGTAGTTTTGTGGTTTTTAAGTGCATTTTTACTCTGGAGTTTGGCGGTGAACTTATATCCTTTAATTTGCTCAATGGCATGGAGAATAACTGTGTGAGTTTCGGCACAAGAAAGACCTGCAAGGTACATTATGACCCCATTTGTTATGGCTCAATAGCATCCATATGTTATTCTGCGTGTTGTAATAATAATGGTAATGAGAGCGGAATTTGCGGAGTAGTTTCGTTTTCATTCTAAAATTTAATTTTAAGCAAAGATATAAAAAAATATATCTCAAAGATACAGTCCATAGGTTTTTGATGTTTTAAAACACAATAGTCACAAAGTATACACACAATTAATCAATAACCAATTACCATTAACCACTTTATAACTTTATAACCTTGTAACTTTTTTACCATTAACCATTAATCACTTACCACTAATCACTTTTACCAACCCTTTTAACCCCAACCACCATCGGTACGGATAATAAAGTGTTGTGTTTTGATGTGTGTCTAATTTGAATTTTGAGCGCATAAAGTGCTGTGGTGGGAATATTATGCTCATAATATACCGCATGCGTTTGTACGGATTGTTTAAATACTTCAGATTACCGGCATGACGTGGTAAACCTGTACTAAAACCTTTGTAGCCATGCAAGTATTTAAAAAATAATTTTATATCTTGCCTTTTTAATGCTTCTGCATATTCATTTACAAGGTGTTGTGGTAGTTGTACATCCATAAACCGATATGCCAACAGTATGTGTTTAAATACTTCGGTGGTGCACTTATACTCCGTACAACGATATTTAAAAACCGCCCACGAAAAGTCATCGGGACGTTTTTCAATCAGATTCACAATATCGCTGTAGGATGTAAATTTAATAAAACCGTCGTTGAAATGTCGGTACAAATGCAGACAGCAAAAAATGAGTGTATCGTACCAATCCATTACCTGAACCTCACTACCATGTACTGTGGCTTTTTGTGCGTGTTCCCAAATCGATAAGGGCGACATAGCATAGCTTGTAATATCGCTGTGAAGTTTAATATGTACTTCTACTGCCACACCTTCTTTTACCATAGGCGGAAAATGAATTACTTCCAACGAGGCGGCATCAAACTCCGACTCTTCTTCGGGCGAACTAAAACCCATCGACCGTAATAATGCTAACATAGCTTGTGCCTGTTCGGGTTTTACAAGCAAGTCTATATCACTCATCAGCCGCTTTCCGGCATCGGCATACAATGTATCCGATAGATAAATGCCTTTCAGCGGAATAATATCAATATTATGATGCGTACATGCAATGGCTATCTGATTAAAAATACCTATCAACCGTAAACTGCGTATAAAAACTATATTGTAATTGTTTTCGATGGTGTTTTTTACAGTGGCAGGAATGCTGCTTGCATTGGGCAAACCTACCCAATTTCCATATACTAAGGGCGCAATGCCACTTTTTAGCATTTTATTTGTTAACGATTGCCAATCGGTTATGGTGGGTAAAAGCTCGTTTATTACTTCCTTGTTTGTAGCCGATGGCTGTAAACTTACCGATAACAATAGTAGTTGTTCTTCGTTTGATGGTTTCATTTTTTAATAATTACAATATAAACGCCTTTAATGCCTAACCACCAACGGTAAAAATAATAAAACGGCACCAGCCATAGTGATTTAATATGGTATTTTTTTATCATAAATGCAGGCAAAGGAAATAGATTACGAAACACATAAACAATTTTAGTAAGTATTGTATTTTCGCTTTTTATATAATTCGAATGTGATAATAAACTGGTTTGATTGCCTGGTTTGTTATTCAATCCTTTTACTTCTTCTAAAAATAGTATTTCCTTCGAAGTAATAATGCGATGTTTTGACAGTATTTGCTGTGGCAACTTTACACCAAAATAACTGTTGCAGAGCAAAATATAATTAAATACAATATCGGTACATTTGTAAGTTTTGCAACGCTGCGCCAATTGTTCCCAATCTAAATTCTCATTCGTATCTATCAAATTTACAATGTCGATAAACGACTTCATGCTCGAATTTAAATCATTAAAATGCTTATCTAAATGTACGCACAGATGAATGAGCAAATCATAAATATCCAACCCTCTTACCGTAGTGTCTTTGAGTGTATATTCTACAGCATTTTTAAATAAATGATCGGAACTAATGCTGTATGTTTCATTTTCGTGATGAACTTTTTCATGTACTTCTACCGAAATATTCGCTTTTATGCGGGGCTTGTAATGCACTCTGTCCGACTGGCCGCCAACTAACTCCGATTCCACACCATCATACACGTTGAATCCTATTTCGTCCAACACCGACAAGGCTTTTTTTGCATCTTTTTTACGCACAAGCAAGTCAATATCGCTCATCTGTCGCAAGCCATAATCCTGGTAGAGCCACTCCACCAGGAATATTCCTTTGAGCGGAATAACATCGATACCGGCAGCTGCAAAAGCATTCATAATAGCATAAAACTGCTCGTACATCAATGCGCTTCGCGAAAAGGTTAGGTAATAGGTTTTCTTTAACTTTTGCTGTACAGCATCGGGTATATGCTGTGCGTTGGTTAGTAAGGGTATTTTTTTGTAAAACAAAGGCGCAAAACCACGGTCGATTAATGTAGTGCATACTTTTTCCCAATCGATTACTTCAATTACCAATGCATCCAATGCCTTCAACTCGTCGGCAGTAGGATGTATTTTAGCAACCGCAAGTAGTAACTTTTCTTCGGGCGTTAATTCGATCATTTTACTTATTGTTATTAGCTTCGCGTTATTGGGCTACGCCGTTATTAGGCACTTCGTGCGTTATTTGGGCTGCGCCGTTAATTGGCACTTCGTGCGTTATTTGGGCTTCGCCGTTAATTGGCACTTCGTGCGTTATTTGCTTCGCGTTATTTTCCTAATTTCTTAATTTCTTAATCATCACATTGTCTTATTGGCAAATTGGCATATTGTCTTTTTAGCACATCAAATACTGCGGTATTTTCCTCAAAATCTTAAACGCCAATGTAAACTTGCCCCACAGTTTGTATTGCTTCAATACGCGTGCATCTTCGGTCGATTTCTTTTTTTGCAAGGCCATGCTGGTACTTTTGCCTCCCATACCCATTTTTACCACCATGCGGTTCAAAAATACTTTTTTAAGTTCGGTGCGGGTAAACCATCGTAGTGATATTTCGTAGTCCGAAGCTATGGAGTAGCTTTCGTCGTACAGACCATAGTTGGCAAATACTTCACGTCGTACAAAAATAGTGGTATGCAGCGGTATCCACCCGAAATACAAATACCAAGACTTAAACGGTGATGAACGATAAATACGTTTAATCTTTTCGTTGTTTTCTGAGACGCCAAGCATGGCGTCTCTACGGTTGTCCGATATATACAGTCCATTCGCATACACCACATCGGCATCGGTTTGCTTAAATGTGGCAGCATACTGACTCAGAATATCGGTGGCGTAAAATACATCATCGGAATGTAAAATGCCAACCACATCGCGGGTAGATAGGCTTATGGCTTTGTTCAAGGCATTGTACATGCCTGTATCGGCTTCACACAGATAGTGCGTTATGCGGTGAGTATATTGTTAAATAACCTGCTGTGTACCATCGGTGCTTGCGCCATCTACCACAATGTATTCCACATCAGCATAATCCTGACTTAATACACTTTCGATGGCGTTGGCAATGGTAGCTGCACGGTTGTAGCTTATGGTAATGATGGATATTTTCACAATACAATTTTACTTTTCATTTATACTATTCATTTATAACCGACCAACTACCTGTTTTTTCGGTACCGAGCCTTTTTATTAATCCGTTTAGTTTTAATATATTTATTTCCCTGAGGATAGTTCTTTTTGTTACATTTAATGTAATAGCTATTTCCAATACCGAAATTTTGTCATTTCTCTGCATTAATTCTATAATACGTTTTTTTCTATCGGTGACATTATCGGTGACATTATCGGTGACATTATCGGTGACATTCAATAAAGGTATCTGAGTTACAAATACATCTTCTTCCGAAAATAAAACCTTTTCGCTACCGGAGTAGGCTTTGGAGTATTTAAAAACATTTCGAATTCCTGTACCTAATTCCTCCGAACGACCCATTTGTGTAAAGATCTGAGCAATAGTGGGATTCTTAGGAAAAGGTAACAAATTAGCGGGAGTTAACATACCATGCAATCGGGGTTTATTAGCATTTTTAGCTTCTACATGGTCTTTGTAAATACAAAATAGCGTTGGAAAAGCATTTGTATATTCGCGATGGATTAGTATATTAGCAACTACTTCTCTGAAAATTTTATCGCGTAGCGAAATACGCAAATCTCCCTCGAGGTAAAACTTATCAGGTAGATGTTTTTCAACAAATTGCATTAACTTATCGTACATATCTACCAAATTGCAACGTATATTCTCACGGTCGTCGTAGCGATCCAAATCCACTATACGTAACAAAGCATCTACTTTATAATGTGGCACAGCACTCTGAATAGCTTCCGATTTGCCAAATAACAATAATGCAGCTAATGTGAAACCCTCTGAGCCGGTTGCAAAATCGCTTCGATACAAACCCGAAATATTAAAAAACTCTTTATCGCTTAAATCATTCCAAGGATGATTGGAACGATTATTACGTATCATCTGACGAACCCGTGCAACTATTCCAGGTTCAAAATCCGATTCGAATAAAAATGGATATATCGTATTCTCGGTAAACATATTACTTTTTCGGCTGTAAAGCGCTTTAATTTGTTCATCTGTACGCAATTCATAATCACCATCTACACTTCTATCGTAGTATTTTGATACACAGCGGTGTACTGCCGACGAAGCGGGTACATAAATCCGAATTAACTTTATACCTTCATAATCAACCACATCGGGACTTAGTAAAAACGTTGGATACATTTTTTGCGGATTGTTACTCAGGTTAGCAATACTTTTGCATATAGCTTCCACAATGTCGACAGGTACACCCTCAATTTTCTTGTCATCGGTTACACCAAGTAGTATAGTGCCTCCGTTTCTATTCAGAAATGCACATACTGTTTCAAAAAAACTATCGGGCAACTGACGACTGCATCGCTTGAACTCAACCGATATGCCTTCACCTTGCTGCACTATTTCTAATATATTCATTTTTCAATCCCTAATTAATCTTTTTCTTATTGCCCACTAACCACTAATCCCTACTTTACGAACCTTATAACCTTATGAACTTTATTAACTCTTAATCCCATACTTCTCACGTAACCACGCCACTATCCGCTCACGCTCTTCAGACGCCAAGCATGGCGTCTCTACATCAGACGCCAAGCATGACGTCTCTACATTAATCATTAACCATTTATCACTAACCATTAACTGCTTTATCTCCCATATCTTGGCATCGACCAAAAAACGGTAACAAAAACCTTTTAGCACATGCCAAACCAAGCCTTGCTTGCCATCTCTGACTATTACTATTAGTCTCTATTTT
>CAZEEN010000155.1:0-7229 GCA_964511115.1 uncultured Paludibacter sp. | reverse complement strand
TAACCTGAATCAAATTTAAGTAGATAAAGTCGCACATCAAATTTGTTAAATAAACTTAACAAGATAGGATTCAATGAACAAAACATAATTTTTTAAATAATTACTCTACAACAACATACATAACTATTGCAATGTCAATATTGCAATAATTGACAGTTTTATGCATTTGAATTTTTAGCACTAAACATGATGGTTAATCGAAATAAAAGTATTTCCTTTGCAGCGTTTTTTTGAGCTTAAAATTCAAAAATGTTTATGAGCAATATGTCACTCTTTTTGGCCGTTTTCTTGGCAGGTGTCATCTTAGTGGTAGCAGGATTAGGAATTGCGATACTTTTATCGCCAAAATCTTACAATTTGCAAAAAGGTGAACCTTATGAATGCGGTATCCCCACCCACGGCACTTCGTGGATGCAGTTCAAAGCCGGGTATTATCTTTACGCTATTCTTTACTTAATGTTCGATGTGGAAGCAATCTTTTTGTTTCCATGGGCAACTGTTGTGCGCGAATTAGGCTTTCAGGGACTCGGTAGTATCGTATTTTTCTTAATTATTCTGGAATAGGGCTTAGTTTATGTTTTGAAGAAAGGAGTTTTGAAATGGAAGTAAAAGACATCGATATAAAAGGTATTAAATACGAGGATTTCAATGATAACGAATACCTCGAAAAATACTTGGAAGAATTACGCGCCAGTGGTGTAAATGTGGTGTTGGGCAAACTCGACGACATGATTAACTGGGGACGTTCCAATTCAATATGGCCACTTATTTTTGCAACAAGCTGTTGTGGTATTGAGTTTATGGCTTCGGCTGCTGCTAATTACGATATTTCGCGCTTCGGCATGGAAGTTACGCGTAACAGCCCTCGACAAGCCGACTTAATGTTGGTTGCCGGTACAATTACCCACAAAATGTCGCCATTAATCAAACGAGTATACGACCAAATGGCCGAACCAAAATATGTATTGGCAATGGGTGGATGTGCTATTTCGGGTGGTCCGTTCATAGGTTCGTACCACGTAGTAAATGGTGTCGACGAAATTTTGCCTGTGGATGTATATGTTCCTGGTTGTCCACCGCGTCCGGAGTCCTTGTTTTACGGACTTATGCAATTGCAACGCAAAATAAAGTTAGAGAAATTTTTGGGAAATAAAGAAAGATAGACCCCTAACACTGCCCCCTAACCCCCTAAAGGGGGAATAAGAAAAAGAGTCGATAACCCCAAGTGGGGAAAAATAAAGATATGGAAACAATTAAATTACTAATACAGAAAAATTTTCCAAAAGCATTAATTGCTGAAACCGGAAAATTGACTGTAACTGTTGAACCCAACGAACTGCGTACGCTTGTTGAGTTGCTTTATAAAAACGATGGTTTACCATTCGATTATTTAGTTTATTTGATAGGTAGCGACGAAGGCGAAAAGTTGGGTGTGACATACTTGTTTTCACCGTCAACAAATCCTTCGAAAGAATTGGTAGTAAAAACTGCCACTGCCGATCGCGAAAATCCCCTACTCTATACCATTACCGATATGTACGAAACAGCTCACCTCAACGAGCGCGAGGTTTTTGCCATGTACGGTATTCGATTTATCAACAATCCCGATATGCGTCGTTTTTTGTTGAACGACAGCTGGGTGGGTTTCCCCATGCGTAAAGATTACAATGCCGACCTCGCTTTAAATCCAGTTTCGATTGAAAGTAAGGATATGGTGGATTTGACTCCACGCATTATGGAAACACCCGAAGGATTGAAAGAAGAGGTGGTAAATGTATTTGAAGAAGAAGATTATATTATCAATATCGGGCCTCAACACCCTTCTACACATGGTGTAATGCACTTCCGCACAGCATTGGATGGCGAAATTGTAAAAAAAATTGACGTTATAAGTGGTTATATTCATCGCGGCATGGAAAAGCTAAGCGAGGATATGACTTATCCGCAAATACTTCACTTTACTGACCGACTCGATTATCTTTCGGCAAACATTAACCGCCATGCGCTGTGTATGTGTGTGGAAAAAGCCGGTGGCATTGAAGTTCCCGAACGGGCGCAATACATTCGCACCATAATGGACGAATTAAACCGCATCAGTTCGCATTTGCTGGCTTGGTCGGCACAAACAAACGACCTTGGAGCTACTACCGCCTTTATTTACGGTATGCGCGAACGCGAAAAAGTGTTGGATATTTTTGATAAAACCTGTGGTGGACGACTCATTATCAATCAAAATGTAATTGGTGGTGTGATGTTCGATATTTATGCTGATTTTCAGAAAGATGTAAAAGAATTTATCCCTTACATGCGCGAAAAACTGAAAGAATACGACCGTTTCTTTTCACACAACGTAATTGCATTGGGACGTATGGTGAGAATTGGCAATTTAAGTAAAGAAGATGCTGTAAGTTATGCCGTTACAGGTCCTGCGGGTAGAGCTTCGGGTTGGTCGTGCGACATTCGTAAATATCAGCCTTACGCACTTTACGACAAAGTTCAATTTAAAGAAATTATACGCACTGAAGGTGATTCGTATGCCCGCTATATGAACCGTTTGGACGAAATTGAAGAATCGCTGCATATTATTGAGCAGTTGATTGATAACATTCCCGAAGGAGAGCATTGTGCCAAAACAAAAGCAATTATAAAATTACCCGAAGGTGAGTATTACCAAGGTGTAGAAGCCGGAAAAGGATTATTTGGCGTGTATATCGAAAGTCGTGGCGAAAAAACGCCATACCGCCTGAAATTTCGTTCGCCATCAATGGCGCTGGTTTCGGTAATGCCGTTAATTTGTAAAAATGAAAAAATTTCGGACTTTATCGGTATCGGTGGTTCGATGGATTATGTGATACCTGATATAGATAGATAATGGCCCCTAACCCCTAAAGGGGAATTAAGACCAAGTATCTAAATAATTATTATTCAAAAATATGAATCAACCTTTCGAATTTACGAATCTGACAAAGTGGATAGATACTGCATTGAATGCTAATCTGCCTGCATTTTGGGCGTTAGTTATTGAACTACTGCTTGTTGGAATTGCATTGCTGGCTATTTATGCCCTTACAGCCATGATTTTGATTTATGTAGAACGTAAAATTACGGCATTTTTTCAGGCACGTATTGGTCCGAATAGAGTTGGTAAATATGGTATTTTCCAAACGGTAGCCGACGTACTTAAAATTTTATTGAAAGAAATTATTCACATCAACCGCGTTGATAAATTTCTGTTCTTTGCTGCTCCGTTTTTTATGATTGTGGCTTCGGTACTTACTTTTGGCGCTATTCCATTCGGACAAGGTTTGCATGCTGTCGATTTTAATATTGGTGCATTTTATGTAACCGCTGTTTCGTCGCTCGGAATTATAGGCGTTTTGCTTGCCGGTTGGTCGAGTAACAATAAATATTCCATGATTGGTGCTATGCGAAGCGGTGCGCAATTTGTAAGCTACGAACTTTCGGCTGGATTTGCGCTAATGACAATGGTAATACTCACTGGCACCATGCAGTTTAGCGAAATGATTGAAGCACAACGTTTTTGCTGGAATATTTTCAATGGTCATATTTCGGCTTTCGTAGCATTTTTCATTTATCTTATTTCGGGACATGCCGAAACCAATCGAGGACCATTCGACTTACCCGAAGCAGAATCGGAACTTACAGCAGGTTATCACACTGAATATTCCGGCTTACAATTTGGATTTTATTACTTAGCCGAATATCTCAATATGTTTATTATTGCTGCCATTGCTGCTACCGTATTTTTGGGTGGTTGGATGCCTTTGCAAGTAAACGGTTGGGATGCATTCAATCAGCTCATGTGGTATATTCCGTCGTATTTATGGTTTACGGGCAAAGTATTTTTACTCATTTTCTTTAGTTTATGGGTTCGTTGGTCGTTTCCACGTTTGCGTATCGACCAATTATTGAACCTTGAATGGAAATACCTATTGCCTATAAATTTGGTCAATATCTTAGTAATGGTATTGTTGGTACTTGCCGGTTGGACGTTAAATGATTTATTTTAATAAAAGATGAAATCAATAATAGGATATTTTAGAGGATTATTTACCGGAATAAAATCCCTTTTATTTGGGCTGTCGGTAACCTGGAAAGAGTTGTGGACTAAAAAAGTAACAGCGCAATACCCCGAGAATCGCGACACCTTGGTTATTTCGGACCGTTTCAGAGCCGAATTAGTTATGCCACACGACGATAATAACGAACATGCTTGTACTGCTTGTAGTATTTGCGAAATGAACTGCCCGAACGGAACGATAAAAGTGATTTCGCGCATGATAGAAACCGAAGATGGTAAAAAGAAAAAAGAACTCGACCGCTATGTGTACGATTTGGGTATGTGCACGTTTTGCAATCTGTGTGTGATAACTTGTCCGTCGGACGCTATAAAATTTACCAACAATTTTGAGAATGCCGTATTTAGCCGTGCAAAATTAGTACAACAATTAAATAAAGAAGGTTCGAAACTCAGGGCAAAAGCGCCGAAAGCAGCACCAAAAGAGCCCCTAACCCCTAAAGGGGAATAATATTCGCATATTAAAAAATTGGCACATTGGCACATTAAATAATTGGCACATTAAAAAAAACATGGCACAACTAATTATATTTTACATACTGGCAGCAATAATATCGATATTTTCGATAATGGCTGTATCGTCGAAGCGAATTATTCGTTCGGCAACTTACTTGCTTTTTGTGTTGTTATCCACAGCAGGTTTATACATGCTAATGGGATATTATTACCTATTTGCAGTACAAACAGCTGTGTATGCAGGCGGAATTATGATATTGTTTATTTTTGCCATTTTGCTTACGCAAAAACCCGGCGAAGAAGTTACTCCTGAACCATTGAGACAACGCGTATTGGCACTTATAATTTCGGTAGTGGGTGTTGCATTTTGTGGACATATTATTTTTCACAATATAAATCGCGTTTATACTTTGGTTGAAGATATTGATATTCCAACAAAGCAAATAGGATTAACGCTTATGGGAACTGAAAAATTCCAATATCTGTTGCCTTTCGAAGCCATAAGCGTTTTACTGCTGGCTTGTATCGTAGGAGGAATAATGATAGCGCGAAAGAGGTAGAAAGTTTGCTCTTTGCAGTTAGTAAATACCAATTTAAAATAAATCAAAAAATACTGCCCCAAACCCCTAAAGGGGCTTATAAGAGTGGTATTCGAAGTGATTTACATTAGAATAAAATGATTAAAATATAAGAGACGAAACTAACTTCACATCCCCTTTAGGGGCTTGGGGCAGTTTGTTTCTTATGAATTTATAATTTCATCAACACATCATATTATGTTTGACGTTCTTTCAAATTTCACAACGGGCATTATTCCCATGGAAGGTTACATTATTGTAAGTTTGATTATGTTTTTTGCCGGTGTTTACGGTTTTTTATCACGCAAAAGTCTATTAATGATATTAATATCTATTGAACTGATATTGAATGCGGCAGATATAAACTTCGTTGTTTTCAACCGTTATTTATACCCTGAGCAGATGGAAGGATTTTTCTTTGCGCTGTTCACCATTGCCATTTCGGCTTGCGAAACAGCGGTTGCGATAGCTATTGTTATCAATATTTACCGAAATTTGAATAATTTAGAGGTGGATAGTTTAAATGAATTACAAGAATAAAAAATATTGACGACCTCACCCCTAACCCCTCTCCATAGGGAGAGGGGGATAGGACACAGCAATTAGAAACATACTTAAAAAATGGAATATACTTTATTAATATTAATTCTACCGCTATTGAGTTTTACAGTACTCGGGTTGGTCGATTCGAAATGGAAACCTCAAGTTGCAGGTACAATTGGTACTGCTGTACTTACCACTGTAGCTATTTTGTCGTATTACACGGCTTGGGTTTATTTCACAACAGCCAATATTAGCGGCGAATATCAAAAAATCATAGCTTTCGAAACCGAATGGGTACGATTTACCGAATACCTGCATATCGATTTAGGTATCTTGCTCGACCCAATTTCCGTATTGATGCTCGTTGTTATTTCCACCGTTTCGCTTATGGTACATATTTACAGTTTGAGTTATATGACTGGCGAAAAAGGTTTCGAGCGTTATTATGCTTTTCTGTCGCTTTTTACTTTTGCCATGTTGGGATTGGTAGTTGCTACCAATATATTTCAAATGTATATTTTTTGGGAATTGGTGGGTGTATCTTCCTATTTGTTGATTGGATTTTACTATACAAAACCCGAAGCAGTTGCAGCCTCGAAAAAAGCATTTATAGTTACCCGTTTTGCCGATTTAGGCTTCCTTATTGGGATTTTAATACTTTCGTTTTATACCAAAACATTCGATTTTGGCGTACTTACTTCCGGACAGGAAAGTGTATTTGCAGGCACAGCCGGTGTTTCGTTTATGGGCTTTTCGATTATGAGTTGGGCAATGGCGCTAATATTTATCGGAGGTGCTGGTAAATCGGCTATGTTCCCTTTGCATATTTGGTTGCCCGATGCTATGGAAGGTCCTACGCCCGTTTCGGCATTGATACATGCGGCTACCATGGTTGTAGCGGGTGTCTATTTGGTGGCGCGACTTTTTCCTGTTTATTATTTTTACGCTCCCGAAGTACTGCACGGCATTGCTTACATAGGTGCATTCACAGCACTCTTTGCAGCCGTAATAGCCTGCGTGCAAACCGACATTAAACGCGTGCTGGCATTTTCAACTATTTCGCAAATTGCATTTATGATGGTAGGCTTGGGCGTTTCGGGTATGGGCGGACATCATGGATTAGGATATATGGCTGCCATGTTCCATTTATTTACTCATGCTATGTTTAAAGCCTTATTATTCCTCGGAGCAGGTTCGGTAATTCATGCCGTACACAGCAACGAAATGAGTAAAATGGGTGGTTTACGAAAATACATGCCTATAACACACATTACATTCCTCATTGCTTGCTTGGCCATTGCAGGAATTCCACCATTCTCAGGATTCTTTAGCAAGGACGAAATTCTGTCGGCAGCTTTTGAGTTTAGTCCATATTTAGGTGCAACCATGAGTTTTATTGCCGGACTCACAGCCTTTTATATGTTCCGTTTGTATTATGGTATTTTCTGGGGAACCGAACACAAACATAACCACACGCCACACGAATCGCCTTTTGCCATGAAATTGCCATTGGTATTTTTGGCTTTGGTAACCGTTTTTGCCGGATTTATTCC
>CAZEEN010000154.1:0-7229 GCA_964511115.1 uncultured Paludibacter sp. | reverse complement strand
GGCACCGCTTTTTCGTGTCCGGCAGCTCTGATGTACGAAGGGCGATTTCCTTTTCGCGTTAGGGCGTGCAGCGTAAACTGACTGATAATGAGTATTTCGCCCTTAATATCCACTACCGAACAATTCATAACACCGTTTTCGTCATCGAAAATACGCAAGCCCGCCACTTTACCCGCCAACCATTCGGCATCTTCGGCTGTGTCGGCATCCTCAATGCCAATCAATATCAGAAAACCTTTTCCCACCGAAGCATGTATCGCGTTATTTATCGTAACCGATGCTTCGCTAACCCGTTGAATAACAATGCGCATATTAGTTGAATGATATTTGGACTACAAAAATAACAATTCTGGAAACTTAGAGTATCTACCAACATGTTATCCCACTGGGATAAAGAAAAAATAATTTTTCATCCACACAAAGCTTTTGTCATACCGTAGCGCAGCATTTCCTTACAAAATAATTTTCTGGAAATGGTTCACATTTTCTCCCACCACTCGTATCAAGTAAATGCCCGAGGCAAAGCTTGCGGTAGAAATGGAGGTCTGGTGGTTTGTAATTGTGCTTTTGTAAACCATCATGCCCGATAATGTATACAGCGAAAGGGTAGTTGGTTCTTTGCTAATATAATTCACAATCAACATGTTACTTCCCTTGTTTTGAAACAATTTTAATTCGTTTTCGGTTTGTTTTTCGACTTGCAAATTAGCAGGTAGGTAAGCGCATGCTGTCTGAAAATTTGGAATACCATAACCCAATCTGTATGTAGGAGCGGAATATAAATTGGCGCTTTGCTTAGCTGATTGTATCAAGGTTTGAATGCTAAACGAATTGAAATTTGCTTTGGCGTATTGCAAAAAACAAGCAAACATGCCTGCTATAATCGGCGACGAGTAAGAAGTGCCGTTGCCAGCCGAAAGTGCACCGGAAGTATTTATATACGCTGTGCTAGTTCCCATAGCTGTCAAATCGGGCTTTTGGCGATTGTCGGCAGATGGACCGTAGGACGTGAAAACGCTTGGCTCACCTGTTGAAGTAGCTGCTCCTACGCTCACAATTCCGTCGGCATCGGCAGGTACGCCGATAAAATGCCAAGGGTCATCCCCTTCGTTTCCTGCACTATTACAAACAATTATTCCTTTTTGGGCTGCCATGGTAGCTGCACGGCTGGCGCGCGAATATGTGCCGTTCATATTGGCGTAGGTGTAATTCATGCTAGGGTCGTCGAAAGTGGTATAGCCGAGTGATGAATTGGCCACATCCGCGCCTACACTATCGGCAAACTCAATACCTGCTACCCAAAAATCGGTTTCGCTTACATATTCGGTTGGGGCGTATTCGGTGCGGATAAGCCAATACGATGCGTGTGGTGCAGCGCCTAGGTATTGATTTGGATAATTACCCGTCATGATGGACAAAACATTGGCGCCGTGCGAATCCGAATTGTAAATATTTTGTGTTGGTTCCGAAAAATCTTTTGTTCCCAATAACCTTCCCTGCAAACGCAAGCTGTCGAATCCGGGATTAATGTTTACGTTTGTAAAGCCGGCATCGAGCACTGCCACTTGAATATTTTTGCCCGTGTAGCCTAAATTGTGCAAATAAGATGCATTCACCTGATTGAGCTGTGTGGCAGATGAACCGTAATTATAAACCTGCGATTCGTATTTCGACTTACGTGGTTTAGCGGGTTGAGCCACATTTATTTTACCAGTATATTTAGCCCATTTCACAAAAGGCAATGAGCGCACCTGACTCATTTTAGTGGAATCGGCAACCAGCACCGTAACGCCATTCATCCATTTGCTACGGCAATGAACTGTTATTCCCAAGTTGGCAATCTGACTTACATAAGATTGATTCACAGGAAGGTCGGTAGAGTCGATGGCAATATTAAAACTGGCTCGTCGGGCAATGGCGCGTGCCGAAAGATATTCGGAAGGAGTTGAAAGTGAATACAGTGTATTATTTTTATTTGCTAATTGCACATAAAAGTAATATTTTACAACAGCCTCAACGTTTACTAACGAAAGTAAAACTGCAAAAAACAAGGTAAGTATTTTTATTTTCATAAGACAAAATGTTTAGAATAAATATGATTTTTTTATTCGTGAAATTTGTGAAATTCGTAGTTCAAAAATATTTTTCATTTATATTTTTCACATTTCATAAGTTGTAAAGTTTTATAAGCTAAAACAACTTTGAAGTTTGTTTTTGCAAAAATACAGTATTTGAATTCAAAACGCCGCTTTATTGTTGAATTTTTTTCCTATTTTTGTGGGTTAATTCCAAAAACGCATCCAAAAGCAACTATATTGACCATGAGTACCGACGAAATTATTGACGCTGAAAACGAACCGGAAATTACTGAAGGTGCAGATGAACAGCTACAAGTGTCTGAAAACGAAGTACATTCAAAATATAAAGTTCCAAAAATATCGGACGATGCCATAAAACATCATTTGTCGGGTATGTACCAAAATTGGTTTTTGGATTATGCTTCGTATGTAATTTTGGAGCGTGCTGTACCCGATATTTACGACGGTTTAAAACCTGTTCAGCGACGAATTTTGCACTCGATGAAACGTTTGGACGATGGTCGTTACAACAAAGTGGCAAATATTGTGGGTCATACCATGCAGTTTCACCCACACGGCGATGCTTCTATTGGCGATGCGTTGGTGCAGCTCGGACAAAAAGATTTGTTGATAGATTGTCAGGGAAACTGGGGAAATATACTCACAGGCGATGGTGCTGCTG
The DNA here is from genome assembly GCA_964511115.1 of uncultured Paludibacter sp. Lineage (GTDB taxonomy): Bacteria > Bacteroidota > Bacteroidia > Bacteroidales > Paludibacteraceae > Paludibacter. The sequence goes on along the minus strand of CAZEEN010000154.1, from coordinate 4,469 downwards.
CTCCGCGTTATATCGAAGCGCGACTTTCGAAATTTGCGCTCGAAACAGTTTTTAACCCCAAAACCACTGAATGGCGCTCGTCGTACGACGGACGTAATAAGGAACCAATTGCGCTACCTGTAAAATTTCCGTTGTTGCTGGCACAAGGCGTTGAGGGTATTGCCGTAGGTTTAAATTCAAAAATTCTTCCACATAACTTTAACGAACTTTGCGATGCTTGTGTGGCACATTTGCGTGGCGAAGACTTTGTGCTTTTCCCCGATTTTCAAACGGGAGGTTCCATTGATGTTGCCAGATACAACGACGGCGAACGTGGCGGTGCCGTAAAAGTGCGTGCCACCATTAGTAAAATCGACAATAAAACGCTGGCAATTACCGAAATTCCTTTTGGTTCGAATACTTCGAAAGTGATTGAATCGATTATTAAAGCAAGCGAAAAAGGAAAAATAAAAATCCGCAAAGTAGATGATAATACGTCGGCCAATGTGGAAATTCTGGTGCAATTGCAACCCGGTATTTCGTCGGACAAAACCATCGATGCGCTGTATGCTTTTACCGATTGCGAATTGAGTATTTCGCCCAATTGCTGTGTGATTCACAACAATAAACCGCGCTTTATGGGGGTGAGCGAGATGTTGCGCATTACCACCGACCATACTATGGATTTGTTGCAGGCTGAGTTGGAAATTCAGAAAGCCGAACTGCTGGAGCAATTATTCTTCACATCGCTCGAAAAGATTTTTATCGAAAACCGTATTTATAAAGACAAAGGTTTTGAAGAAAGTGCAACGCAGGATGAAGTGATTGCACATATCGACAAACGTTTGGAGCCCTTTAAAAAGGATTTTATCCGCGAAGTAACGCGCGAAGATATTCTGAAATTGCTCGAAATAAAAATGATGCGTATCACCAAATTCGATACCGATAAGGCGAACGATACGCTAATTTCGTTGCAAAAAAAGATTGACGAAGTAGATTATAACCTTCAGAATTTAGTAGAATATACCATTTCGTGGTTCGAAAACCTAAAAAACAAATACGGAAAAGATTTCCCACGCCGTACCGAAATTCGCAATTTCGAAACCATTGTGGCGGCTAAAGTGGCTGAAGCAAACGAAAAACTGTATGTAAACTACGACGAAGGTTTTATTGGCACAGCACTTCGCAAAGACGAATTTGTGTGTAACTGTTCGGACATGGACGATATCATTATTTTCTTTAAAGATGGAAAATATAAAATCGTAAAAGTATCGGATAAACAGTTTGTTGGGAAAAATATATTGCATCTCGATGTGTTCAAGAAAAACGATAAACGTACCATTTACAATGTGGTTTATAGAGATGGCAAAGTCGGACCAATTTATATCAAACGTTTTGCGGTAAATGGCATTACGCGCGATAAAGAGTACGATATTACACAAGGAACAGCCGGTTCCAAGGTGCTTTATTTCACGTCGAACCCCAATGCCGAAGCGGAAGTTATACGCGTGACGCTCAAGCCAAAGCCACGACTTTTCAAGCTTGTGTTCGAAAAAGATTTCAGCGATATTGCCATCAAAGGTCGCCAGTCGATGGGTAATTTGTTAACCAAAAACGAAGTACAGAAAATTGCTTTGAAGCAAAAAGGCGGTTCTACCTTGGGTGGTCGTCAGGTTTGGTTCGACCGCGATGTATTGCGCCTCAATTACGATAACCGTGGCGAATATCTGGGCGAATTCCTGAGCGAAGATTTAATTTTGGTGGTAACGAGCAAAGGAGAATTCTATACTTCGAATTTTGATTTGAATAATCATTACGAAAAAGACATACTCGTTATCGAGAAGTTTGATAATAACAAAGTGTGGTCGGTGGCATTGTGGGATGCCGAACAGAAATTTTATTACTTGAAGCGTTTCCAATACGAAACAAGTTCGAAAAAACAGAATTTTATTGGCGAAAACTCCGAATCGCGTTTGATGTTATTGTCGGATGTAGATTATCCTCGTTTCGAAGTGGTATTTGGTGGCAACGATGCGTATCGTGAAGCATTGGTAGTAGATGCCGACGAATTTATTGGTGTAAAAAGCTTTAAAGCAAAGGGCAAACGCCTCAGCACTTTCGAAGTGGAAACCATAAACGAGTTGGACCCTATACGGTTTAAGCCAAAAGCTGAAGTTCCCGAAGTAGCTACTGAAGAAAGCGAGCCACTAGAAGATGAATCTGAAAATGATATTCAACAGACTGATATTGATGCAGGTTCAGAAGAAAAAGAAGAAGTAATAGAAGAAACGAAGGAAGAAATAGAAGCAGAGGTAGTTATCAAAAAAGAGAAGAAAAAGCGGGAATCAACAAAACCAATACCTGTTGAAATTACCAATATAGCAGAATCAACCAATGTGGCTAAAATTTCAACTGTTGTTGAGAATTCAATTGCCGAAATTGAGGTTGTTGAAGACGAAGACCAAATTGAAGCAGCTCCCGTAAAGCCCCGCAAAATTTTCAAACCGGCATCGCCTTCGAAACTTAAAAATGTAGATTCCGAAGAAGAGAACGATGGGCAATTGTCGTTGTTTTAATGGTTGATTATTGAGCATTCGTAAAAATGTGGAAATAAACTATTATCGTTATACATATCAGGCAATTCCGAAATTTTATGTATTTTTGCAACTAAATCAAATCTAAAAAAAATCACGCTGCATGAACAACGACTCCGAAATACTCTTTAAAGTGCCTGAACCAACACTACGCAGGCTTCCTTGGTATCTGGCGTATGCACAATTAGTTCTGAAAGGTGGCGAAACTTATCTGTCGTCGACTCAAATTGCTAAAAACATAGCTGTCGATGCTTCGATGGTGGCCAAAGATTTATCGTTTGTACAAATCACCGGAAAAACCCGTGTGGGTTACGATGTGAAGGAATTGGTGGATGTATTGGAAAAATTTCTCGGATTTACCAATTCGCACAAAGCTTTTTTATTTGGTGTAGGTAGTTTGGGTGGAGCGTTGATGCACGATAATGGTCTGGAACAGTTTGGCTTGGAAATAGCTGCCGGATTTGATGTAAAACACGAACTTACCGGAACAAGCATCAATCGCGTTCCTATTCACCATTTCGACAGATTTAAAGAATTACAAAAGAAAACAGGCATAAATATCGGCATTCTTACAGTGCCGGTAGATAAAGCGCAGGAAGTTGCCGAAGTAATGGTAGAAGGAGGAATAAAAGCGATTTGGAATTTTACACCTTACCGTATTCGGGTGCCCGAACGAATTGTTGTGCAAAATACGTCAATATATGCCCATTTAGCTGTGATGTTCAATCGATTGAACGAAATAAAAGCCTGCGAAGATTGCGAAAAACACAAAATGATATTGTAACTCAATGAAAATATTTGCCATAGGTCAAAACTATGTTGAGCACAACAAAGAACTCAACTCCAAAAACCCAACAGAACCGGTCGTTTTTATGAAGCCCGACACGGCGCTACTCCGAAACAACAAGCCTTTTTATGTTCCCGATTTTTCGCAAGAACTGCATTACGAAACCGAGCTGATTGTTAAAATCAATCGTATTGGAAAGAACATTGCGCCCCGTTTTGCATCTCGTTATTATTCCGAAATCGGATTGGGGGTGGACTTTACGGCTCGCGACCTACAACGCAAACTAAAAGCCGAAGGCAAACCTTGGGAAATAAGCAAAGCTTTTGATAATTCCGCAGTTATCGGAAATTTTTTGCCGGTTGATTCGCTTGGCAATGTGCAGGACATTCGCTTTCGGTTGGATTTGAACGAAACAACCGTGCAAAACGGTCATTCAGCCGAAATGATTTTCCCTATCGATGAACTTATTGCCTATGTTAGTCGTTATTTTACACTTAAGATTGGCGATATTTTGTTTACAGGAACACCTGCAGGCGTTGGCACAGTAAAACCCGGTGACAAATTACAAGGCTATATTTTCGACCAAAAAATGTTCGATTTTAATATAAAATAAGTTATTGTTTTTCAACTATAATAATAATTTTATCCGAAAAACGTTATCTTAGATGCCTGCATTTATCGTGCAGTTTTTTATTCTTAAAGTCATTAAAAATTTCATGAAAAATTTACATGCAATTATATATCTCCTAACTGTATTTTTCAGCATTGCTACTACAGCTCAAGAGACTTTTTTCAATGGCGATTTCAAGCTAAATTGGAATGGAATTGAGATGCAAACCATTGGCAGTAACTCGCGCAAAGTTGTAAGCTTTAGCAATGCTGCTTATCCCGACGAAACGCAACTACCCTACTTTAGCAAGCGATGGGCAGCTGATAGAAACTACTCGTACAGTGTATTGCTAAAAAATGAGGTATTTGCAACACTTAGTGCAGATGAACTAGCAGTATTAACTACCGAAAATATCTTAAATCAGAACATAAATCCAAACTTACAAATACTTGATGTTCGCGAAAATTCGTATTTAGAACTGTTGATTTCGCCTTTTGTG
>CAZEEN010000153.1:0-7250 GCA_964511115.1 uncultured Paludibacter sp. | reverse complement strand
CAAAAGGCACACTTGCACCTACAAACACATTGCCGTGGTAGTCCGAGCCAATCATTGGGTCGACAAAGCGTGTGTAATCAGCAGCCTGCAAATGGCAGGTTATCAACAGAATACCGATTAATATTTTGGTTCTTGAAATCATCTTTTTATATAACTTCCTTTCATATCCACGTCTTTCAACGTAAATGGCTGAATATAGGTATCAAGCAAAATTGCTAATTCTTTGCGTGTAATTTTTCGTTCGGCATCGTAATTGCTCAATTGCAATTTTTGCCAATTCGCTATTATTTTTGCCGAATTTACTTTTTTTATTTTGTAAAAATTAGCCAAAGAAAAAACCAATTCAATCGCTTCAGTCACAACTAATTCTTTGTTTTCAGACTTCCAACTAAAATTTGGTTCAAAATCAATTAAATCCTTTTTAAGTTCGGCAGCATTTACTAATTTGTCGACATTAAACCATGTTTCGTTGCTCCAGCCCACGTTTTTACCTTCGCCTTTTAATATTCCAGTAGCACCAATGCGTTGAACAGCTTTGAAATGAACATCCGTTTTGGGTAAATCCAGGTAAGGCATCAGATAACCTCCGGCATCTAACAATGCTTGTTGTACGTTTCGAACCGAGGTTTGAGCAAATGCTTTTTTCTGTTTCAAAGCCTTCGCTGCCAATGCTCCTGCTGCCTGACCAATTTGCAATACAACCGGTTGTAAGCGTGTTGAGCCGTTTAGCAAATTCGAAACCGAAATTGATTTTTCGGCTACTATCAGTCCGTCAACCTCTTTTGGTACTAATGCGCCAAGCGGCACATTGTACGAAGGCACCGGATAAAAATGCAAATCGGGCAATTTGTCCCAATCCGGATAGCGTTTGTGATGATGGTCAATGGGATAATCGCCCACAGCTACGCCGGTGCGGTAAAGTGCTTCGGGTTGAGCAAATGGTTTTGCCACATGATTGACATTAAAACGCACCAAACCCTGAATCCGTCGACTTTCGCGATGATACGGAATGAGCGGAAAATCATCGGCAGTCGGGAATTGCTCTTCGTCCAACCCAAAGGTTGAAAAGCCCAATTCGGTCTGCAAATAATACAGGTAGCAAAGCGAAAAGTTTTTAGCTTTTTCCATAGCAACAGTCCGTTCTGCATCGTTCATTTCCAGCATATTTATGTGAAAATCGTTTCCCTCTATTGGCCAGTTAATCATGTATTTACCATTAGGCAATTTGCCATAAGTCATCATTTTTTCCTTTGGCCAAACGGTTTGTCCGGGTTTTGGGTTGGTGCAGTTTGGCGATTTTGCCGTGCAATAAAACTTAGACGCATTATAACCTGTCGGTTTCGGAATGGTTTTATCAACACCAAAATCTTTGAGAATCATGACATAAGTCAAATCCTGAATAATATCGTTTGCCTTTTCGGGAGCAATATCTTCGCCACAAACCGCACGTGCTTCCATGCCAATGTCGTATTTCACGCCACACGCTTTGGCCACATCGCCCAACTCGGTGGCATCAATCATTATTTTTGCAGTCACAGATTGAATTACACCGCCTTTGCTGAGTTTAACTTTCCAGCCGTTTTTAATTTTTGTTGCCGAAATAAACTTTGTATTTTGCCAAACAGTGAGTTTTTTTTCAGCTTTTGTCATTTTTTGCAAAATAGTATTTCCCACTTTGGGCTCAAAAAGCACATTGCTAACCCATCCTGTTTTCAGGGCATCGGCAGTGCCATAATGAGCTACTAGATTATCTTTGAATTCACCAAAAATGCCCGAAGGAAGTTTGTAATTACCATCCACTGCCGACACACCTGCCGAAGTAAGCATGCCGCCCAACCATGGTGTTTCTTCAACAATTAGCGTATTTACACCCATACGAGCTGCCTGGATGCCGGCGGCAGTGCCACTTGCACCACCGCCTACAACCAACACATCCACCTTTTGCGCAACAATAGGTAAATGAAATAAAACAACTATGATGAAAACTATTTTTTTAAACATAAAAAAGAAAATCTTCAAACCTTAAGAACCAAACTGCCCCAAGCCCCTAAAGGGGATGTGAAGTTAGTTTTGTTAATTATATTTTAATGAATTCATTTAAAGCAAATCACTTCGAAAACAGCTCTTTAAGCCCCTTTAGGGTTTGGGGCAGTATTTTATTCTTTTACTGAATTTTCAATCTGAAAATTACAAACTGATCTTTTCAGTTTTTACTGTTTTACCACCAACTTTTACCTGTACTATATAAACTCCTTTTAAATTGTTAGTTAGCAACTCGTTTGTATTCGAAGTTGATGTAACTTTTTGTCCCAAAGTGTTGAGAAGTTCGATAGAAGATGGATTGATGCCATTAACACTAATTGCATTTTTTGAATAATTAAGTGTTATTTGTTGGTTCAACAAGTTATTAACTCCTGTAGTTCCAAATAAACCTTTCACAGTGTATTTTCCAATACCATTATTAGTAGATAAAACAAAAAGCTCAACATCGTTGTTTTGCAATACATTCACAACTACCCCACCTGTTCCATTACCATTGGCATTGACTCCAAGAGCAGATGTTGAATCAACTTTTGATGCGGTAGCCAAATCTCCGTTCGGTAATTTTAAAATATTTACTTTTTCTTGTCCTGCTCCATAACGGAAATAGCAAATATATTCATTATTTAGAGCATCTTTACCAATGTAGCGTGGCGTATTACCAGCTGAGCCAACAACTGTTGGTAAACTTTCTGAACCAAATACACCTGCTGCTGTATAACTTGAGATTTGTGTTCCACCTCCTTTGTAATAAAATTCGCCATTGGGTTTTATACCTATTCCGGGATTGGAAGTACTAGTCGTAACCGAAGTCAATGTTTTAGGAGTTTGAACAAACTTATATTTACCTGGATTAGCATCATCGGCTACCATATCAAAATAATATATTTGTGTTTTTCCATCTACTGCTGTAGCTGTGGCAGCATAAACGCGAGCAGTGCCTGCAGCAATGCTTCCTACAATGGTAATTTTATCGCCCATACGACCTAAAGCAGCAGGATATGAAATTGCTAAGGTTGGGTCAGAAGTTTCTGTATCCCAGCGATAAACTTTAAACTCTCCACCAGCCAAAGCCATACTTCCAACTAATAGCACACCATCCGATGTCATTCCGGCATCATTAATTACAAAATAACTACCTGTGACAACCATAGTACCCATCGGTAAAGTCCCAATTTCAACTCCTGTTGATGCATTTAAGATATGGATTAAATCACCATTATTACGTGAAACTGCAAATACACGTTCGTTTCCACCCATTGTTCCATAAGCTAAACCACGACAATTAGCTCCCAACCATGTTGGTATAGTGCTAGGAACTGTGGTGGCACTAAGTTGCCAGTTTGTTTCAACAACTACGGTTGCAGAAACACTCATTGCCATTACTAGAACAGCAAATAAAGAAGTAATTTTTTTCATATTATAAATAAATTAATAGATTGATAATAAGATAATTATGTAATCAAGTTAAAGCAGTGGTCTTAAAATGCCACCGCTTTAACTCAACTTTTGATTTATCGAATAGCCATTTTTTCAGTTTTAATTACTTGACCGTCAACTTTCACTTGCACCACAAATACACCATTGAGGTTTGCAACATTCAATTCGTTTGCGTTAGTTACCGATTTCACTTTTTGACCTAATGTGTTGAAAAGTTCGATAGAAGAAGCCGTTGCACCTTCAACGCAAATATTTTTATTTAACAAGCTAATGCGAACATCGTTATTGTTGGTTTGTTTCAAAGCAGTTGGTGTATCAACAATTCCTGTCACTTTGTATTTTCCAAAACCATTGTTAGTACTCAAAACATAAAGGTAGACATCAGTTCCCGAAGCATCTACTACCACTCTTCCAGTTCCATCAGTATTTGTTGTTGTTCCTAATGCAGGAGTAGTACCAACAACCGTTGCACCGGCCAAGTCACCTTTCACAATTCTTAAAATATCCGCTTTTTCATGACCTGATCCGTGACGGAAATAGGTCACATACGTTGAATCGGCAATTGTTTTAATATATTGCGTACTTATTCCACCTGTACCAACTATACCATTGTTTGATGAATTTGCTGACAATGTTCCATTTGCATTGATAATACGTATTGAATTTCCATTACTTTTATATAAAAATGTCCCGTCCGGAAGTGGAGCTACAGATGGAGAACTACCACCCACGGTAATGGCAGAACTTAATACAGTAGGATTTGCTTCATCAAATTTAAAAGAACCCGGATTGGCACCATCTGCAATCATTGACCAGCAAAGGACTTTTGCAACACTTGTTACAAGTGCCGAACTGGCAGCATATATTTTTGCAGTTCCTGCTGTAATACTCCCAGTGACCGTAAAATTATCTCCATAACGACTTGCATCAGGCAAGGTATATGACAATGCCACAGTTGGAGCATCTTTGAAATTATCCCAACGATATACTTTGAAAATATTTGTAGCTGCATTTACCATATTTGCCACCAATATTTTACCATCTGTTGTAATACCTGCATCGTTTAAAGCAAATGTTCCACCTGTAATTCCTGTTACATTTAATGATGCTGTTTGTGTACCATCCACAGTATTTATGATACGAACTGAAGTACCACCTTCGCGAGAAGGAACTACTAAAGTTGGTACTGAATTAATTGTTCCAAATGCCATTCCACGAGCATTTCTAGTAGTTCCAATCATATTTGGCAACGGCAATTTCACATCTTCAATCCACCAGTTATCGCCACCGGCATTTGGATCGGCAGGATTACCAAAGTTGTGTACTTTAAAGCCTAGATAAATTGATTTTCCAACATAAGCGGTTAAATCTAAATTTTCAAGATGCCATAACTTATCAGATCCTTCTCCAATAGTTTTTATAAGTGTAAATGTAGTGCTGACAACGGGTTGCGTTGCACTTTCAGATACGTAAACTTCTAAACTTGAACCATAATCAGCCGTTTCAGCATTATTCCAATTGAACGATACCGATGTAGCAGACGCAGCAGTTATAGCCAACTTTGGAGTCACCAACCAGCAATCGCTTACCGAATTATAATTAGCCATTTTGGCGGAAAAATTTCCTGTAATTTGACGTTCGGTATTTGTACCAACCCAAGCTGTAGCATTTGTAACAGTACCCAATGTAACATTTTCGGCAAAACGAGTCCAACCGTAAGGAAGTCCGTTTGTTGGACAATTTTCAAAACTTTCGACAGCAATAGTTGGATTTACAGCCCCAAATTGCCACTCGGTAGTAACAACTGGTGTTACAGCCATTGCACTTATTGCCATTACAAATATGGCAACCATTAACGTAATTTTTTTCATGATTTCTAAATTTTAAATTGATTAATAACTAATTGATTGTTTGATTTTCTTAATTTCCTATTTTCTTATTTTTCTAATTTCTAACTTCTAATTTCTAATTTCTAACTTCTAACTTCTAACTTCTAATTTCTAACTTCTAACTTCCCTACAACGCCACATTGTTTTTTAGTATATTCAAAATGGAGTTGCTTTTTTTTGATTTTGATTGTAAATCACATTTATCCAGCACTTTCCAGCACTGATACAAGCCACGCGGAATATGAAAACAACCTTTCCACTTTCCGCCTTTGAGGTCGAGAAGCACTTCCCCTTGTCGGTTCAGGTAACCAAACCATTCGGGGTGATCGGTGTCTTTAAAATGGGTCCAAGTATAATTATGCACGCGCTCAAACCATTCGAGGCATTCGGTTGAACCCGTTAATTGATATCCTTTTATAAGCGTAATCAACGATTCAACATGTACCCACCAGAGTTTTTGATCCCATTCCAGTTGCTGAGGAGGACAGCCCTTGCGATCCATAAAGTAAAATATGCCGCCGTGCTTTTCGTCCCAGCCGTATTTGACCATTTTCAAAGCAATATCTGTGGCTTGCTTAATTAATTCGGGGCGTTTCAAGCGTTCGCCCAAATCCATTATAAACCACATAGCTTCGATGGCATGACCGGGGTTGAGTAATCGTCCATCGAAGGTGTCCGAAAGTTCACCATCGAGTGTCACATTTTCGACCACCAAACCGAGTTCGGGGCGATAGAACACATCCATCACTTCGTGAATGCAGGTTTCCATCGTTTCTAGCAGAAAATCTTCTTCGAGCAAATGCTCAATTTCTAACGCCAGATTACAGAGAATCATTGGCAATGCGAAATTTTTCAGATTGCGTGTTCCTGGATAGGCTTTATTCCATTTTCCTTTCGGATTATCTACTTTCGAAAGAATTTTCTCAAACGTGGTTTTAGCAATTTGCTCGTATTCTTTGTTTCCAGTTGCCAGAGCCAATTGCCCAAAAGCCATAGTGGCAAAGGTGTATGAGAAAATATTGTAGGGCTCTACAAGCGGTTCACCTTCGCGAGTAAGCGAAAAGTACCAGTTGTAGTCACCATCGTGTCCGTGTTTTTTTAAAAATTCAGCACCTTGAATAGCACAATCCAACCATTCCTGTTTTTTTTCAACCTTATTGTAAAGCATGGCAAACATCCACACTTCGCGACCTTGCAGCCATACAAATTTATCGGTGTCGAACACGTTTCCTTCTCTGTCCAAACAGGTGAGGTAGCCACCAAACTCCGCATCCTGAGAGTTTTCGAGCCAGAAAGGCAAAATATTATTGAATAATTCACCTTTATATTGTTCTGCTAATTTTTTGAAATCCATAATGTAAAAAATTTACCCCTAATCAGTCAGCTGACTGAGAATTATGTTAGTTCTGTTATTCAATTATTCTGCCCCCAACCCCTAAAGGGGAGCTGAAATTAGTTTTGTAACTGTTGTATTCAATAATAAATAAAATTATCAATTCTAATATCCCTTATTCCCCTTTAGGGGTTAGGGGCAATTATTTCTTTTCCCCTTTAGGGGTTAGGGACCAAATACTCCTTATATCTATTATATAAATGTCCGGCCGACAGATACATCGACTGTGGACTCATAAAATGCGAAAACTCGAATGTGATGGCGTTTTCGATACCTGATTCGGCGGCAAGCTCCAATTTCAATTTTAGTTTTTCCCATTTAATAGGTAAAAACCGTATCGGCATATCACGGTCGAAAGTTTCGGAGTTAGTCCAGCATTGCAGACCATGTTTATCGCAAAGCTGTTTGTTAATTTTCAGAAAATCAACCAATTCGTCGTAATCCACATGTCCATCCTGAAACGCCACAATATCCACTGCTCCTTTTAT
>CAZEEN010000152.1:5227-7338 GCA_964511115.1 uncultured Paludibacter sp. | reverse complement strand
ATGTGTGGAAACGGCAAAATGGAAAAACACATTTTACGCAAAGCATTCGAAAATATTTTGCCCGAGAGCGTAGCTTGGCGTCAGAAAGAGCAATTCTCCGACGGCGTTGGTTACAGTTGGATCGACACCTTGCGCGAAATGACTTCTTCGCAAATAAGCGATTTGCAAATGGCACACGTCAACGAGCGTTTCCCCGTGAATCCGCCCATGAGCAAAGAAGAGTACTATTACCGCAGTATTTTCGAAAAACATTTCCCATCCAATCAAGCCGCCCGCTGCGTACCTTCGGTGCCTTCGGTAGCTTGTAGCACGCCAATCGCGTTGGAGTGGGATGCAGCTTTCAAAAACATGGTCGACCCTTCAGGACGTGCTGTAAAAAGCGTTCACGAAGATGGATATAAATAAGTTTACAGTATATAGTTTATAGCTAAAACGTCCCGAGCAAATTGTTCGGGATATTTTTATTTTTTCTATTTTCTAATTTCTACCTTCTAATTTCTACCTTCTAATTTCTACCTTCTACCTTCTACCTTCAGATGTGGGCGTGCCCCTGCGGGTCGGGCTGGAGTTTATCCCGATAACTATCGGGGCTCTTGTACCACCGAAATACGGCGGCACGCCGCTGCAATCCCTCACGCACCCTGCAACGTTGCATCTGCAAGTCGTAAATTATGTTTATATTTGCAGCGCAAAAAGTTCAAACTTTATAAACCTTACAAACTTTAAAAACTCTACAACCCAAATTTTATGGCCAAAACAAAATCAGTATACGTTTGTCAGAACTGTGGTGCCGATTCACCTAAGTGGATTGGTAAGTGCCCATCATGTGGCGAATGGAACTCGTATGTGGAAGAAATTGTGAGTAAAGACACTTCGCCAAAGGTGAATTTGGGTGGATTAGAAATCACAAAGCAGAAACCTGTGCGATTGGATGAGGTTGAAATTACGGAAGATAGTCGCATCGATACATCGAGCGAAGAGCTGAACCGTGTACTCGGTGGTGGACTTGTGCCCGGCTCATTGGTTTTGATTGGTGGTGAGCCCGGAATTGGTAAATCTACACTCGTATTGCAGGTAGTTTTGAACCTGAAAGGAAAACGAACACTTTATATTTCGGGCGAAGAGAGCGTTAAGCAGCTCAAACTGCGCGCTGAACGGTTGAAATACGATAATCCCGATTGCTATATTGTAAGCGAAACATCGCTGGAGCAAATTTTTGTTCACATTCAAAATATTCAACCCGATGTGGTAATTGTTGATTCCATTCAAACCGTTTCTACCGAAATGATTGAATCGTCGCCCGGCTCAGTGTCGCAAGTGCGCGAATGTGCTGCGCATTTACTGAAATTTTGCAAAACGAGTGGAACTCCGGTGCTGCTTATCGGCCACATCAACAAAGAAGGCAGCATAGCAGGCCCCAAAGTGTTGGAACACATTGTGGATACCGTTTTGCAATTCGAAGGCGACCAGCATTATATGTATCGTATTTTGCGCAGCATTAAAAACCGCTTTGGAAGCACCTCCGAATTGGGTATATTTGAGATGCAGCAAAACGGTCTTCGCGAGGTAAGTAATCCATCTGAACTGCTTTTATCTCAAAACCATGAAGGATTAAGCGGCGTAGCTATTGCTTCGGCAATTGAAGGTGTTCGTCCATTTTTGATTGAAACACAAGCACTTGTAAGTTCGGCTGCTTATGGCACTCCTCAACGCTCTTGTACAGGTTTCGACCTTCGCCGATTAAATATGCTCTTGGCAGTGCTCGAAAAACGGGCAGGTTTTAAATTGGCTCAAAAAGATGTATTTCTAAACATTGCCGGTGGACTGAAAATCAATGACCCGGCAATCGATTTAGCTGTTATTTCAGCTATTTTGTCGTCGAATGTAGACATTTCTATCGAAAAACAGGTTTGTATTGCCGGTGAAGTAGGTCTGTCAGGCGAAATTCGCCCGATAAACCGCATCGAACAACGTATTCTCGAAGCAGAAAAACTGGGATTTACCAAAATGATTATCCCCGATTTCAATGTTAAAGCTTTGAATATTGGCAAAATAAACATGGAAATTGTACGGGTAAAGAAAGTAGAAGAGGCTTTTCGGGTTTTGTTCCG
>CAZEEN010000152.1:0-5127 GCA_964511115.1 uncultured Paludibacter sp. | reverse complement strand
ACATGGAAATTGTACGGGTAAAGAAAGTAGAAGAGGCTTTTCGGGTTTTGTTCCGAAAGTAAACCTGCAATGGAATGGTTTAATGTGGGTCTTCTTAAATTCAGTTAAAAACAAACCGTAAACATTCAAATTACTAAAAAATAGAACGTTCACAGAATATAATGTTCTAAAAAAATTATCTTTGTATCAGATTTAACACAAATAACTCATGTTACAAGCATTCTTAGTATCAGCTATCTTATTGATTATTGGGGTATTAATACTTGGATTTCGGATTTTTTTTATTAAAAATGGCGAGTTTCCCAATATCCATATTGGCGGCAACAAAGGATTAAAAGAAAAGGGAGTGCATTGTGCCACTACGCAAGACCGCGAAGCACAAAAAGTTAAACCACTCACAAACAAAGAATTATATAACGAAATTACACAATTTTAATTTTATAAAAGCAGAATGAAAAATCTCTCACTCATTTTTAATGGCGTTTTAGCCCTTGCAGTTATTGCATTGTTTATTATAGTTTTTACAAAAGGAAATAGTACTTCAGTAGGTGGCACAACTTTCACAAAAGAACAAATTAAAGCTGGAAAACTTCCGGTCGCATACATTAATGTTGATTCGCTTTTGTCCAATTATCAGTTTGCAAAGGACGCCAACGAGTCCTTGATTCGCAAACAAGAAGATTCACGCTTAAATATCAACACAAAAGCACGTCAGTTGCAGGTAGAGATGGGTGAGTTTCAGAAAAAATTAGAAGCCAATGCTTTTTTAAGTCGCGAACGCGCCGAACAAGAACAAGCACGATTGGTACGCCGTCAGCAGGAATTGCAAGAGCTTGATGGAAAGTTAAGTCAACAAATAATGCAAGTGCAGCAAAAAATGAGCGAGCAACTTCGCGATACGATTAATGCATTTTTGAAAGAATACAACAAAGATAAAAAATACGAAATGATTTTCAGCAACACCTCGAGTGATAATATCTTATTTGCCGACAAAGGATACGATATTACAGCCGAAATTACGAAATTGCTCAACGAGCGCTTTAAATCAAAGAAATAAACGCTTTTCGATAGCTACAACCTTCTTTCCAACGGCTACAACCATAAGCTGCGTTGCCTTTTAGTAATTTCCCTTGTCCGCATTCGGGGCAGGTAGTGCCTATAAAAGGGTCATTTTCAGTAGGTTTTGGTACAATGGTTTGACGGTTTTCGCTTTTTACGTTAAATACTACTTGCCGCACCATTTCTTTTAATTCTTCCAAAAAAGCCTTTGCTTCATATTCGCCTCGTTCTACCATGCGCAGCTTTTTTTCCCAAAGTCCGGTAAGTTCTGCCGATTTCAGTAGCTCCTCGCTTATGGTTTGTATTAAATCCACGCCGGTGTTGGTAGCAATCAGGTTTTTACGCTCTTTCCGAATATAATCGCGTTTAAAAAGCGTCTCGATAATTGCTGCTCTTGTTGAAGGCCGACCAATGCCGTTGTCTTTCATGGCATCGCGCAATTCATCATTGTCCACTAATTTTCCAGCGGTTTCCATTGCCCGTAGCAGTGTTGCTTCTGTGTATGGTTTAGGTGGCGAAGTCCATTTTTCGGCCAATGTAGGTTCGTGTGGCCCGCTTTCGCCTTTGGTGAAAATGGGAAGAGTTTTTTCGTCTTCCTCGGCTTCTTTTTCGTCGGTGTCGGCTTTTGCTTTTTCGAAAACCACACGCCAACCTACTTCAAGAATCTGCTTGCCATTTACTTTAAATTCTACTTTATCCACTTCGCCCAAAACCGTTGTAGTGGCTATTTTACATTCGGGATAAAAATTAGCAATAAACCGTCGGGCAACTAAATCAAACACGCGGCGTTCGTTCTCGTTTAATGCCGTTGGATGTATGCCTGTAGGGATTATGGCATGGTGGTCGGTTACTTTGGCATTGTCGAAAACTTTTTTTGTTTTCGGGATTTTTGCAGCCAACAAGGGTGCAGTAAGCAATTCGTAATCCTTTATTCCTTTCAAAATAGCCGGAATTTTCGGATACATATCGTCGCTCAAAAAAGTAGTGTCCACACGCGGATAAGTGGTTACTTTTTTCTCGTAAAGAATTTGAATTAATTTGAGTGTTTCGTCGGCCGAAAAGCCGTATTTTTTGTTACATTCTACTTGTAGCGAAGTCAAATCGAATAATTTAGGAGCGGATTCTGTTCCTTTTTTTGTTGAAATGTCTGTAACAAAAAAGTCGGATGCTTTTACCGTTTCCAAAAACTGAGAGCCTTCTTCGACGCTCGAAAAACGTCCTTTCGAAGCTGAAAATAAGGTGTCGCGATATACTGTTTTCAATTCCCAATAGGCTTCGGGCTTAAAATTTTCTATTTCGAGTTGTCGATTTACAATCAAGGCAAGGGTAGGGGTTTGAACTCTTCCAATAGACAATACTTGGCGATTTTTACCGTATTTCAAGGTATAAAGCCGCGTTGCATTCATACCCAACAACCAATCGCCAATGGCGCGCGAAAGTCCTGCTTCGTACAAATGTTGATATTCCGATTGGTCTTTTAATTTCTTAAATCCTTCGCGAATCGACTCTTCGGTAAGCGACGAAATCCAGAGCCTTTTTACCGGACATTTACACATTGCTTTTTGCAACACCCAGCGTTGAATTAATTCTCCTTCTTGCCCGGCATCACCACAATTTATCACCTCATCGGCTGTCGAAAATAGTTGTTCTATTACTTTAAATTGTTTTTGTATACCACTATCATTCATTACTTTAATTCCGAATCGTTGCGGAATCATTGGTAAGTGGCTTAGCGCCCAGCCTTTCCATTCGGGTGCATATTCATGAGGTTCGAGCAACCCGCACAAATGCCCAAAAGTCCATGTAACCTGATAGCCGTTTCCTTCCATATATCCATCTTTTCGGGTTTTTGCACCCAAAATTTCGGCAATATCACGCGCTACACTTGGCTTTTCGGCTATACAAACTATCATATTACTTGTTTTCAGAATATTAGTGAAATAAATCTCGATTTTTCAAACGAATGCAAAGTTAATCAAAATTATGAATGATTGAAATGCGTTTATCAGTTTTCTAATTTTTCAAATATATTGAGTGAAAAAGCGTTATTTATAGGCAAAGAGTATTATTTGCAGAATAAAAACTCATTTTTTTAATGTATCTTTGTAGAGTATTTTTAAAAACGTATTATTTACTGTAAAGTTCTGAATTATAATAAATTAAATCGAATATAATGTCATTTCAAATGAAACAATTATCTAAACTAAGTTTCCTTTTGGTTTTATCCCTGTTTTTTATAAATGTAGCAGCACAAAAATACGGTATCGAAGCTGGATTTGTTCAGCCAAAACAATCTGGTGCACAGTTTCGCACCACTTATTTTAATGGAGCTCGATTGGGGGGAAATGTAGAATTTGAGTTGAAAAACAACTTTAGCTTGCTTACTGGTGCCCTTTATTCGTTGGTTTATTCGGACAGAACTCAGTATTACACAACTTCCGATTCCATCAATTACAAAACGTTTCAACATGCACTCGAAATTCCTATTCAGGTGCAATATTCACTTCCTGTTTCCAAAAATTTCAAATTCTTTGCTTTTGCTGGACCAAATATTGGCATTGGATTGGCTCAACCTCAAAAAGTTACGGCTGTTTTAACTCCTGCAACCAAATCAGAAGTAGGTGCACTTATTCCCGAAAACATGAAACACTTTGTTCGTGTAGAATCGGGCAATTATGCCGATAACGATTTGTATGTGAAATCGGCAATACAACGCATTAATCTACAAATTTCAATTGGTGGTGGTGTACAGTTTAAAAATTATAAGCTCAAAGGAGGTTATGATTTTGGAATTAACAGCATTAATAAGATAGATACTAGCAAACAAATGCGTTTACAGCAAGACGGTTGGTTTGTTTCTTTAATTTATCAATTCTAAAATTATTTTTAATTTTCATTTTGCGAATTATGTCAATTTCAGATATTTATAAAATATTTCTACAACATTCTATTATTTCAACCGACAGTCGTAATTGTCCTGCCGGTTGTTTGTTTTTTGCACTCAAGGGCGATAATTTTAATGCCAACGCTTTTGCACTTTCAGCATTAAAAAATGGTGCAGCTTACGCCATTATCGACGATAGTGAATATGCTATCGACGAGCGCTTTATTTTAGTTGATGATGCACTCGCTACCATGCAACAACTAGCCCACTATCACCGCCAACAGCTTGGTACTATCGTAATTGGAATTACGGGTACCAATGGCAAAACTACTTCGAAAGAATTAATTGCTGCAGTGTTGTGTCAAAAATTCAATATATTATTTACACAGGGAAATTTGAATAATCACATTGGAGTGCCGCTAACTTTGCTCAAATTGCTTCCAGAGCACGAAATTGCTGTGGTTGAAATGGGTGCAAGCCAAAAGGGTGATATAAAGCTATTAGCCAAAATAGCATGCCCCGATTATGGAATTATTACCAATGTTGGTAAAGCACATTTAGAAGGTTTTGGCTCGTTCGAAGGTGTAAAAGAAACAAAATCAGAACTTTATGTTAATATACACGATAATGCTAAATCGATTTTTATAAATGCAGGAAACGAACATTTACGTGAAATGGCGCTTAAATCGGGTTTTACAAACGATGACAGGTTGGTGAAATACAAATTGATAGCTGAATGTAAAAAAGAGTTGGTTGCAGGGGTGGTTCTTTCGTGCTCACCATTTTTGAAAATGCAATGCTGCACAAAAATGAACAGTTGCTTTGTCGTTGATACAAAATTAATTGGCACTTATAATGCCGAAAATATACTGGCAGCAGTTACAATTGGTCATTTTTTTGGAATTGACGATACCACAATTAAAGCAGGTTTGGAACAATATACTCCTCAAAACAACCGTTCGCAATTAACTGTTACCGAACGAAATAAATTGGTCGTTGATGCATACAATGCTAACCCAACAAGCATGCGGGCAGCAGTGCAGAATTTTGGACTTATGGAGGTTGAGAATAAAATGCTGATATTGGGCGATATGCTCGAGCTTGGCGAATATGCCGAAATGGAACATCAAAGCATTGTGGATTTGCTCGAAAGTTATAAATTGAAAAACGTTATTTTAGTTGGC
>CAZEEN010000151.1:0-7378 GCA_964511115.1 uncultured Paludibacter sp. | reverse complement strand
AGAAAAATATGAGTAAAGAATTACAAGATAGAACAAAGAAATTCTCATTATCAATTATTGATTTGATTGACAAACTTGATTATTCAATTTCTAAAAAAGTAATTGCTACTCAACTGGTTCGAAGTGCAACATCAGTTGCAGCTAATTACAGAGCAGCAAATAGGGCGCGAAGTGATAAAGAATTTATTGCTAAATTAAATATTGTGCTTGAAGAGTCTGATGAATCATGCTTTTGGCTCGAAATTATTAAAGATAAGAATTGGCTACAAGTCGAAAATGAATTAAAAGAAGCTAACGAATTGACTGCCATTTTTGTTACAATTCTCAAAAAAATGAATAATAAATAAGTTTTCTTACTTCAATCATCTTAATTTCTTCTAATTTCTAACTTCTAATTTCTAACTTTATATGTCGATTTTACTTGTAACGCCGCCACTTACGCAACTCAACACCCCCTACCCCGCTACAATGCAGCTGACAGGTTTTTTGCGTTCGCGTGGTGTGGATGCTGCACAAGCTGATTTGAGCATAGAGCTTATCGAAAAACTATTCACTGCTGAGAATGTAACTAGCATTTTTAATATTCTAAGTGAAGAAAAACTGACCAAACCCCATCGAATTTTATTCCAACACGCCACTTTTTTTATTCAAAATATTGAGCCGGTCATGCATTTTTTAAGCGGTAGAGATAGTTCTTTAGCGCTTCGATTCAGCGATTTGGAGTATTGGCCTGTTTCGAAACGTCGACCCGAAGCCGATGACATGGAGTGGGCTTTTGGAACTATCGGTAATCACGACCGCGCTACACATCTTTGTACTTTATTTATAAAAGATTTATGCGAATTAATTCAAAAATACATTGACCCGCATTTCGAATTAATACGTTACGCTGAGTCGCTTTGCCTGCATTTACCGGAGTTCGAACCGCTACAAAAAGAATTAGAAAAACCTCTTAATTTTATCGACAAGCTATTAATTGAAATTTTTGCCGAAAAAATCAAGGAACAAAAACCTGATTTTGTAGGATTTAGTGTGCCATTTCCGGGAAATTTATACAGTGCCATGCGTTGTGCTCAGTGGCTGAAGCAACATGTTCCCGAAACCAAAATTGTTATGGGCGGAGGTTATGTAAATACCGAACTACGCCAAATTACCGATCCCAAAATTTTTGATTATATCGACTACCTTACTTTCGACGATGGCGAATTACCGCTGCTTCGCTTGCTAACGGACGGAAATTTGGTACGAACAATACTTCGGAATCAAAGTGGGGAACTCGAACGCATCAATTTCGACAGCATCGAAAACATTCGTTTTGCCGATACAGGAACGCCCGATTACGATGGTGTAATGCAAAACAATTACATAAACCTGATTGAATTGACCAACCCCATGCACGCACTGTGGAGCAATGGACGTTGGAATAAACTCACGCTTGCTCACGGATGCTATTGGGCAAAATGTGCTTTCTGCGATGGTACGCTCGATTATATCAAACGGTTCGAAAAAGCTCCTGTTGAGTTATTGGTCGACCGTATGGAAACGTTGATGCAGCAAACAGGCATTTCGGGTTTTCACTTTACCGACGAAGCTGCACCTCCTGCCGTTTTACGCAAATTGGCCGAAGAAATTATTCGAAGAGGTTTGGTGGTAAGTTATTGGACAAATATTCGTTTCGAAAAATCGTACAATGCAGAGTTGTGCTATTTATTGGCTAAATCGGGTTGTGTAGCTGTTTCGGGTGGGCTCGAAGTGGCTTCGCCGCGCGTATTGGAGTTGATAAATAAAGGTATTACCATAGAAAGTGCACGAGAGTGCATGAAAAATCTTTCCGAGGCAGGAATAATGACACACGCTTACCTAATGTACGGTTTCCCAACGCAAACAGCCCGCGAAACCATCGAATCGCTCGAAGTAGTACGAAGCCTATTTGCTGCAAATTACATGCATTCAGCTTTTTGGCATCGTTACGCCATGACTATACACAGTCCTTCAGGACAAAACCCCGAAAGTGTAGGAGCGACATCATTGCAGAAAAAACCAAATATTTTTTCGAATAATGAAATACCTTTTAGTACCAAAAACGAAATAGATTTGGATTTCTATGGAAATGCACTTCGCATTGCAACGCTAAATTACATGCAGGGTGCAGGTTTTGATATTGATGTGAAAAAATGGTTCGAAAAGAAATAAAAAAGAGGATGTTTCAAAAGAAAGATGAACACAAATTACGCAAAAAAACGCAAATTATCACAAATCATATATTGTTGTTATTCAATATAATATAGAATATTGAAGATATTAGATTTGTGAAAATTTGCGTAATTTGCGTTCAAAAAAAGACTTTTGATAAAGCCTCTTTTATGATATAAAGTACTGCTAATTAATAGCGAGCTGATACGGCATCCCAGTTTACAAGTTCCCACAAAGCAGCCACATAGTCGGCACGACGATTCTGATAATCGATGTAGTAAGCATGTTCCCACACGTCGAATGTCAACAATGGCACTAAACCACGCGTAACAGGATTTCCAGCGTTGCTTTCTTTTACAATCGAAAGTTTACCTTCGGCATCTTTTACCAGCCAAGCCCAACCCGAACCAAATACGGTGATTGCAGACTGTCCAAATTGTTTTTTAAATTCGTCGAACGAACCAAAAGCAGCATCAATAGCTTTGGCCAAACTTGCCGAAGGTTGTGTACCTTTGTTAGGAGTTAGCGAAAGGAAGTAAAAATTATGATTCCAGATTTGCGCAGCATTGTTAAAAATCGGACCATCCGATTTTTTAACGATAGTATCCAAGTCAGCGTCAGCAAATTCAGTTCCTTCTACCAAACCGTTCAGGTTGTTTACATAAGTCAGGTGATGTTTGCCGTAGTGATAAGCAATAGTTTCGGCAGTAATAATTGGTTCCAATGCATTGTGTGCATAAGGTAATTCGGGCAATGAAAATTTCATGATTCTATAATTTTAGTTGTTTTTAAATTAAATATTTTGTTATTTCTAACCCTCTAACACTATTAACCTTATTTTTGTTTGCAAAATGCGTTGTTTTTTATTAAAAAAAATTCAAAATATTGTATGGATGGGTTTTTATTCGGATATTTGTGTTGGATATTAATAACTTAAAAAATAAACACGAATAACCCATGCAATTATGACAAAAACATTTAAAATTTTAATCGCTGTAGCTGTTTTAGCCACTTCGTTCACAGCATGTAAGACCAAACAAAAAGTAACCAAAATTCCTGGTGCTAATGTAGAAGCCGTTGCACCTGTTGCATCAACTACTACAGCCGTACAACCACAAGCAGCTGCACCCGCAGGTCCTGAAGTTACACGCAACGAAAAATTCAGTTTAGCCGATGGCGAAACAAACGTTGACGCACTGAAATTTAAATATCATGTTGTAGTGGGTAGTTTTAAAAGTCAGGTAAACGCCAAAGGTTTGCAAAACACACTTAAAAGCGAAGGCAACAAGGCTTTGGTAGTTGTAAATGAGCAAGGAATGTTCCGCGTGTTGATAGGTTCGTTCAACGAATATGCGCAAGCACGCACCCGCATCAATCAAATTTCCGACCGCTTTGCCGATGCTTGGGTATTGGTACAGAAATAAGACGACATATAGAATATTAAAGTCAAAATACATATTAACAGACTATTGGAATTTCCAATAGTCTGTTTTATTTTATAATAGCCCAATAATCGCACTCTTTAGCCCCATTTGGGGGTTTGGGGGTCAAATAATTCTATCTTATTTAAACTCTACTTAAAAAATCAATTTTGTTCAAAACAATTTTCAAAAAAAACTGTTTAACTAATGCGTTTAAGGAACATTAAAAAAAGAATAATCAACTATAATAAATTTTCAGAAAATGAGTAAAATTGAGAAAATTGTTGCCCGCGAGGTATTAGATTCGCGTGGTAATCCTACTGTAGAAGTAGATGTATTGTTAGAATCGGGCGTTGTAGGCCGTGCTGCTGTTCCATCGGGAGCATCTACTGGCGAAAACGAAGCCATTGAACTCCGCGACGGCGATAAAGGTCGCTACCTCGGAAAAGGCGTACTGAAAGCTGTGGCCAATGTAAATAACGTCCTCGCTCCTGCCCTTGTAGGAATCAGCGCATTGGAACAACGCAAAATCGACAAATTAATGATTGCCCTCGACGGCACTAAAACCAAATCTAACCTAGGTGCGAATGCCATTTTAGGCGTTTCGCTGGCTGTTGCCAAAGCAGCTGCCGAATATTTGGGAATGCCTTTGTATCGTTATATTGGTGGTACAAATGCCTTTACATTGCCGGTTCCTATGATGAATATTATCAACGGCGGTTCACACTCCGATGCTCCTATCG
Organism: uncultured Paludibacter sp.; assembly: GCA_964511115.1. GTDB lineage: Bacteria > Bacteroidota > Bacteroidia > Bacteroidales > Paludibacteraceae > Paludibacter. The sequence continues at coordinate 3,021 of CAZEEN010000151.1, read as the reverse complement.
CATTTCAGGAATTTATGATTCGCCCTATTGGTGCAGCTTCTTTCCGCGAAGGCTTGCGTATGGGTGCTGAAGTGTTCCATTCATTGAAAAAAGTATTACACGACCGTAATTTAAGTACTGCTGTGGGCGACGAAGGTGGCTTTGCTCCTAACCTTGCCGGTGGCACCGAAGATGCGTTGGAATCAATCCTTACCGCAGTTAAAAATGCAGGCTACGTTCCCGGAAAAGACATTACCATTGGTTTGGACTGTGCTGCATCTGAGTTTTACAAAAATGGAATTTACGATTATTCGAAATTTGAAGGTCCAAACGGTAAAAAACGCAGCTCTGCCGAACAGGCCGATTATATGGCTGAATTAATTTCAAAATATCCTATCGACTCCATCGAAGATGGTATGGGCGAAAGCGACTGGGATGGTTGGAAACTGTTGACCGAAAAAATTGGCGATAAATGCCAGTTGGTAGGCGACGATTTATTTGTAACCAATGTAGAATACCTGAAAAAAGGTATCGATTTAGGTTGCGCCAACTCTATTCTGATTAAAGTAAACCAAATTGGTTCGTTGTCCGAAACATTGGATGCCATCGAAATGGCTCACCGTGCAGGCTACACTTCAGTAACTTCGCACCGTTCGGGCGAAACCGAAGATGCTACCATTGCCGACATTGCCGTAGCTACCAACTCAGGTCAGATTAAAACAGGCTCACTCAGCCGCTCCGACCGTATGGCTAAATACAATCAATTGCTTCGCATCGAAGAAGAATTGGGCGATTTGGCAGTGTATGGATACAAGAAATAAGTAATAAAGTTTGTAAGGTTTATAAAGTAAGCCATCTGACCTGTCAGGTGGCTTTATTCTTTTTAGAACATTCGAATATTGGCACATTGCCACATTTACCGTATCTTTGCAGTTCGAAAATCAAATAACTGAAAATGACTTTACAATCCCAGCTCGAAAACCGCATCCTAATTTTGGATGGTGCAATGGGAACCATGATACAACGCCACAAATTACAAGAGGCTGATTATCGTGGTTCGCGCTTTGCAAAACACGAAATTCTTCAAAAAGGCAATAACGATTTATTGGTACTTTCGCAGTCCGATATTATTTACGATATTCATTGTAAATACCTTGCTGCAGGTGCCGATATTATCGAAACAAATACATTTAACGCGCAACGCATTTCGATGGACGACTACGGAATGAGTGAGTTTGTGCGCGAAATAAACCTTGCTGCGGCTCAACTTGCCCGCAAAGCTGCTGACAAGTTTACGGCTGAAAATCCTTCAAAGCCTCGCTTTGTTGCAGGAGCTGTTGGTCCAACTAACAAAACGGCTTCGATGTCGCCCGACGTGAATAATCCGGCGTACCGTGCTGTAAGTTTCGACGATTTGGTGGCGGCTTACAAGGAACAGATTTTGGCGTTGATAGAAGGCGGTGTTGATGCCCTTTTAATTGAAACAATCTTTGATACGCTAAATGCCAAAGCGGCTGTTTTTGCAGCCGAAGAAGCCATGACAGAAAGTGGCAAACGGGTCGAAATTATGTTATCGGCAACAGTTGCTGATACAAGCGGTCGCACCCTTTCCGGGCAAACGATTCGTGCTTTTTTAGCTTCTGTTTCGCATGCCAATGTGTTATCAATCGGCTTAAATTGTTCGTTTGGCGCCAGAGATTTAAAACCTTACCTGCAAGAAATCAGCAGTTTGGCTTCGTGCTATGTAAGTGCTTACCCTAATGCGGGGCTACCGAACCAATTTGGCGAATACGACGAAACACCTGAACGCATGGCGGAGCAGGTGGTGGAGTATTTCGACGAAAAACTGGTGAATATCATTGGTGGCTGCTGCGGCACAACTCCCGACCACATAGCGGCTTATCAACAGCTGATTGAAGGTAAAGAAATTCGAAAAACACAAACTCCTTCTACCGATTTAGAACTTTCGGGTTTGGAAGCATTGGTCATAAATAATGATTCGCTTTTCACCAACATTGGAGAGCGATGCAATGTGGCAGGTTCTCGTATGTTTTTGCGTTTGATAAACGAGAAAAAATACGAAGAAGCCTTGGTTATTGCCCGAAAACAAGTGGAAGAAGGTGCGCAGATTATCGACATAAATATGGACGATGCTATGCTCGAAGCCAAAGAGGAAATGGTAACATTTCTGAATTATGTGGTATCAGAGCCTGAAATTTCGCGTGTGCCGATTATGATTGATTCCTCGAAATGGGAAGTAATTGAGGCTGGACTGAAATGCGTTCAGGGCAAGTGTATTGTGAATTCCATTAGCATGAAAGAGGGTGAAGCCGATTTCTTGGACAAAGCACGCAAAATTCGTGCATACGGTGCTGCTGTGGTGGTTATGGCTTTCGACGAAAAAGGACAAGCGGATAGTTTTGAGCGCAAAACGCAGATTTGCGAACGAGCTTATCGTTTGTTGGTTGATAAAGTTGGTTTTCCACCGCAGGATATTATTTTCGACCCAAATGTGCTGGCAATTGCCACTGGCATTGAGGAACATAACAATTATGGAGTTGATTTTATAAACGCTACCCGCTGGATAAAACAAAATCTACCTTATGCCAAAGTGAGTGGTGGTGTGAGTAATTTATCATTTTCGTTCCGTGGAAATAATGTGGTGCGTGAGGCTATTCACAGTGTTTTTCTGTACTATGCCATCAAAGAAGGCATGGATATGGGCATTGTAAATGCAGGCATGTTACAAATTTACGAGGATATTGAGCCGGAATTGCTGGAACATGTAGAAGATATAGTGTTGAATCGCCGAGCTGATGCAACGGAGCGCATGATTGAATTAGCCGAAAAGGTAAAAAATCAGGCTTCGGGTGAGAAAGTGGAGAAGATAGACGAATGGCGCACACGCGAATTGCAAGGAAGATTGGAATATGCGTTGATAAAAGGCATTAGCGACTTTTTGGAAGAAGATTTGGCCGAAGCGCTTACAGCCTACGATTCGGCCATCGAAATAATTGAAAAACCGCTTATGAGCGGCATGAA
>CAZEEN010000150.1:1959-7403 GCA_964511115.1 uncultured Paludibacter sp. | reverse complement strand
AAATCCATCCTTTTTGTTTGTATGGGAAATATTTGTCGGTCACCAATGGCTGAAGGTGTATTTCTACATATATTGAAGCGCGAACATCGTGAACACGACTTTGTTGTAGATTCGGCTGGTACAATTGGCTATCATGCCGGCGAATTGGCCGACAGCCGAATGCGTATGCATGCTGCAAAGCGTGGCTATACGCTCTTAAGTCGCTCGCGAAGAGTTACGCGCAAGGATTTTGAAACCTTTGATTTGATAGTAGCTATGGACGATGCTAATTTTGATGATTTGTGCGATATGGCTAATACAATTGATGAAAAAAATAAAATTGTGCGCATGACTGATTATTGTACCCGTCACCAGGCTACTCATATCCCTGACCCTTATTATGGAGGCGAGCGTGGATTCGAATATGTAATTGATTTATTGGAAGATGCATGTTGCAATTTATTTGAGAAAATAAGAAATTAGAAAAATAAGAAATTAGGAAATTAAGATAAATATGAATCTGGTATTATAAACTTATTTTCATAATTTCTCAATTTCTAATCAACTAAAAAAAATGATAAGTTACTTACAAATTGAACATCTCACCAAATCTTTTGGCGATTTATTGCTTTTCGAAGATATCTCTTTTGGTATATCCGACAATCAACGAGTGGCGCTAATTGCAAAAAACGGTACTGGAAAAACGACCTTGCTGAATATTATTGCCGGTAAAGAGGATTACGATTCGGGTAATATTTCGTTTCGCAGAGATTTGCGGGTGGGCTATTTAGAGCAAAGTCCTGATTTTCCGAAAAACTTGTCGGTAATTGATGCTTGTTTGCGCACCGACAATGAAGTGGTTCGTACCATTGCCGATTATGAGCATTGTATGCTAAGCGATGATCATAGCAAGTTGGACGACATTATCAACCGCATGGATTTGCACAAGGCATGGGATTACGAAACACGCATTAAGCAAATCTTGGGCAAGCTGAAAATTACCAACTTCGAACAGCAAATTGGTGAACTCTCGGGCGGACAGCTCAAGCGTGTGGCACTGGCAAATGTATTGATTAGCGAACCCGATTTGCTTATTTTGGATGAACCTACCAACCACTTAGACCTCGAAATGGTTGAATGGCTCGAAGATTTTTTGAAACGCTCCACCATGTCGCTCTTGATGGTTACGCACGACCGTTATTTTTTGGACCGTGTGTGTACCAATATTATCGAAATTGATCATCAAGGATTATTTCAGTACAGTGGAAATTACAGTTATTATTTAGAAAAACGACAAGAACGCATCGAGAACTGGAATTCGGAAAGTGAACGAACCATCAATTTGTATAAAAACGAACTCGAATGGATGCGTCGACAACCTCAGGCACGTGCACATAAAGCTAAAGCGCGACAAGAAAGTTTCTACGAAATTGAAGAACGAGCTAAACAGCGCCGAAACAACGACAAAGTACAGCTCGATGTAAAAGCAAGTTACCTGGGCTCTAAAATTTTCGAAGCCAAATACATTTCAAAATCATACGGCGATTTAAAAATTCTCGACAACTACTATTACAACTTTGCCCGCTACGAAAAAATGGGAATTGTAGGTAAAAATGGTACGGGGAAATCAACCTATCTAAAAATGCTTTTGGGCGAAATAAAACCCGACAGTGGCTCGTTTGATATTGGCGAAACGGTTGTTTTTGGATACTATAGTCAGGATGGATTGGCATTCGACGAACAAATGAAAGTGATTGATGTAGTGCGCGATATTGCCGAGGAAGTGCATTTGGGAAATGGAAAAAAAATGTCGGCTTCGCAGTTCTTATTGCATTTTTTATTTACTCCCGAAACGCAGTATAATTATGTGTATAAACTTAGTGGAGGTGAAAAACGCCGTTTGCATCTTTGCACGGTTTTGATGCGAAATCCAAACTTTTTGGTACTCGATGAGCCAACTAACGACCTCGATATTGTAACACTTAACATTTTGGAAGATTACTTACAGTCGTTTAAAGGCTGTGTGATTGTAGTAAGCCACGACCGCTATTTTATGGATAAAGTAGTAGATCATTTGTTGGTTTTTAATGGAAATGCTGAACTAAAAGATTTTCCGGGAAACTATACAGATTATAGGGAATGGAGTGAAATTGAGGAAGAAGAGATGAGAATCAAGAGCCAAGAGACAAGAACCAAGAACCAAGACAATAGAGGACAGACGAGTGTAGAGACGAGGCGTGCCTCGTCTGATAAAGAAAACACGAAACAAAAACTAACTTATAAAGAACAAAAAGAATTTGAATCGTTAGAATTGGAAATACCTGAATTGGAAAAAGAAAAAGCCGACATTGAAAATCGGCTTGCCTCGGGAACATTAACAACGCCCGAAATACTAAACGCCTCTGAAAAACATGGCAAACTCAACGAATTAATCGAGGAGAAAACCATGCGTTGGTTAGAGTTGAGTGAAATTTAGAATCTATTATTCGGGTACTTCTACTTTAATTTTAACCCCTTTGCCCAGTTCGCTCCAAATATCAACCGTACCGTCGAGCAGATAAGCACGCTCTTTCATACCTGTAAGCCCATACGAATCGCTACGTTTTTTAATCGCTAAATCAAAACCTACACCATTGTCGATAATTTCGAGGTAAGTACAATTTTTTCTACTTCCTAACTCAATGGTTATTTTTGTAGCTTCGGAATATTTAGCAGCATTATTAAGAGACTCCTGCAAAATACGGAAAAGTGCCACCGCTTTTTCGGCTGGAAGATCCACACCAGAAGTTTTATCAATAAACTCACAATCAACCTGTTGCCGTTCGTTAAATGCTGCAATATGTTCTTTGAAAGCTTCTACAAGTCCTACCATATCGAGCAACTCCGGACGCAGGTCGGTCATAATGCGACGAGCACTTTTAATACTATTGTTTACATAATTTTCGAGCCGTTTAAATTGTTTTGTAAACTCTTCGACTGCTTCTTCGCGAATATATTTTTTTGATTTAACACCCATCATGCCAAGATCGAATTTAATTGCCACCAACACCTGCCCCAGGTCGTCGTGAATTTCACGCGCTAAGTCCACACGTTCCTCCTCGCGAACAGTTTGTAAGTGAGCAGCAAAATCCTTAAGTTGTGTTTGATAATCGAGTAATTCTTTTTGATATTTTATTCTGTCTGAGATATCGATATTAATACCTGCAATTCCAAGAATCTGTTCATTGGCGCGAATAGGAAAAACTATTTGCTGGAAAGGAATTTTCCTACCTTCCAAATTTGTATATTCAACCTCTGTGTTAAGCACCTCTCCATTAAAAACACGAGCATTATTCTGTTTCCAAATTGCTGCAACTTCTGCATCAATTTCCTTATAATCATCAGGTGTTTTTCCAATAAGTGTTCCAAACTCTTCCACATGTTTTCGGTTTTCGAGAACCCCCACATTATTCGTATTGCGGGCAAAAATACCAAAAGGAATATTTTCGATAAATGTTCGCAACAATGTTTCGCTTTTTGTTAGTGCTTCCTGTGCTTCACGACGAGCTGTGATATCATGCATACAAAGTAATAAACGTTTTTCTCCCTCACTCTCAATTAACGAAGTTGAAGCTAGCAGAGCCACCTTTTTATGTTCATTACCACGTAGAATAGTTGTTTGAAAATCAATACTCTTGTGTTCTAATCCTGTGTCAAATGTATCTACTAAAGCATGTCGCAACCCACAGCTGTTACAGCTGGTTCCATGCCCGCACCCTTTAGGATTTTGCATAGAATTTATACAACCAAATACATTGCCGCAAGTTGTAATATTAGCAGTTAGTTTATCCGGATCGTCAATAAAAGTGTTTAAAGCATTATTCGAGAATAAGATCTCAGCTTTTTCGTTTACCACACACATCATTACAGGTGCATTGTCGTAAATCGTTTTTAACTCCCTTCGGTTTTTTTCTATTTCCTCACGTGCCTGTTTTTTCTCCGTTATATCATGTCCCGAGATTTGAACTGCCGGTTTACCTTCGTATAGTATTGGCATTACTTTAATTTCAACATCCACCTCAGTACCATCCAATCGGATGTATTTTTCTTCAACCGAAGGAAGAGCAGTATTCAATGGCGTCATAGCTACAAATTGCATCCGTTCCATTATCAAGGGCACATTATCGGGATGTATAAAATGAAATAGAGATTTACCAATTAACTCACTCTTGTCTTTTGCACGCATGGCATTCATAGCTTCTTTATTTACATAAGCTATTACACCATCAACATAAATGGTAATTCCTTCCGGCGAATTATCCATTAATTCACGGAATTTATGTTCGCTTTCAATTAATTTTTCACGGGCTTCTTTTTGTTCGGTTATGTTACGCAGCACTCCAAAAACCAATTGATCTTCCTTTTCCTTTACGGCAAAGATTCGAATATCGATTGCAACTGTATGACCGTAAGGTAAAAATTGTATCTCAGAATTAAATGGTAAACCATTCGTAATAAGTTGATTTAATGAATGTTTAAATTCATTTCTATCTTTTTCAGCAATTAAATCTACAAAGGTTTTATAATCGATATTTGTATCCGAAAACCCCAATACAAAAGCAGCTCCATCGGACAAATGAAAAATTTTTGTCTCATGATTATATTCCCAATTTCCTGATTTAGAAGCTAATTCGGCACGATGCAATCGCGCTTCGCTTCGAAGTAATTCGGTTTCTGTTTTTCTTCGGGCATCAATCTCTTTTTGCAAATCCTCCAATAAATTCAGAGTTGCAACATTATTCAATTCCAATTGCATGGTTTTTTCGGAAACCATAGCCGAAAGTTGGTCTTGTTCGGTACGCCGCAGCAAATTTGCTTCCCGAATCTTGGTCATAGCCCGAATTTGTGCAATTAATTCACTCTCGTCTACCGGCTTTGCCAAAAAAGCTTCAGCCCCCACTTCTAATCCTTTAATTCGACTTTCTTTATCTCCTTTGAGTGCGGTTATAAATACAACCGGAATATCCATTAAATTCACATCAGCTTTCAACTTTTCGCAAACTTCAAAACCATCCATATCGGGCATTACCACATCCAACAAAATTAAATCGGGCTGAATGCGTTCAGCTATCGAGATTGCTTCTTGCCCAGACAAGGCAAAAATCACCTGAGCATGCGAAAAAGCCTCCAGAATGAGTGCTTTAAGCGTAATTAAGTTATCGTAAATATCGTCAACAGCTAAAATTTTCAATTCTTTATTTTCCATACAATACTTTGTTTATAATTTCAAAAAACTGTTTTTCGTCAATCGGTTTGGGAATATATGCTTCGAAACCATACGCTAATATAGTTTCGCGATCGGATAGCATGGCGCTTGCCGTGAGAGCAATCACCGGAACATGCATTAGGTGTGGGTTGTTTCTTATCTGCTTAAATGCCTGTATACCGTCCAATTCGGGTAATGCAATATCCATTAAAATAAAATC
>CAZEEN010000150.1:0-1859 GCA_964511115.1 uncultured Paludibacter sp. | reverse complement strand
TGCACATCTCCTTTTTGTATTAACTGATGAATATTATTGCTTTTCAACATCTTAATATCCTCTTTTGTAATGTGTTTTGCTGTAAGAATTAAAACGGGAACATCTTTGGTTTTTTCAAAATTCCGAATTTTTTCGAGCAATTCAAAGCCATCCATAATCGGCATCATCAAGTCGAGAATCATGGCATCGGGAGTAAATTCACTTAAAATTTGAAGTGCTTCAGTTCCCGAGCGTGCTACCCGAACACTGAAATTATTACTTTCGAGCATATCTTTTATTTGAATAATTGCCGGTTCACTATCTTCAACCAATAAAATACTTTTGGGCTTTGTGTTAGCACCAACAATGTTTTGTTTCAAAGTAAATAGCGAATCATCATTTTTTACCGGCATATCGAACGTACGGTCAATTTCCTGAATTTGAATCTTTATTCCGGCTTTTTCGGGTAGTACAAACGTAAATTCAGAGCCTTTTTGGGGTTCGCTAACTACAGTAATATCACCTCCGAGTAAGCGGGCGTATTTACGAGCTATAGCTAAGCCTAAGCCTGAACCTCCAAACCGGCGCGAAGTACTGCTATCTGCCTGTCGGAATTCGTCGAAAATATGTATTAAATGCTCTGTAGGAATTCCAATACCTGTATCTTTTACATGAATGGAAACTTTATTATCAATGTTTGTAACTTGCACTTCTACCGAACCTTTTTCGGTAAATTTAACGGCATTGGCAATCAGGTTTTGGAGTATATGACGTACTTTTTTGCTATCGCTCTGAAGCATAATTTTGTTTTCATTTTTTTGATGCACCAGATTTATTTTGCGTTCATTAGCCTGAGGTTGAATCATTTCCACTACTTCGGCTATCGCATTATTCACGTCAAACTCGTTTATCTCCACCTCTTCGCGTCCGGCTTCGATGCGCGAAATATCCAAAATATCGTTTATAAGCGTCAATAAATGCCGTCCGTTACGCTCTATTACACCAATATAACTATATTCGTCGTCGGGAATTACGTTTTGCAATCGGCGATTTAGCACACCCGAGAGCGCAATAACCGAATTAAGCGGTGTGCGCAACTCATGACTCATGTTTGACAAGAATGTAGTTTTCAACCTACTTGCTTCCTTCAATTGATTTTTTTGAATTTCCAATTCTCCATTTTGTTGAGCCAATTCGGTGGATTGTTGATTCAACTCGTTACGCTGCTGCTCCAACTCAATGTTTTGCTCTTGTAATCGGGTAGCTGTTTTACGCATATTCCTATATACTAAAATTCCATCGATACGCGCACTGAGCACATCGTATATTTTATAAAACAAGTTTACTGTATCTTCAGTATATTTACGCAAACTGGCAAGCGAAACAATAGCTACCACTTCGTTAGCAACCAATATTGGAATAGTAACAATTTCGCGCGGCACCATAGCACCAGACACCGTATTGAAAATAAAATGCGTTTCAATTGGAATGCTTCTTACAAATTGAATTTTTTTGGTTGCCAACGCGGCACCAAATTCGCCCTCGTAGGTAGTTGCCGAAAAACGTTGTTTGTCACTTTCGGCGCTTAAACCTACCGATTCGTAAACATAAAACTCATTATTCGAGTCGTCTAAAAAATACACAGCAGCAATTTGCGAATTTGTTTCGGTTGCTAAAACGGGCAACAAACTTTTGAAGAATGTATGTGAATTATCTTCAATAAGCATTGAGTCGGCAATGCGATTTATTTTGGCAGAAATAATATTTTCAGCTTTTACATTATCCAACAATTCGTTAAGAGCTATTGCCACAGTACCAATTTCATTTCCCGAAGAATTAACACTACGAATATCTAAGTTACCTGCTCTGTAGGCAGAAAC
>CAZEEN010000149.1:4455-7406 GCA_964511115.1 uncultured Paludibacter sp. | reverse complement strand
TTGTAATAATAAAAACAGATTTTTGTAGTACATTTTACATTTCACAATATTTTGTGTTTAGTGTGTTTTGTATTTATTTGTATATTTAAAGCATCAATAATCGTAACTTTTAGCAAGCAAAAATTCTTTTTTTACTCAAAACTTAAGTATAAAAATTGGGTAGTATTAACATAAATAAATTTTATATATCTTTGTCAATTCTTTAATCAGTTCTATGGCAAAAATAATATTCCTATTAGCACCCGTCTTTGCATCCTTATTTTGGATAATTGCACTCTATAGCGATAAAAACAACCAAACGAATCCTCGCAAAATGCTGATGATTTTTATGATTATTGTTTTTATATGTTTCACCTCTCATTATTTATATTTTTCACCGCTTCGTCATCTCTATCACTATGTAGATGTGCTCTTGACCTATGTCGGACACATTGGTTTTCCTATCTATTATATATATTTCCGATTGCTTACCGTGGACGAAAAGTTTACTTTTAAAGCACATGGAATCTATCTCGTTCCTTCGCTAATACTCACTACCATATATGCAATTGGGGTGTTGCTTACGCCAACAGTCGAATATCGGACATGGCTTTTCGATGATAATGCATTTTCCGATTCGTTGTATATACAATTTTTGCGCAATATGCGAATCTTTTTGCGCGTATGGTTTCTATTGTTGATAAGTGCAACTTATATAGGCAATTACCTACTTCTGAAGAAATATGGATACAGGGCTGAACAGTATTATTCGGACATAAATGATGGTAAGTACAACAATGCTAGCCTACTTAACTATTCCATACTAATCTTAACTGCCAGTTCGTTTGTAGCATTGGTTTTGGGTCGGCAATATATATTGCCAAAGGACACAATGATTTATGTGCTTTGGACGATATATGCGATAACAGTTTATTTTATAGGATATATGGGTATACGTCAAAAAGCCGTAAATCCCACATTCGACTTAGAAGAAAACGAATTAAATAAAAGTACTGAAACCTCAATTCTGATTGATCAGAATGTAGTACACCAAAAAATATTGTTGCTTTTTAACGAAAAAAAAATATATTTGAATAGCCGTCTAAATATTATGGATATTGTAAAAGAAGTTGGTACAAATAGAACTGCCATTTCGAATCTTATTAACCATCATTATAATCAAAATTTCTGTTCCTTTGTAAATGGTTATCGAATTGAAGAATTAGCAAGAGTACACGCCGAAAATCCCAAATATACAAATGAGCTATTGGCAGAAACCTGTGGCTTCGGATCATTGAATTCGCTTAAACGAGCTGTTGAAGCTAAAACTGGGTTATCATTGTCCGAATGGAGAAAACAACATAAGCAACTGACAAGTTAGAAAATTTATAGTAGCAGAAGTTGTGTGTTTGTAGCCATTTAGCATTGGGATGTATGCTGCTTAAAACCAGACTATCTGATATTAAAAACGGGCTGTTTCAATTGATTTGAAACAGCCCGTTTGGTTGATAAACGAAACAATAAATTTAATTCCTCTATTTTTTATGCCAAACTATCCATAACCTTAAATGGATTTGTTGATTCAAAATCTAACATCGATTCGCCAGGCCCACTTACGGGTAAAGAAGCTAAAGCAAGTGAGATTTCGTTATCCAAATCTACTTTCTCGATTGCAGGTGTATTCATCATTTTGGGCGAATCGTAATCGTCGTACAAATATGCAGCATTTTGGAGAAAAAAGAATGCTTTAAACGAGAGCACCCATTTTTTTTAAATAAATTTTTTCATTGAATTGATTTTTTTGAAAATAAGTATTATTTTATTTATATCAATTGTTAGTTCAGCCACATTAAGCATCTGATATTTTGCAGAATGGCAAAAATTTCAAGTTTTTTTACTTTACACAAGTATCATTGTATCGAACATATTTGTTTCGCATACAAAGTATAAGGCTCACTCATAAGCTCACTAGTTCAGAAAAAAGATAATTATTACCACCATTGAGTTCTGTTTCAGCTTGAATAAAGTAGGATCCTTTTGACCATTCAATTCCTGAAAATGCTCCAACAACGCTCGTTCCATTGCCTATTTTGATGCTAATAAGACCTTTATCATCAGTAGTAAGTGTATGAGTTTCGCTATACACAACTGTTTTCGAAACTTCGGTTCGAATAATACTAATTTTCATCTCAATTTGTCTGTTTGCCAAAATCTGTCCACTTTCGTTACGCAGAACAGCTTCATATATCATTACTTGAGGCGTTTGAGCAAATAAAAAAGTAATAAGCGACAAACTTATTATAAAAGCAAAATTCTTCATATATATTTTTGTATTATTAATTTATTTAATTGGGGTTGACACAAACTTCATTTTTGTGAAATAACACTCACATTTCCGAAAGCTACTTTCACAACTATTTACTCTGCAAAATTACATGACACAGAAATAAGACTACTGCCAAAACATAAAAATATTTGCCAAAAGGTAAAAAAAATCACCCTAAAAAGAATTTTATCTACTTATTAATCAGCATTTTGTAGCAATTATTTTGGCGGTTGTAGTAATAAATACAAATCGTTGTAGTAAATTTTACAGAACGTTTTTTTGTATATCAAGTTGTGATTTTTGTTGTAATTTCTATTTTTGAAAAATAAAATTGAAAAATAGAGCTTTGTTTTTTAGTAAAATGACTTTAGGTTATGTAAAAAATATAATGTACTATTTTAAACGCTAAGTCAGTAAGTCGCAAAGTTTAAATTTCCATTGCGGCTTTGCTACTTAGCATCTTTACGTTCAAAATAATCCTTAATCTTAAATACGACATTTAATTATTCCTATTGCTTAACTAAAAATTGCTTGCTTTTATAGTAGAAAAAACAACATACAATAAAGCAATTCGAATTTTTGTTTTAATTTGGTTGTAACATGTAAATATAATTTTCTATATTTGCAGCTAGATTTACTTTTTTGC
>CAZEEN010000149.1:0-4355 GCA_964511115.1 uncultured Paludibacter sp. | reverse complement strand
CTTTTCTGGTTTATTTCACTTCAAAACAACAAAAAGAAAAGTGGTCCTCCTGCTCAGTTTTTGAGTTACTTTATGCTCGTAAGTGCTATTTGTTTTTTCGGTCAGTTTCTCTTTTTTGCTCCTTATCCCGACATTTTCCCCTATTGGGAACCGCTTTTAGCATTGTTTGGGGGTGTTGCTTTTCCTCTGTATTATATTTACTTCCGCTTGCTTACGGTCGACGATAAATTTACGCTTCGCAAACATGCCAAGTATCTCCTAGTTCCGGTACTAATTGCGGTTGTTTATACGGTTGGTGTTTTTCTTACCCCATTTGAGCAATACAAAGCTTGGCTTTACAACGATAGCTTGTTTCCCGATTCGCCTCACATTCAGTTTTTGGGCGTAATGCGCAAAGTAATAAAACTCACTTTTGTGGTGCTGCTCGTAATCACTTATATTTTAAATAGAGGTTTACTTAAAAAATACGCACATAAAGCGGAACAGTATTATTCAGATTTACACGACAGTAAGTTTCGAAATGCGAAATTGCTAAATTATTTTCTGATTTTTATATCGGTAAGCGCATTTATTGCACATATTGTAGGCAGAAAGCTTATTTTACCAAGTGAAGTAATACAAAATTCAATATGGATAATATTTACAGTTTCGCTGTATGGAATTGGTTATATGGGTTTTACGCAAAAAGCCATAAACCCTACTTTTGAAAAGGATAGTAATTTGACTCTTATTACTTTTAGCAATTTGGAGGAGGTAGAGCTAAATATTTCGCAACAACAAATTTTGAAAAAATTACTAGATGCTTTTGAAAAAGATAAGATATTTTTGAATAGCAATTTGAATATCATGGATGTTGTTCAACTCATTGGCACAAACCGAAGTTATATTTCGACAATAATAAACAAACAATACAATCAAAATTTTTGTGCATTTGTAAATTGGTATCGCATGCGTGAACTCGAACGAGTGTTCGTTGCTAATCCTTCAATTAGCAACGAACAACTGGCCGAAAAATGTGGGTTTGGCTCTTTTAATTCTATGAAACGCAGTATTGAATCGTCCTCAGGACTTTCGATTCAGACCTGGAAGAAAAAACAAATGATGGAGGTTGCCTGATTATTACTTCTCCGAACTTGCCAAACGGAAACCAATATGTAAATCGGAGCGTTCGGGGAAGAAATAATCGCGGTAACCGCTACGCGAAATGCGTGCTAAAAAGTTCCAGCCACCACCACGATAAACTTTGTATTTTCCTGTTTTAGGACCTTGTGGGTCTGTCTCGTCAACGGGTGGATATTGTCCGTACCAGTCGCTGCACCATTCGTACACATTACCATGCATATCGAAAAGTCCCCAGGCATTTGGTTCGTAACTCCCTACCGGAACCGATTTGCGCAAGTATTTACCCTTTGCATTTCCATTGTAAGGGAAGTTTCCATTGTAATTTGCTTGCGATGTTTTTAGGTTTTCGCCCGTATTGAAAGGAGTTGTTGTCCCTGCACGGCAAGCAAATTCCCATTCCGCTTCGGTAGGTAGGCGGCAGCCCATCCAGTCGGCAAAGGCTTTGGCATCTGCCCACGTTACATTTATCACCGGACGTTTACCGCGTCCCCATCTTTCGTCGTCGGGTTTCGAACGTTTTGTTGCTCGGCAAAAAGCGTCGTACTGCTCAAAAGTTACCTCGTATTTGCTTAACTTATACGGATTAAGGGTAACAGTATGCTGACGTTCGTCGCTACCACGTTCGGGTTCTGTTGTTGGTGTTCCCATAACAAATGTACCACCGGGAATCGAAACCCACTCAATTTCAGGCTTTTTCTGTGCAGATAATGCAACAGAAAATACTAATACAACAATTGAAATAATGCCTTTTCTCATATCTCTTTTTATATTTAGATGTGTAAGTATATCTCTTAACAACTTGAAACCTAAATTTGTTTATTAAGCTTAAAATAATAATAAGCAATATCTTCAATAGATTTAAATATTAGTCAACACAAATTCCACTTCTTTGAAATAAAAAACAATTAATTCTCCGTTGCGTTTTTTCAACCAAAGCTGACCATCATTCCCTATAGTATGTATTTCGGCCTCGAATAGTTCGCCATTGGGATATTTGTAGGTGTAAAATCCTTTTTTTCGATATAAATACTGTTGATATTCCGATTTTATATCGGCAACATTTACATGCAAATAGAGTTGTTTTATGTGTTCAATTATTTCTGAAAAAAGCGTTGTTAATGCTATCTCTTTATTTAAAATATTAAATGTTGAAACGGGATTTGGCGCATCGCTTACAAATTCCACTTGATTGATATTGAGACCAATACCAACTATGGAAAAATCAATACGGCTTCCACGCAAACAATTTTCAATCAGTATACCACCCATTTTTTTATCACCCACATAAATGTCGTTAGGCCATTTTATGCTGCACTCTACTTTGTGTTGTAACATTGTCCGTACAATTGCTACCGAAACGATTTGCGATAAAATAAATTGTTCGGGTATAGCAATATGATGTGGCCTGAACAAGAGGCTGAAAAGCAAGTTTTTGCCACGCTGCGACTCCCAGCTATTCCCTGTTTGCCCTTTACCTGCCGACTGAAATGCTGTTCGAATAGCAAAAAACTCTGGCAAAGTTTCCTTTGATTGAATTCGCTTTAGCTCACTGTTTGTAGAGTCGATTGCTGCTATGTATTTGTAATTTTTCAATTTTTTTTAAAATAATAATGCTGCAAAATTACTAAATATATGCATATAAGTAATAGGAATTATATAAAGTCGTAAAAACTAAATATATATTTCTAAACGCAAAGTTGCAAAGTCGCTACGACGCAAAGAAAATATAAACATAGCGCCTTTGTTACTTAGCGTTCAAAATACGACATTCATCGTATTGCCTTATAGTGAAACAACTTTTATTTTTGTATTTTATTGATTATATTGAAATAAAGTCAATAATTCAACACAGTAAATTGCTATCAATTAAAACATTAGACTAAAAAGTTTGATTGTGACGATACCGTATCCTAAGACAGTAATGCTGCATTTGTTTGAGAAAATCTCTGGTAATGATAAAAATTTGTACAAATTCTTAAACTTCAAAATAAAATCTTTATGAAATACATATTAGGCAAATATATTTCGAAAATAACATTGTTATTTGCCCTCGTTTTGTTGCTTGGAAGCTGCGATAAATATGAATTTGAAACAGACACATTTACCGACTCGCGCGACGGCAATGTTTACAAAACTGTAAAAATCGGTAATCAAGTATGGATGGCCGAGAATCTGAGGTATTTACCCACTGTTAATGGTCGATATGCCGTATCAACGGTAAGTAATCGAAATTATGAGTACGGTTACGATGGCACAAATGTAGCAGAAGCTAAAGCCACAGAAAATTATAAAACCTACGGCGTTTTGTACAACGTGCCTGGTGCCAAAGCAGCTTGTCCAGCAGGTTGGCATTTGCCCACAGATGAAGAATGGGCAGAGCTAACAGCTTATTTAGGCGGTGATTCGGGTGTAGGTGGAGTATTAAAGGAAAAAGGCACTCAACATTGGAACAGTCCCAATACCGGTGCAAAAAACAAAGTAGAATTCAGAGCTCTTCCGGGGGGTATGTTTTCTGAAACAACATTTTCATTCGCCTATTTAGGTGCTACAGGCTATTGGTGGACTGCTTCCGACGATGGCGATGCTCATTATTACTACCGAAGCATACATGATAATGATAAAGCCATAGTTAGAGGCATTACCTACATGAGTAGGGGGCTTTCGGTGCGTTGTATAAAAGATTAATCACAATAAAACTAACTTGAATTTTCATTGGTTGCTTACCCGTAGAAGGTATTCTGAAAAGATTGGTATTAACGTGCACCGTATTCCATCCTTATTGCACCTTAGATAAATCTAAATCGCGCAGCCAAATTGTATTCGTTTGAGCCGCCGAAATGTTAGCGAAAGGAGAATTGATAATAAGAAACGGTGCATCAGTATAGCTTTGATATTCAATTTATTTCAAACTGTTTTTCTTTACCCCTTTTGCAAATTCCATCTTTCTTGTGTTTCGCAAAATGTAATTTCCATCGAGCGTAATTGCAGCGCAATTGGCATCATTCACCTTCACAAAAGTAGTGGTTGTGGAGTTTGGAATGCATTTTTCGATGATGGCATTTTTCACACTGTTTAGTTCAATAAATACTCCAGCATTGTTAGGCGCTTGTGCTCCAGCTAGTTTATCCAGGTTGAGATTTTCTACATTTTTAAACGTAAATGTGTTGCGCCACAAGGATTCAATACTATCTGAATTCCATTTTACCGATACATCTGTGAGTCGCAAATCCTTT
>CAZEEN010000148.1:0-7502 GCA_964511115.1 uncultured Paludibacter sp. | reverse complement strand
AATATGGGATACTCGTCAGAATCCTGATAATTTACAAATTAAGTGATATTTCAAAAAACGGCTGAATTTCAACAATTGAAATTCAGCCGTGATTTTTTCACCAAACAATATTTCAGCGCATATTGTTATTCCATCAGAAAGAAGTTTTGTATATTTGCACAATAAACTACTAATAGAGAAATAAAATGATACAAACAGTAAAATCTAAATTGCCCATAAATGGACATAATGTAGTCCCAAAATTATCAAAATTGCATAATAATCAAGATTTTAAGTCAGCTGAAAATGTAGTTATTCCTGAAGGTTATTATACAGTTGAAGAATTTAGGAAAATTGCAATTGAAAAAGGACATTCATTTTGCAATAGGCATGGTATTATTTAGCAATAAAGCAAATCAAGACTTAGATGATATTTATGAAGGGCTTTTGAATTGGAAAAAAATACAACTTGAAAGAATATTTATCATTGACTATGTAGTTGATATTGTTGATGTTTGCGCAACCATTGACCAAACATTTTTTCATGCAGATGCTCAATATGCGAGTCACAAAAAGTTTGGCGAAAAGGTGTACAAATATACACGCAACAACAATACTACTTGGTATATTATTTATGATT
Organism: uncultured Paludibacter sp.; assembly: GCA_964511115.1. Taxonomy (GTDB): domain Bacteria; phylum Bacteroidota; class Bacteroidia; order Bacteroidales; family Paludibacteraceae; genus Paludibacter. The sequence continues at coordinate 6,883 of CAZEEN010000148.1, read as the reverse complement.
TTGACAAAGCGTCAAACACAGTCTATATTCAACATATAACTTCAAATCATGTTACGATTTCAGAATAGAAATTCACTGCGCTATCGGTTCTATGATTTGTTTTAAAATAATACCCCGCTCCAAGTAGCGTGTAATCTTGCACTAGATGCTCGGCGTACGGCTCTTTGCCTATGTCGCGGTAATAGCAGGTTTCCAAACTTGCACTTTTAAAAATCACGGCTGAATTTCAACAATTGAAATTCAGCCATATTTTTATACCAAACAAAATTTCTAAACGTATTGTTATTCGATTAAAAAGAAGTTTTGTATATTTGCACTATCAATAAATTCGTATAAATAAGTTTGAAGTCATGACTGCAATTCAATTAAAAAAATCACTAATACACCAAATAGCTGATATAGAAGACATTTCGTTTCTAAAAGCCTTAAAAACTATTATTGAAACGAAAACAAAATCGGATGTCATTTCTCTTACAAACGAACAGCGAACTGAAATTATTGAGTCGAAGAAACAAATTGAGAATGGGCTGTTTACAAAACATGAAGAGTTACAACAAGAGTTTGAAAAATGGCTAAACGCAAATTAATTTGGTCGGAAAATGCCAAAATAAAACTATTCGAAATTCTTGATTATTTTAATGGCCGAAATAATAGCAAAACTTATTCAAAAAAACTATATTCAAAGTTTGTAAAAGAGATTGATTTTTTGACTAAGCATCCTGAAATTGGCATAAAAAAACCGATTTAGATAATGTAAGAGGATTAATTATTGACAACTACATATTTTTTTACGAGATAAATAAGTCCACTATTGTAATTTATACAATATGGGATACTCGTCAGAATCCTGATAATTTACAAATTAAGTGATATTTCAAATCACGGCTGAATTTCATCAATTGAAGTTCAGCCGTGATTTTTTTTACCAAACAATATTTCGGCGTTTATTGTTATTCCATCAGAAAGAAGTTTTGTATATTTGCAGAATGAAAAACAAATCAGACATTGGATTAGATTTTATTATTGATAAATTGACCAATTCAATTGAAAATATTCTAACTGGTGATAGTTTTGCTACTGAAATTTCTGTACTTGCAAAAGACGATTTAAAGTTAGTAAGCAAAAATAAAGGCTGGCTGTTTAATTGGAGAGACGAATTCAAAATGCCAGCTCGCGATATATTCAAACTCACCATTATAGGTAATTCAAAAATAATACAGGGACTTATTAGCGTAGAAGTTAAGTTTGACCACGTTTATATTCACTTGATTGAAAGTGCGCCTTTTAACAAATCGAAGTCTAAAGTTTATGCTGGAGTACCAGGTAATTTAGTTGCTTTTGCATGCAAACTTTCATTTCAACGGGGGCACGAAGGCAATGTGTCGTTTGTTTCGAAAACGCAATTAATTGACCATTATATTGAAACTCTTGGTGCTGTTCATTTTGGTGGGCGAATTATGATTATCGAAACTAATGCAGCTTTAAAATTAATAAACAAATATTTTCAATACAAATAATATGAAGCGTATAATTAAAAATTTAGATGTTGACTTTATTGGCGGTCAGGATGCTTTGACAGCTGAGGAAGAGAATGCAATTTCAGCCTATTTATTGCAACAGAAGTTGTCACGTATTAGCTCTATTAAAGATAAAAGTAGGAACCGTAAAAAAAATAAAACGCTCGTTTGAATTTAATGTCTTGCTGGGTGAAGCGTCTTTAGCTTCGTTTCCGTTTGTAACGGAACAAGCTCGGTAGAAGGAAGTCTACTTACTTCCAAATTAAAAAACATATACCGGCTGAATTTCATCAATTGAAATTCAGCCGTGTTTTTTTCACCAAACAATATTTCAGCGCATATTGTTATTCCATCAGAAAGAAGTTTTGTATATTTGCATGTTCAACTATAAATAGATAACTATATGATATATACTGTTAGAATAAATGAGAATACCCCTAACGGAAAAAGGATTGTTGAAGAATTACGTAGTAACTACAAAGATGTTGAGTTTGTGGATTCCACAGTAAATTCAATTATTCCGCAAGGTTATATTACGGGTGATGAGTTTCGTAAAAATGTGAAGTCCAAAATACACAAACACTATCAGGAGAATGGTCTTATTTAGCCATTTGGCAGAAAACGATTTGGCAAATATTTTTTCGGGCTTTCTTTATGGAAAAAACATCCATTGGAATATGAGCATGCAATAAGTTATGTGGATGATATTGTGGATGTTTGCGAAAATCTGGACAAAACTTTTTATCATGTTAATGTTCAATATGAAATCCATAAACAGTACGGTAAAAAAGTCCATTGTTATAATCGAAACAAAAGCACAACTTGGTATATAATTTACGATATCGATTTAATTTCTAACATCATTTATATTCAGCACATTACATCAAATCACGTTACAATATCAGAGTAGAAATTCTCCATTATTCGTAATTTCTTTAACTCTGGCTAAACGAAACTTTCCAAACTTGCATATTAAAATCACCGGCTACGTTTAATAACCACTTGAAGCGTAGTCGGTTTTTTTGTTCATCACATCATCTCATCACCACATCAATCTAAGCCATTGCCAGCGTAAAAATACTTACCTTGATTCCTTCGCATTTCTTTAGTGCCTGAATGGCTGCTTCGATGGTTGAGCCTGTAGTAAGCACATCGTCCACAAGCAAAATATGCTTATTTTCAAAAGTTTCTTTGTTTTTAACTTCAAAAATGCCTGCAGTATTCTCGTAGCGTTCAAAAACGGACTTTTTGGTTTGTGTAGCGGTTTCTTTTGTTCTTATTAATGATTTTGTATCAACGGGTTTGTTGAAGATTTTTGATATGCCATTGCAAATCAATTCGCTTTGGTTGTAACCACGTTTGGCATATTTTTTTGGATGTAACGGAATGGGCACAATATAGTCGATCGAACAAAAAGTTTCGTCGCTCAGCAAATCTACGGCTGCGTATTTCCCCATTAATTCGCCAATATCTTTGTTGTCGCGATATTTGAGTTCGTGAAGTAATTTTTGAAAAGGAGAACCCTTTGTGAAAAAGAAAAACGAAGTGGCTTTCAGAATATCGGCTTTGCCCCAAAATCGCTTTTCAACTGGATTATCTTTGTGTAGGTGAAAGTTTGTTCGCGGAATTTCGCTAAGGCATTTCAGACATATCTGTTGTTCACTTTTTAGTAAATTCTCACCACAAATCAAGCAAAGGTTCGGGTATAACAAGCCGAGAAAGTTCGATATCAATTTTTTCATAGCAATTCCCAACCTTTTGGTACAAAAATAATCAACCCAACGATGGCTGCGCAAATAGCAGCTACCAATACAGCTCCTGCAGCAATATCTTTAGCCTTTCCGGCTAATTTGTTATTCTCGGGCGAAACCAAATCTACTAAATTTTCGATAGCCGAATTTATCATTTCGAGGCTGATAACCAATCCAAAGCAACCGATACAAAGCATCCACTCTGTAATACTTATCGAAAACACAAAGCCACAAATTACAACCAAAGCTGTCATTATTAAGTGGATATTCATATTTGCTTCTTTGCCAAAAACGGCTTTTATGCCTTTAAACGCGTAACCAAAACTCCGAATTCTCTTTTTCATAATGCTGATTTTTATTTTGCAACAAAAATAAAAAAAAATCCGACAAACATCACTGTGTAAGTCGGATTATTTATAAAATAGTAAATGGTAAATGCCAAAATGGTAAATATCTAGGCTTTTACACGTCCTAAATAAGAACCGTCGCGTGTATCAATTTCAATTGTTTCGCCTTCGGTAATAAAAAGCGGAACACGTACAGTAGCTCCAGATTCAACGGTTGCAGGTTTTAGCGTATTTGTTGCGGTGTCGCCCTTCATACCTGGCTCAGCATAAGTAACTTTCATTTGTACTTTAACAGGCATATCGGCATAAAGCACTGTGTCCGAAGACGAATCAGCAACAACTTCTACTGTCATTCCTTCGAGTAGAAAATCAACACCATTTATTAGTGATTTTGAAATTGGATGTTGGTCGTATGTTTCCTGATTCATAAAAATAAAATCATCACCCTCTTTATATACAAATTGATACGGACGACGTTCAACGCGAACATCTTCTAACTTTTCGCCAATATTAAATCGACGTTCAATTACACGTCCATCCACTACATCTTTGAGTGTTGTACGCATAAAAGTATTCCCTTTGCCAGGTTTTACATGTAAAAATTCTACTACAAAATACAGTTTGCCATCCATGCGGATACATGTTCCGTTTTTGATATCTTGAGCATTCATCATAAAGCAAGTTTTTATATAAATTAATTATTTTAGCGTATAAGAGTGGTTGTAGTTTAAAATTTAAATTACTGAAATATAGTATTTTAAACTTATTTGTTTTTTGAAAACCGGCTGCAAAATTACAATTAATTTTTTGATTTTCAAAATAATTCAATGCTGACTAACTGTATTATAGCACGAAGTTGAATAATAAATGTTATTTTCAAGTAAATGCCTTCGTTTTTTAACTGAAAAATTCGTACCTTTGCAGCCCGAAATAAATTGCACCGTAAAAAGGCTAATTGCCTATCAACCAAACGTTGAAATTTATATCGTCTTGTTTTGAAATACGCAAATAACAAATAAACATTATGAACATCGTCAGAAAAGACATCGATCAGAACAACGCTACCCTTACGCTGAGCATTGTAAAATCGGATTATGCCGAGAAGGTAGAAAAAACATTACGTGACTATCGTAAAAAAGCAAATATTCCGGGTTTCCGTCCGGGAATGGTGCCCGTGGGTTTGATTAAAAAAATGTACGGAAAAGCAGTTACGGCTGAAGAAATTAATAAAATTGTTTCGGAAGAACTTTACGCTTATATTCGCGAAAACAAAATTAATATGTTGGGTGAGCCGCTTCCAAACGAAACAGAGCAACAACCTATCGATTTTGACAACAGCGAAGATTTCGAATTTATTTTCGATTTTGGAATAGCTCCTGAATTTGAAGTGGAATTGAGCAAAAAAGACAAAATTAAAACCTACTCGATTGCTGTAAGCGACGAAATGATTAACAATCAGGTAAGTTCATACACTAGCCGTTATGGCAAATATGTTCAGGAAGATAGTGTTGAAGAAAAAGACATGGTGAAAGGCGAAATTCTTGAAATGGCCGATGGAAAAGTGAACGAAAATGGCTTGAAAATTCAGGATGGGGTACTTACTCCTTCTTATATTAAAGACGACGCTCAGAAAGCTAAATTTGTAGGCGCAGCAAAAGGCGATGTAATTGTATTTAATCCACAAACAGCTTTCGAAAACGAAGCTGAAATATCGTCATTATTGAAAATATCGAAAGACGAAGCTAAAAATATTAGCGCTGATTTCCAGATTAAAATTGAAGGAATTACCCGTTATTACGATGCCGAAATTAATCAGGAACTTTTCGACAAAGTGTATGGTGAAGGCGTAGTTACTAGCGAAGAAGAATTCCGCGCAAAAATCAAAGAAAGTATTTTGGAATCACTTTCGGGCGATAGCGATTATAAATTTGGACAGGATGCCCGCGAAATGTTGGTAGCTAAATTCGATAATCTAACTTTCCCTGATGCTTTCCTTAAACGTTGGTTATTGGCTACAAACGAAAACTTGTCGAAAGAAACACTCGAAGAAGATTTTCCAAAAATGATTGCCGACCTTAAATGGCAGTTGATTAAAGACAAATTGACCAAGGCAAACGATGTAAAAGTGGAAATCGAAGATGTAAACGCTTATGCTCGTAAAATTGCCCGCGCTCAGTTTGCTCAATACGGAATGGTTGGAATGGGCGACGACATACTCGATAATTATGCCAAAGACATGTTGAAAAAAGAAGATACTGTTAAAGGAATTGTAGAACGTGTATCCGAAAACAAAGTTTTTGACATAGTAAAAAACAACGTTAAGCTTGATACAAAAGAAGTTAGCATTGAAGAATTTAATAAAATGTTCGAAAATTAATAGCAGTATTATTTAAGAGAATATAAATTCTTACTGAAAAGGCTTTTTCCATTTTGAATTAGACAAATTTTTTATACCTTTGTTTGATTTTAAAAATAAGGAAAAGCCTTTTTCGATTTTTATTAGCTTGGTTTTATACCTTATAAACTTTTCCCGATAGCTATCGGGACTTTATAAACTTTATAAACTGTTTTTAGATTATGAACAACGAATTTCGTAAATACGCCACCAGACATTTGGGAATGAATGGATTGGCTCTTGATAAATACGCTGATATTACGAGCAATTATATTTCACCGTCAATTCTAGAAGAACGTCAGCTCAATGTAACGCAAATGGACGTTTTTTCGCGTTTAATGATGGATCGTATCATTTTCCTTGGAACACAGGTAGATGAATATACTGCCAATGTAATTCAAGCACAACTACTATTCTTGGATTCGTCGGATCCCGGAAAAGACATTTCGATTTACCTCAATACACCCGGAGGTTCGGTTTATGCCGGATTGGGTATTTATGATACCATGCAGTTTATTGGCTCCGATGTAGCTACTATCTGTACCGGAATGGCAGCATCTATGGGTGCAGTACTTTTGGTAGCTGGGGCAAACGGTAAACGATCGGCATTGAAACACTCACGCGTGATGATTCATCAGCCAATGGGTGGCGCACAAGGACAGGCTTCGGATATCGAAATTACTGCCCGTGAAATACAAAAACTCAAAAAAGAACTATATACTATTATTGCCGACCATTCAAACAACCCATTCGAGCGTATTGAAAAAGATTCGGATCGCGACTATTGGATGAACTCTGCCGAAGCGCTCGAATATGGCATGATAGACAAAGTGTTGATTAACGAGAAAAAGAAATAATGGCCAAAGTTGTAAA
>CAZEEN010000147.1:0-7823 GCA_964511115.1 uncultured Paludibacter sp. | reverse complement strand
AGTAGCTCAGCAGGTAGAGCACATCCCTTTTAAGGATGGGGTCCTGGGTTCGAGCCCCAGCTGAATCACAAAAAAAAAGAAAGCCCAACTTCAGATTTTTTGAAGTTGGGCTTTTCTTTGTGGCAGTAATATTAATACCTTTTACATTTTTGTACTTTCAATATATTTCCATTTTAGCTCTGTATCTACACGTTTATATTTATAAATAAAGTTTGATGTTGTAACACCATCGTAAATAGCAGTTGTAACATAACAATACACATCTATTCCACTTACTTGAATTGGCACATTAGGCAGCTTTAAACTCAAATAAACAGCTAAGCCTTCTTCCGTACGTAGCTTTAAATAAGCATCTTTAGCTTCATTAGTAGTTAATGCTGCATAAGTAGGATCTTTTGAGCGGTCAGATGGTCTCCAAGAAATATTGCCATAAAAAGCAGCGAATCCATAATAATATTCAGTTTGTAAACTTGTATTAAAAAATCCAAGAAGTGCTGGTGTTTCTTGACCAAATTTTTCTTTTACATAATTGACTACCAACATATAATCATCTGTTGATGCCGTCCCTTTTTTCATAGATACGCGGATAGTAGGATCAAACACCCAACCAGATACATCCCAGCCAGAAAATACAAACTGCTCAGTTTTAGTCTCAATTAGCGATAAAGGCATCCAAAATCCACCTTTAAAAATATATTCATCAGCTGTTTTAGCAGTAGAACTAGTTTTAAATGCAACAACTTTAGAATTGCCTTCCTGAGCATAAGGAAATTTGTTTTTAAGAAGTGTAGGTATAAAATTTGGTGCAGTTGCAACTGAAAGAGAACTAACCCCCATACTTGTATAATCATCTAATGTTACCTGATAATACGTTTTTGTAATTAAACTCCAACTACCATTTTCAAATTTATAATATGCAAACTTTGTTTCGGTTGCAGGAGCTGCAGTAGCTATTTTTGTGTAGCTTACTTTAATATTATCTAATTGAATAGTCGTAGTTTTCAATGGAGGTAATACTGCATTTCCATTACCACTATATTTGAATGCAATATAAACTTTTTTACCAGCATAAGCAGTAAAGTTCATTGTTCCTGCTGGTGCAAGCACTCCATATCCACTTGTGGGTATTTGCGGTATTGTAAAGTTCGAACTCACATCTGTCCATGTAGCATTTTTAATACCTGCTTCAGTACCGTCGTAATTTTCTGATACAAGAACAGATAAACAATCTGCATTATAAAAACCTATATTAATATCAAATTTAAAAGAAGCATTGTCTATTGCACCTGACAAGTCAATTTTATTTGTAATTAGCCATGCTTCATTTTCAGCTCCTGAATTATTTGCAGAAACTTGACCATATTTATTATTGTTAAATAATCGACATTGCCAAAAAATTGTACCCTTTATATCTTTGTTAACTACATAAGATGTAATTGGTACTGCAATACCACTGCCGGCAGTATACGTTTCAAAATCATCAGTAAATGAAACAACTTCAACAGTAGAAGAAACTGGTTCTGTAGCTGAATACTCGTACTCAACTATTTTTATATCACCTTCAATAGCCGATGGATATTTTGCTGCTAATAGAGGTTGAATAACTGAATTTGGCGATTTTAATGGCGTAAGTGCTTTAATATTCTCAATACTCCAAACATTTAAATAATCGGCAGTGCTCAGTGTATAATATCCTGCTGTTCCAGCCTTATATTTGTATGATATTTTTACCGCCGAACCTTTATTTGCACCTATGTATTTCGTTTTTAGTAAGTAAGGAATAGCAATAGATGCTGGTGCGCTAATTGAAAACATTTTATTATCAGTAAGCAACTTGGCCAATGCTGAATCAGCTGTAGTTTTTTTTGCTTTCAAGGCAGTAGCTATGGTCGAGAAATCGCCATCAACAATTGTATATTCGTAAGTTTCAACTTCTGTTGATTGAGAAAGTTTCTCAAGATTCTCAAAATTATCCATATAATTACACGATGTTAAAATCAATGTAAATAAAATTGTAATATAAAATATTGTTTTTTTCATTTTTGAATATTTAAAAATGGTTTATTAATTAATTAATTAAAAATGAACCCTTAACGAAATTGAATAAGTGGCTCCAAATCCATACATTACCGAAACTCCATTAACCCATTCATTGGGCTCAGAAGTTGTTGGAGTTAAATCCTGGGCGTCAGCAATATAAATTTGATTCAAAAGGTTATCAATATTTCCATATAGAACTGCATCTAACCCATTTATTTTGAATTTGTAATTTGCATTAAAATCAAGTACACCTGCAGCTGGAATCATCCAAGGAGTAGTATAATTTGTAACTCCTGTATTGGCAGCAATACTAAAATTTGAATAGTTGCGAGCATAATAAGTGTAATCTAAACCTGTAGAAAAATCTTTAAGGAATTTGTACTTTGCACCTAATGCAAAAGTTGTTTGAGCAGAGTTACCAACTTTTACTCCTTTTAAATTTAATTCAACATGAGCATGATCAGCAGAATATGCCTCAATAATGTTGCCATTTTTATCTTTAGCTGATCCACTTCCGTTTACAGCCTGTCCGTCTTTATTATACACATACCCACTGGCATTATTTGTCCAAGTCCAATCACCTATTGAAGCCATACCTTTAATTTCAAGATTTTTAATTGGCTTAATTACAAAATCCAATTCAACCCCCTGGTGTAGCGCATCAATACCTGTAATGTTTACTATACCATCGTCGGAACTCGATCCAAATGTTTTTACCATAGCTTTATCCAACCAATTTGTACGGTATGCATTTAAATTAGCCGTAAAAAAATGTGATCTAAATCCGTAGCCGAGTTCAGCAGAAAACACTTTTTCATTTACAGCATTTGAATTAACCGCGTTGCTTGTATGAATACTTGCAAAATATCCGCCCGACATAAAAGGAGCACGAGAAATATATCCAACATTAGCAAACACATTATGATTTGTATTAATATTATAGTTTGCTCCTGTTTTTGCAGTATATCCTATAAAACTTTTTGTAACCGATTTTGCATTATCATAATAAAAGCGATCCATTTTCCAATATGTACTATTTGATAATGAGCCCGATACAAAAACGTTTAATTTATCTTGTGTATATTCAGCCTGCGCAAATCCACCTTCTTGCAAAACAAATCCTGTATTGTCACGATACACAATATCTCCAACTTGAAGTTTCTCGTTTACATAAGAATCGACACTCGCATTTACAGAGTTCTTAACATTAGCTCTTGAAGGATCAATATAAAAATCGCCTCCAACAAGATCAATTAATAATGCATCATGCTTTCCTGCATAATATCTTAAATCTAGTCCAGCTGTAAAATCAATTTCCTTTAATAGCTTGGTGTTATAGGTAGATATTAAACCCAACCAGTTATGATTATTGCGCGAGCTTGTGATAACTGCTTGCGAACCATTTGGATTAATTGCATTTTCATGTTGAAGTTTGCCATAATCCATATATCCATCAACTGAACGATAGGTGGTATTTAGTTTGCCAGTAGCACTATTTGTACCATACAACAATGCGCTATTATTACCTCTCCAAGCATATCCACCTCCATCTCCTATTGACATATACACTGCTGTAGATAAGCTTGATTTATCATTAATTGTCCAGAAATGATTTAAAGATAATTGTGGTTTATGATAAGAATTATAATTGCCAGTCATCTGTTGACCATTGGCATCAAAACCATAAGTAGGGTTAAAGCGATATTTACCATTCATATTTTCCCAATCGCTTATAAGTAATTTATCGCCATTGAAACGTTGATTATGCCATTGCGGTGCACCAAATCCTGTAAAAGAAAGTTGGTGTTTATCATTTATGATTTTTGATATATTGACAAAATAAGAATATCCTTCAAATTGAGTACCTTTAATATATCCATCTCCCCAAGTTTTGGCTCCAAGCAGTGTCAATGCCCATCCGTTATTAAGTCCTGTTGAAACATTAAACGAGTACTTGTTATATCCATCATTTCCGATAGTATACGAAATTGCACCACCTTTTTTTGCTTCAGTCGATCGGGTTACAATATTGATAGAACCGCCGACCGAAGGTGCTGCTACTTTCGAAGCTCCCAAACCACGCTGTACTTGCATGGAGCGGGTTACATCACTAAGCCCAGCCCAATTTGACCAATATACAGAACCATTTTCCATGTCATTCATAGGTACGCCGTTAATCATAACTGCTATATTTGTTGATTCGAAACCGCGTAAATTAATACGTGAATCGCCAAAACCACCACCCTGACGAGTTGCATAAACGCCGGGAGTTGATTTCAAAATCTCAGGAAATTCTTTTGTCCCCAATTTCTCTTGAATTTCGAGTGGTTCGATTACCGAAAGCGCTACGGGTGTTTTACGACGTATGGCTATCGACGATGTTACAGTAACATCATTCAATCCAATAGCCTCACTTTCAAGGTAAATTGTAAGTTTTTCGCCATCTTTACTGTTTGTTTGAATAGTTTTAGTAGTATAACCCACATACGACACCGTTAAATCCTGTTTTCCGGCGGGGAGTTTAATACTAAAAGTTCCATCCAACGATGAACTTACGCCAACACCCGAACTTGGGTTATAAATACTTACACCAACAAGCGCCTCGTTTGTGGATTTGTCCACTACTGAGCCCTTAATTACGCCTTGTGAATAAGTGAGGAATACAAACATATTCAACACAAAAAAGAAAATAATTTTCTTCATAAATGAAAGTGAATTAATTGTTATTATTTTTAATTGCTGACTAACTATAAAAGCTGTGCCTTCATAAAAATTCGGCGCAAATATAAGATAACTTTAGTTAAATTACATTACAGTTGAATGAATATTTATCAACAAAAAATGCATTTTTGTTGTGGCTTGGTATGATTCTACAGTTGACTTATCAACTGTAGGCTACAAACTGTAAAAATTTTAACATCTCACAGTTAAATGTGCAAGCAATAGCGTTGCTAAAACTTAAATTTATTACAAAGTGCAGTCGTGATTTTATTTCAATATTATTTGATTTCTGGATTGAATCTTTAGAATTTTAATCAAAAATTGAGCTAATGTGTTGGATGAATTGAAGCAAAAATATTTTATAAAATACTTCATCTTGGTATTTTGCTTCAAATAATGTACTTTTGCAACAAATAACAAATTGTTTTGATGGAAAACGAAAATATGGTGCTTCGCACCGAACATCTGTTTAAAAAATACGGAAAACGTACGGTTGTAAATGATGTTTCGATCAATGTAAAACAGGGCGAAATTGTGGGTTTACTCGGACCAAACGGTGCTGGAAAAACCACTACGTTCTATATGACTACCGGATTGGTAACGCCCAACGAGGGTAAAATTTTTCTGAATGACGTGGAAATAACCAAATACCCCGTATACAAACGTGCTCAAAGCGGTATCGGTTATTTGGCGCAGGAAGCATCTGTTTTTCGAAAAATGACGGTGGAAGATAATATCCGCGCTGTGCTCGAAATGACAAAGTTTAGCAAACAATACCAAAAGGAAAAGCTCGAAACGCTGATTTCCGAATTTAATCTGGAGCATGTTCGACTGAATATTGGCGACCGACTGTCGGGTGGTGAGCGCCGTCGTACCGAAATTGCGCGCTGTTTGGCTATTGAGCCGCGCTTTATTATGCTCGATGAGCCTTTTGCTGGTGTCGACCCTATTGCTGTGCAGGATATTCAGGATATTGTGTGGAAGCTGAAAGATAAAAACATCGGCATTCTGATTACCGACCACAATGTGGACGAAACTCTTTCGATTACCGATAGAGCCTATTTGCTTTTCGAAGGTAAAATTCTTTTTCAAGGCACTTCGCAGGAATTGGCCGACAATCCATTGGTGCGCGAAAAATACCTCGGTCGCGACTTCAAACTCAAAGAAAAATCAAGAATTTAAATAAATTATTTCGTGTTTCATGTTTCGTGTTCCACGTTTAAAATATAAGTGAACCCGAAACCCGAAACGCTAAACCCGAAACGCGAAACGAAATCAACACTCACCATATTAGGATGCGGTTCGGCATTGCCAACCAGAAGTAATTTCCCCACCTCTCAAATCGTAGAGATGCGCGATAAGCAGTATATGATTGATTGTGGCGAGGGAACGCAAATACGTATGCGCCAACTGAACGTGAAAACGAACCGTATGGGGCATATATTTATTTCGCATCTGCATGGCGATCATGTGTTCGGACTTATCGGACTTATTTCGAGTTTTGGTATGCTCAACAGAACTGCCGATTTGCATATTCATTCGCCAAAAGGCTTGGAGCAGATAATGGAGCCGCAGTTGCTGTTTTTTTGCGATGATTTACCTTTCAAGGTTATTTTTCATGCTTTTGATACCAAGAAAAATGAACTGATTTTCGAAGACCGTTCGGTACAGGTTTTTAGCATTCCTCTCAAACACCGCGTTCCATCCAGCGGCTTTTTGTTCGAAGAAAAACCACGCGACCGACATATTAAACGCGATATGATTGATTTTTACAATATCCCAACCTGGCGTATTCCGAAAATCAAACAAGGAGAAGATTTTATTACCGACGAAGGTGAAACCATTCCAAACGAACGACTTACCTCTCAACCCGAAAAACCCAAACGCTTTGCCTATTGTTCGGATACTGCTTATTACGAAAAAATAATTCCGATAATTGCAGAGGTGGATTTGTTATTTCACGAAGCTACGTTTATGGCCGACGAAGCGGTACGCGCCAAAAGTACCATGCACTCAACTGCTGCTCAAGCTGCTACAATAGCTCAAAAAGCCAATGTGGCTAAGCTCATCATCGGACATTACTCAGCCCGCTATGCCAACAAAAATGGCCTATTGCACGAGGCAAAGGCCATCTTCGATAACACTATTCTTGGTGAAGATTTAAAAATTTACGAATTCTAATTTCTAATTTCTACCTTCTAATTTCTAATTTCTACCTTCTACCTTCTAATCTCCCTACGACATTATTTTCACGTAGTCGTCTGAATTGTACATATTCATTTGCGCACGCATCAAATTTACCGATTTCATGGCAATTACTTTTGTCTCGTTCAGAATACTCAAATATAAAATTGTATTACGCGATCCTGATTCTTTTTCTTTGGTACGTTTAATTTGTTTCTTAACAAGTTCCGAATACAAATCGAGTAAGGTTGCTCTACGTTCTTTAATAGTGGCAAGACCCGAATAGTCGTTATTCTGTATCATTTCATTGAAGTCGCGATAAACGGCAATAAATTCAGTTCCAAGCATTCGTAAATCCTCAATTTGCTCTTTGCTAAAGCCTTCGTGCGCATTGTCGATAAACTTATAGCTCGATTCGGTAATAAATCGCAACGACATTGAAATTTCGTAGAAATAATCTACTGCCTGCACATAGTATTGTGCTGTATCGAGCGATTGATGCTCCAATTTCTGAATAGTTGGCAATACATCGTTCAATCGTCGGCGTTTGGAGCGGCCATGAAAATCGTCGGCCATTTTATACAATTTATTCAAGGCTTTTCTGTCTTCTGCAAAAAGGCCATCGAGTACACCCTGATAAATATGTATAATATTTTTTACCGATTGCTCAATTTCTTTGGTACATTCCACAATAATATCGTGCTCTGTTTTGTGTTCATTCAAATCAATAATATCTTGTTTGGCCTCGCGTTTTTTGTGAATTTTCATGAATTGATACATTAGAAACGCAACTAATCCAATAGTTCCAAAAATTGCAAATTTGCCACCGTACATTAATCCAAAAGCTACTGCTGCCGAAACACTAAAGGCAACAATTG
>CAZEEN010000146.1:3731-7940 GCA_964511115.1 uncultured Paludibacter sp. | reverse complement strand
TGTAAGATTTAAAGTAATACCGTTTGAATTAAATTTAAACATGATACTTTTTTAGTTGAAAATTACACATACAATACACATACAAATATTGCTTACACATACAATACACATACAAAGATAGTGCTTTTTTATTGAATAATGAAATATATTGAAAAATAAATCATATCTTTGTAGTCTGATAATTAGTTGTTTATAGATTTTATGTAAATTATTGAAAAGTAATGTTTCTGTATTTGCTATGCCTTACAAGCAGAGGGTCGGCGGTTCGAATCCGTCAACGCCCACAATTAAAATCAGCTATTTACAAGTAATTTGTAAGTAGCTGATTTTTTTTTATCCAAACTTTGTTGTTTTAGGAATTGTTGGTTTGCCTTGATAACAGAACAACGTATAAATCAATAGCAATAAGCTTTTCAGACGTTTTAATCAACTGTTTTTGGCACATATGCCCCAAACTATACAAAAAAAAAGTGCTCTGAATTTTTTCAGAGCACCTTTTTTTTGTATAGAATGATATTTATTATTCGTTTGCAACAGTCTTATTTGCTGTATAAACAATTTTCAATGCATAAGCTCTACGTAACGATTGCTTTATGTCATTTATAATACCCATTTTGGTGTCTTTGTCAGCTTTAATCGAAACGGTCATTAAGTTCTGGTCGTCTTCGTTCATAGCACTTCGTTCGCTTACAATAAAGCTCTCAAGCTCGGTGATATCTGCAAAAGCATCGCCCAACTGAATGCGTGTTTCGCTACCAAACGATTTTGTATATTGTTGCATTGGTTTACCTACATACACATAACGTGTGAGCGATTTATTGTCCAATTTCTGAACTTCAGATGCATAAGGTGGTGCTACACGAACTTTGAAAGTTATTTCTTTCATTGTTGTAACTGCCATAAAGAAGAACAAGAACATAAAAATAATATCCGGTAACGACGATGTTGCCAACGCTGGCGTTTCTCGCTCTTTGTCTTTTCTAATTTTGGCCATCTTTCACTCCTCCATAATTTTTTGGCTCGGCTTCCGAGATTTTTTGTGGATAAACATCTTGTACTGCATCCGATTGCTTTTCATCTAAATCAGCAAAGTTTTTACCAAATTTATCATTAGCCAATTCATTTCTTAATTCGTTATAGGCTGCAACAAGTTCATTTTGTACTTCAATATAAGCTTGATACTGCGTGTCAACGTCGTTTTGTAATGAAATTACGTGGTCTTTGGTAATCTCCATTTCGCCAAGTAATGGAATATTCACTTTCGATTTTACCGGAAGTTTTTCATCATTATTCGGGTTTTGAATAAATTCTTTTGCTTTCGTACGCAAATCTTTGACGTTCATTTCCTCACCTTGAACCAACAACTGATTTTGACTATTAATCTTCACAACAAATATATTGCGTTTGTTAATGTCAACAGGTGGTATCTTCATTCCAGGAGGTAGTGGTGCCGGAAGTCTTCTCGACAATCCAGTACTTGTACTCATTGAAGTGGTTACAAGGAAGAAAATCAGAAGCAAAAAGGCAATATCAGCCATAGAGCTGGAATTGATTTCGCTAATTTTTCTGCTCTTTCCCATGATTATTTTAAAATATTCTGAGTTTAAATTCTATTTTATTTTACTTTTCTGTAAACACTTGCACCAACTATGGTTACAAGAAGTGCTACAAACAATACGTAACTTGAGTAAATCAACATGTCGCTGAATTTAGCCCAAAAACCTTCATTCTCTGTTCCTTCGTAACCAATAATTGAAATTTTCTCAGCGCTTCCTAACATCCACGATACAATAAAAATTACTGCAAAGAGAATAAGTGGAATTAGTGTTTTTAATGCTGCTGCAGGGCTTGCCATAAGTGTTTTCACAAATCCATAGATTGTAAGTGATATGGTGATACCAATTGCAAGTACAACTAAAAGATAAGACCAATAAAGTAATGGGTCTGTAAATTTAGGTACAGTTAGTGTATCTTCTCCAATCACCAACGAATCTGCATTTCCACCTAAGTATATTAATGCAACAAGAATTACAGAAACAATGCCGAGAAGCAGAACCGTTAAGCCGGATACTCTTTCTACTATTTTTGACATATCAATATTTTTTTTGAATTCGGTTTATTTTTTTGAATGTTTCACAATAATATCAAGCAACGAAATAGAAGAATCTTCCATGTCTGTTGTTAAACTTTCAATTAAAGTTAGAATGTAGTTAAAGAATACCTGAAGAATCATAGCTACAATAAGACCAAATACAGTTGTTAAAAGTGCCACTTTCATACCACCTGCTACCACAGTTGCCGAAATATCACCTACCTGCTGAATTTTGTCAAATGCCTGAATCATACCTACTACAGTTCCCAAGAATCCTAAAGAAGGAGAAAGCGTAATAAATAATGTAATCCAGCTTAAGTTCTTTTCCAAAAGACCTAATTGAACGCCACCATAAGAAGCTACTGTTTTTTCTACCACATCGATACCTTCATCGTAACGCGAAAGACCTTGATAGAAAATAGAGGCTACCGGACCACGAGTGTTACGACAAACTTCCATTGCAGAAGCAACACCACCTTTGTCCCAAGCTTCGTCGATGCTGTTCAATAATTTTTTAGTGCTTGTTGATGACAAACTTAAATAAAGAATACGTTCGATACAAAGCGCTAAACCTACGATTAAACAGAAAGCGATAGGAGCCATCCAGCCTGCACCACCTTCAATAAATTTTTGTTTTAATCCTTTGTGCATACCACCTTCTTCAACTGCTGCGGCTGCTTCAGTTACCTGAGTTGAGTCTGATACGGCTGAATCAGCCACTGCTGTAGTTTGTGCAGTTGCAGTAGAATCCTGAGCTACCGCTGTCATAGTGCTTCCAAAGCTGAAAATTGCTACGATTGATAAGATTGCAAATACCTTTTTCATTTTACTTTTTTTTTTGAGTTGTAATTTGTTGAATTTATTTTTTATTTTGATAATTATTTGTCATTTTGAGTTGCGGAGAGGAAGAGATTCGAACTCTCGATACCCTTTAGGGGTATACACGCTTTCCAGGCGTGCCTCTTCAACCGCTCGAGCACCTCTCCAAAACGGGGCGAAGATAAGAAAAATTTATGAATTACAATATATAAAAATCATTTTATGCAGAACAATTTTAAACATTAGTTGTTTTTGAGCCTTTTGGGGCTGTTTTTTAGGAAATTTTAAACAGTTTCAAACTATTTTGAGTTGTAATTTCCGAAACTTCATCTGTACTTAATCCGTAAATTTCAGCTGCTTTTTTGCAAATTAATGCTAAATACGCACTTTCGTTTCGCTTACCGCGGTACGGAGTTGGAGTTAAGTAGGGCGAATCTGTTTCGAGAATGATATTTTGAATGTCGATTTTCGAAACAATTTCGGCCAAACCAGAGTTTTTAAAAGTTACAATTCCATTAATTCCTAACAAAAAACCTCCAAATTCGAGCATTTCTTCGGCTTCATCAAGCGAACCTGTAAAACTGTGAAAAACACCTTTCAATCCTTTATCTTTATATGGTTGCATTGCATCCATAGTTTCGCGAAAAGAATTTCGAATATGAATAATGATAGGTAAATTATATTCTAAAGCCCATTCAATCTGTTGTTGAAAAGCTACAATCTGTTCAGGTAGAAAAGTTTTATCCCAATATAAATCTATACCAATTTCGCCAACAGCAATGTATTTGCGGCGTTCGAGTTCCGATTTTACCAGATTTAATTCCTGCTGATAGTTTTCGTTTACACTTGTTGGGTGTAGACCAATAGCAGCAAAACAAAAAGTTGGATAGTTGGCTTCCAATGATAACATAAGCGGCAACGATTCGCTATCAATATTTGGTAATATGATTTTTGTAACGCCTGCATTTTTAGCCCGTTCAATTGCTTCTGCAATATCTGCATCAAATTCCTCACTATATATATGTGAATGCGTATCAATCATTGGCACATTGGCATATTACAAAGATGGCACATTAAATTTATTCCCACTCAATAGTTGCAGGTGGTTTGGAGCTAATATCGTACACCACGCGGTTAACACCTTTTACCTTGTTTATGATTTCGTTGGACATTTTTGCCAAAAAGTCGTAAGGCAGTTGTGCCCAATCGGCTGTCATGGCATCGGTGGAAGTTACAGCACGTAATGCAACAGCATTTTCGTAGGTGCGTTCGTCGCCCATTACGCCTACTGATTGTAC
>CAZEEN010000146.1:0-3631 GCA_964511115.1 uncultured Paludibacter sp. | reverse complement strand
AGTCGCAATGGTTCGCACAATTTCAGGTTCATTTTTTCGGGTAATCCGCCTACATTGTGGTGCGATTTAATAACCGTTCCGGTAATTGAGAGCGATTCGATAATATCAGGATAAATGGTGCCTTGTGCCAACCATTTTACATCTTTTATTTTATGTGCTTCTTCATCAAATACATCGATAAAGCCGCTGCCAATAATTTTTCGTTTTTGTTCGGGATCTGAAATACCAGCCAACGCTTTGTAGAAACGCTCTTTTACATTTACACCAATCACGTTCAGCCCCAGATGTTCGTAATCTTTCATTACGTTTTCGAACTCGTTTTTGCGAAGTAAACCATGATCTACAAAAATACAAGTCAGGTTTTTGCCAATGGCTTTATTAAGTAGTACGGCAGCAACCGACGAATCAACACCTCCCGAAAGTCCTAAAACCACTTTGTCGTCGCCCAATTGTTTTTTAAGTTCTGCAACTGTCGATTCTACAAACGAAGCAGGCGACCAATCGCGTTTGCATTCGCAGATATTCAGAAAGTTTTCGAGTAATTGCGAACCATCTAAGGTGTGGAAAACTTCGGGGTGAAACTGTACGCCCCAAGTTTTTTCGCCTTCCACTTTGTACGCGGCCAATTCTACATCATCTGTACTGGCTATTTTAGTAAACGATGTAGGGATTTTTGTAATGGAATCGCCGTGCGACATCCATATTTGTGAGCCTGAATTTATATTTTTAAATAGAGGGTCGTTTGCATCAATAAAACTCAGATTTGCTCTTCCGTATTCACGCGAACCGGCTGCTTCTACATTTCCACCCGAAGTGTAAGCCATAAACTGCGCACCGTAACAAATTCCAAGCACCGGAAACGTTCCACGAATATCCGACAAATCAGTTTTAAAAGCCGTTGGGTCGTACACCGAAAACGGACTACCGGAAAGAATTACACCTTTTATGCCAACTGTTTCTTTTGGAAATTTATTGTAAGGCAAAATCTCGCAATACTCATTCAGTTCGCGCAAGCGACGGGCAATTAATTGGGTAGTTTGTGAACCAAAATCGAGGATAATAATTTTTTCCATGAAATGAAATTTGATAGGGATGTAACGGAGTTGTTTTTAAGAGCCGCAAAGGTACAAAAAAACAAAAAGTTGTGCAAATTTTATTCTTGCGATTATTGTCCACTTCCGCCACCGCCTTTCATGTCGTCGTTTGTAATGCCGCGTTTGGCTTTTTTGACCGAAATATCCATTTTGCCAAAATTATAAGTGAGGTTTAGGCGCAACGAACGTGATTGACGAATGTACTCTGAATCGTATTTAAAATCAACTGAAGAGCTACTGTTTTTGTAAATTGTTTCCTTTGTTAATGGATTATTGACCGATAAATTTAACATCAGTTTTTTCTTTAAGAAATACTGCGAAAGCGCAATACTACTATGTGTGAAGGCCGAGGATTTACCCTGCAACTGTATGGATGAAGAATAATAACCGCCGTTTAAGCTAACTGCGCCATTTTTCCAAAGTGTGATTCGAGCATTAAGCGAACCTCTGAAATTAAATCCGTCGTTTTTAAGTATCCTGTTCATACTGAGTGCTTCGAGGCGCGAGTAGTTACCACCACCATTAAATCCGATATTGAACTTCCCACTCGGACGATACGAAATATAAGAATTTAAACCTATTCGGGTATCTTCGCCAATATTATCATACGTCATGTTCTGAACATTATTTGCATCAATAAACTGAATTCGTTCAATGGAATTATTAGTAAACGAGGTTGTTCCAGTAAGCCCAAAGTTAAACTTGGGTGTAAAACTATTATAGCCTATCTCGAACGAATGTGCCACTTCCGATTTCAAATTTGGATTACCGTAATATACAAACAAGCGATTTGCTTCGTTGCGATAAGGATTCAAATACCAAATGCTTGGGCGTTGTAGGCGTTGGGTGTACGACAGTTTAAAAGTTTGAGTAGGTTTTAGTTTATAGGTAAATGTAATGTAAGGAACAATATTTTGCAAAGTGTTTGAAAATGAAGTGTCTGTAGCCGATTTCGAAACGGCATCGTTCCAAGTAAGTTCTGCTCGCAACCCGCTTTTCATGCTAAATTTTGCTAACTTATACACATATCCACCATAAAGTCCTACAATAGTTTGATTGTAATCCAGCTCATTGCTTTTGGCTGGGTCGAGCACCATTTCATTTTCACTGTTTAGTAAAAAATAATCAGAGTTGCTGTAATTTTGTCGATAGATGCCTTTCAATCCGCATTCAATTTGATGTTTTTTCGAAAGTGGGTCGTAATAATCGGCTTGTATGGTTTGCTCACGGGTAAACGATTCGCTAACAGAATTTTGTTTGTACGTGTCGTAGTTTACAGTATTTTGTGTTTCAGATACATTATCCTGCGAATGCGGGTTATTATCCAATTTATACGAAACGGTAAATGTTTTATCTGGTTTTTTATAGGTTTTCTGATAGTCAATATTTCCCGACATAGTTCCATAGCTATATTGGCCGGAATTTTTCATCTCAAAATAGCTGGTTCGTATTTTTGTACTATTTAGAATTTCGGTTTTTGATAAACCATCGCTCGAATTATTTCCCATATATCCCCAAAATGAAGCAGAGATAAGATTTAACGAATCAATGTCATAACTTGCCTCACCATTAAAGTTTTGCGAAAAACCACCGCCTTTGTTTGTGCCGTTTGTGTTCATATAATACTGATTTTCGGCAGTTGGCAAGTAGTTTTCGCGACTTGTATTCGAACGCGATTCGGGTTGTTTGCTCTGATTGATGGAATAACGACCCGAAAAACCGAATTTATTTACTTTAGCCGTAAGGTATAAACCGCCATTGGCAGCACCAAACGAATCAAAACCTGCATTTACACTGCCATTGTAACCATTCAATGTTTTTTTAATGGTAATAATATTGATAATGCCGCCAATACCTTCAGCTTCGTATTTCGACGATGGATTAGTTATCACTTCAATGTCTTTAATAGAACTACCCGGAAGGCTTTTGATAACATCTTTAAAGTTTTTTGACATCATGCTCGAACTTTTGCCGTTAACAAGCACTTTGTAGTTCGATTGTCCGTTGAGCGTTACATTTTCGTCGCCATCCACGGTAATCATAGGCACTTTTCGGAGCATTTCCAGCGCATTGTTCGTTTTTGAGTCGGGGTCAGATTCCAAACTGTAGGTTATTTTGTCTACATCTACTTTGATAAGTGGTTTTTGGGCTGTCACGGCTACTTCTTTTAGCACAACGCCTTCTTTCATTTTAATAATTCCGACATCGGTTTTAGTATCTTCTATTTTGCCCAAAACTTTTACTTCGGCAAAACCAACAGCTGTAAAAACAAGTTTAAAATTGCGCTTCTCGTTTGTTCGTATCGAAAATTTCCCCGAAACTTCAGTGCAAAGTTTCGACAATACTTTTCCACTATCAGTTAGCAAGGTAATGGTTGCATAAGGAATGGCTTTGCCAGTTGACTCTTCGAGTACTTGACCTGTAATTTGATACTGTGCGGGTTTTGTGGCACCCATTGCAAGGATTGTAAAAAACAGAAAAATTGCAATAGAAATGGATTTGTTCATGTGGTATGAATATTATTAATGCATTTAATT
>CAZEEN010000145.1:0-7966 GCA_964511115.1 uncultured Paludibacter sp. | reverse complement strand
CGTAAAATTGAAGATGCATTGTCGAATTTGGAAGGTGTAGATTACCTCGAAACAAAATCGATGCCCAATGCATCGGTGATTATTGCCAACTTGAAATACGGCACCAATGTAGACCAAGCCATGCAGGATGCGCAACGCTATATCGACAATATACGCAAAGACCTTCCGGCAGATATTATGAGCCCCGTGATGAGTAAAGTTTCGCCTAATGATTTGCCTATCATATCAATAAGTGCAACCAGTAATTTGTCGGCAACAGAATTTTACCAGAAAATGCAAAATGAATACTTGCCACAAATTCAGCAGTTAAAAGGAGTAGCCGAAATCACTATTTTGGGTGGCGAAGAGCGTGAAATTCAAGTGAAAGTAAATCAGGATAAACTCAAAAGTTACAAACTTTCGCTTTCGCAAGTGGTAGAAGCCATCAACCGTTCGGGGTTGGATTTACCAGCCGGAAAAGTACAATCGGCAAAAGAAAATAACTCGGTGCGCTTAATCGGTAAATTCACTACCGTTGAAAACATTATGAATGTACAGGTTGCTATGCCATTGAACGGCAGTCCGGTATATGTGCGAGATGTGGCAAACGTAACCGATGGTATTAAGGAGATTAGCTCCGTAAGTCGTTTCAATGGCGTAAATGGTATTGGTCTGATGCTCAAAAAACAAGGCGATGCCAATGCCGTAGAAGTATCAAAACTGGTACACGAAAAACTCAAAGCCATAGAAGCACAAAATGCAAGCTCGGGTGTAAAATTTATTGTAGCCGATGATTCAACCGACAAAACGATTGCGGCTGTCGATTCGGTTGTGTTCGACTTAATGTTGGCAGTGATATTGGTTTCGTTAGTAATGTTTTTGTTTTTAAGAAGTTACCGTAACGCACTGATTGTAATTATTGCCATTCCCACCTCATTGGTAACTGCTTTTGCGGTAATGTGGATGCTTGGTTTTACCTTAAATCTGATGACTTTGCTTGCTATGTCGTTAATTATCGGAATTTTGGTGGATGATGCCACGGTAGTGTTGGAAAACATTCAGCGGCACTTGGATATGGGTAAAAACAGACGTGTTGCCGCCATGGATGGACGTATGGAAATTGGTTTTTCGGCACTTTCAATTACCTTGGTGGATGTGGTGGTATTTTTACCTATATTGTTTTTACAAGTATTTGTGGCCGATATGTTGATGCAGTTTTCGGTCATTGTAATCACCTCTACCTTAACTAGTTTATTGGTAGGATTTACCTTAACGCCCTGGTTGGCTTCGCGCATTGGTAAAAAAGAAGAATTACAACCCAGCAACTTTTTAAATCGTTTTTTACTTTGGTTCGAAGTACAATTGCAAAAATTCATTGAATGGTACGGCAAAAAGTTGGAATGGGTCTTGAGCCATAAAATGATTTTCAGCACATTTGTAATCGTTTTATTGGTACTAACGGGTGTAATGATGAAGCAAGGCATTATTGGAAAAGAAATGATGTCCACCGGCGACCAGGGAAAATTTAGAATGAATTTGGAGTATGATAAAACAACTACGGTGCAACAAAACAATCTTATATCGCAACAAATTGAGAATTTTATTATCCAACAACCCGAAGTGGCATCGTTGTTTAGCAATGTGGCCGGACCTAGTACGGGAATTGGAAGTTTGGGAGTTGGTTCAGCCAATAAAACCGAATTTACGATTCAGTTAAGGCCTGAAAATGAGCGTGATATAACTACCGAAAAATACATGAAATCCTTGCGTGAAGCACTCAGAAAGGAGTTTCCAAGTATCAATTATTCGATGGCCGTATTGGGTTTACTTCCCAAATCGGCACCAATAAAAATTACATTGAGTGGGAGCGATTTGGATTTGGTAATGAAAACAGGCGCCGAATTGAAAGCGATGATTGAACAAATTCCGGGTGCTGACAATGTGAAATTATCGGTGGAAGAGGGCATTCCGGAATACAAAGTAATTCCCGACAAAGACAAAATGCAACGCTTAGGATTAACTACCGCTTATGTGGGTATGCATTTGCGAACCGCATTTACAGGAAATGACGACGCTACTTTAACCGAGAAAGGCATAGAATATCCAGTACGAATATGGTTGGATGATTTTAGCCGAAAAAACTACGAAGATGTACAACATCTGACCATCGTAAATTCTATGAATCAGCCCATTGAAGTATCCCAATTTGCTGAGGTGATGCAAGATAATTCGCCATCACTTTTGGAACGTATGGACAGACAAGCATCGGTAACACTCACAGCTGAATCGTTTGGTCGACCTTCGGGTACATTGGCCGACGAGGCAATTACTCAACTCAAAAACAAACCATTGCCAAAAGGCGTAAAAATGAGTTGGGGAGCTGACATTAAAACACAAAATGAAAGTTTTGGTGCGTTGGGTTCTGTTTTGTTGATTTCATTCTTACTTATTTATCTCATAATGGTTGCCTTGTACGACAATTACATTTATCCTTTTGTAGCTTTATTTGCCATTCCAGTAGCGGCAATAGGTGCATTTTTAGCCTTGAACTTGTCGTTAAACGATTTGACTTTATTTGCGCAGCTTGGATTAATAATGCTCATGGGCTTGGTAACCAAGAATTCAATTCTAATTGTGGATTTCACCAACCAACTTAAAGCCGAGGGCAAACATTTTAAAGAAGCCTTACTTATAGCTGGTAAGGAACGTATGCGCCCCATTTTAATGACAACACTTGCCATGGCTATTGGTATGTTGCCCATTGCAATGGCAAAAGGAACTGCCGCTGAATGGAAAAACGGATTGGCTTGGGTCATTATTGGCGGTTTAATGTCATCTTTAATTCTAACGGTTTTTCTTGTACCCATGGTTTATTATGTGGTAGATACCATAAAGGAACGGTTGAACAAGAAATCTAAAAAGATAGCAGAATAAAATATCAATCAAAAAAATATCATTAATGAAGCATTATTTAATTGCCATAGTTCTGTTTTTTTCTATAAACTCAGCGATTCATGCGACTGATAACAAATCACTTTCTCTAACTGTAAGTGTAAGTGATTTGCGGAATTCATACGGGAATGTAGTTTTTGCCTTGTATAATAGAAAAGATGCATTGCCGGATGAGCATTACAAAAAGTATTATAAAATTCTAAGAGGTAAAATTGCAAATAGTTCCTCGACAGTGATATTTAAAGATTTGCCTAACGGGGTATATGCTGTAAGTATTCTACACGATGAGAACAATGATGGTAAAATTAAAAAAAAAATTATTAAACCCGTAGAAGGAATAGGGTTTTCTAATTTTCAATCAATTGGTTTCTCAAATAGACCTACATTTGAAAAAGCATCTTTTAATTTACGGAAAAATACAACAATCAGTTTAAGAATAATTTATATGTGAATTTTTTAAATTAAAAATCACTATTAAATCAAATAGTAAAATGCTATTTCAAATAAAATACTCATTATGGAAAACACAACAAATCTATCTATCAACGAAGTTGTAAAAATTATTGCAGAAGGTCGAAATCGCACCAACTTCTTTAAGAAATCAGAACAGAGATTGATCGCATATTTAGTTCAACGGATGCCAAACTGGTTAAGTTCTAACATGCTTACTGCCATTGGCTTTTGGGGTAGTATAATTACTTTTGCAAGCTTTCTGTTGGCCTTTTATGTACACCCAACTTTTCTTTTGCTTGGAGTATTGGGCTATTTTGTTTGTTGGTTTGGCGATTCGCTCGATGGCAGGATTGCCTACTATCGGCATATACCACGTAAATGGTATGGATATGCGCTCGATATAACTGTTGACTGGCTTGGAGTCATTTTAATCGGTTTAGGTTTTGTGGTTTATGTGGATGGAGCTTGGGAAATAGTTGGTTTTTTATTTGTAGTTTTATATGGTTGGGAAATGGTTACCACTACCGTTAAATATAAAATTACTGGTAAATACTCAATTGATTCAGGCATTTTCGGCCCCACTGAAGTGCGAATCATATTGTCGTTGATACTGATTTTAGAAGTAATATTTAATAATTCTATTCAATATATTTCACTTGTTGCAACCTTATTATTATTGGTTTCCAATCTTATTGATACAACTAAGCTTTTAAAAATAGCAGATGAGTGCGACCATAAAGAAAAAGAGCAAAACAAATAAAGTGCTTAATCAAGTTTTTGTATTTGCTAAAGCTCAATTATCGGCATTTGTTGGCGGCATCACGGATTATATGATAATGATCTTTTTTACAGAGATTTTTCATATACACTACACGTTGAGTATTGCTATGGGTGGAGTAATTGGTGCAATCATTAATTTCAGTTTGAACAAAACATGGACTTTCCACACAAAGGATATTCCATACGAAGATTCTTTCCCAAAACAGTTAATGAAATTTGCTCTTGTTGTTACGAATAGTATTGTTTTAAAATCAACGGGGACTTATTTGATTACCACATTTTTAGGTGTAGATTATAAAATAAGTCGGCTCTTTACCGATTTATTTGTTTCAATTGCTTTTAATTACACACTTCAAAAATTTTGGGTTTTTAAAAAACATAAAGTTCACGAGCTTTGATGTTTTTGTTCGAATAAATGTGTTCGTGAAAAAGATTTTATGATTTCATAATTTGATGATAATTAGTCAATAATTTTAAAATGAAAATCCAACTACTACTTATTGTTTTTTCTTTATTTTCTTTTCATAGCTTTTCGATTAAATACAATGAGCTGACTTTTAAAGGAATTATAACTGATTTACAGACGAATGAACCAGTGATTTCTGCTACATTATATATGTCTGATTATCAATACGGAACTGTTTCTGACACCAATGGAAAATTTGTATTCGCAGTAAAAAATTTCGAACCATCCAAAAACAAGCTCACAGTGTCGTGTGTAGGCTATAAAACTGAAATAATATATTTAAATACTTCAAAAAAGGAGTTTGAAATTAAATTACAGC
Organism: uncultured Paludibacter sp.; assembly: GCA_964511115.1. Lineage (GTDB taxonomy): Bacteria > Bacteroidota > Bacteroidia > Bacteroidales > Paludibacteraceae > Paludibacter. The sequence goes on along the minus strand of CAZEEN010000145.1, from coordinate 3,017 downwards.
CACAATCGCAAGATTTAAAAGAAATAGTTGTTAGTAAACAGAGATATAGGAACAAAAATAATCCAGCAGTTGATTTAATTCGTAAAGTAATAGAAAATAAAGCTAAAAATAAAGCCGAAGCATTAGAATATTATGAGAACGAAAAATACGAAAAGGTGCAATTTGCCATAAATGATATTACTCCTGAATTTCAAAAGAAAAAGATTTTCAAGCACTTCCAGTTTATGTTTGAGAACATTGATTCGTTAAAAAATAGTGGGAAGAAAATTCTACCCATGTACTTGAAAGAGGATATATCAAATTACTATTATCAGCGTACACCGCGCCAAGTAAAAGAAGTAGTGTCAGCACATAAAGCCGTTACATTTCCTGGATTTGACAATAAAGGAATTCAGGACAACATAAAGTATTTATATCAAGACATCGACATTTACGACAACAACATACTTTTTTTCTCTAATCAGTTTCTAAGTCCAATTGCCGATTTGGCTACTACATTTTATATGTACGATATAGTAGATACGATTCAAATAGACAATTCAAAATTTATTAAGCTATTCTTTGGTCCACGCAACAAACAAGATATTCTTTTTCAGGGATATTTGTACATTATGTTGGATGGAAGTTATGCTGTAAAGAAAGTGGAATTATCGTTGAACAAAGACGTTAATTTGAATTGGATAAATGATGTAAAAGTTGTACAAGAATTTGAGATTGCTGCAAATAATAGTTTGATGTTATCCTCTGATAAAATTTCTATCAACTTTGGAATTAATAAAAAAAGCAGTAGCGTATTTGGTCAAAAAACAGTTCAATATTCTGATTACAAATTTACTCCTTCGCTTGCCGAAAATATATTTAAAGGGCAAAGTATGCAAATGCTTGATAGTGCCAAGCAACGGAGTAACGAATACTGGGAAACCCATAGACCAGAAAGACTTAGCAGCTCCGAAGCAGGCACTTACAGTGCTATGGATAGTTTGTTAAGTCTTCCTGTAATAAAAAAAGCGATAAAAGTAGCCGGTGTTGTATTATTTGGATACCGAGATTTTGGAAAATTTGAAATTGGGCCAATAAATACTTTTTACATGTATAATCCCATTGAAGGTGTGCGGTTTAGGTTTGGTGGTAGAACAACGGACAAACTAAGCAAGAAGTTAAATTTAGAAACATACGTAGCTTATGGACTTACCGACCATCTACCTAAATATTATCTCGGAGCAAATTGGTCATTTACAAAAGGAAACTTTATGGAGTTTCCAGTTAAATCTTTGAAAATGAGTATTCAGAACGAAACGCAATTACCGGGACAACAAATGCAATTTTTAATGGAAGATAATATTCTACTATCCATAAAAAGAGGGGTGAACGATAAGATTTTCTATAATAAAACATTCAAAATTGAGCATTTGAACGAGTTTCAAAATCACTTTTCGTATACTATGGGTTATAAGTTTACCAATCAGGCACCTGGAGGAAATTTATATTTTAATTATACCGATTATCTCTCGCAACAAAATGATGTGAGCCATTTAAATATTTCGGAGTTTTATCTCAATTTGCGATTTGCACCACACGAAAGTTTCTATCAAGGAAAAACGTATCGCGTTCCAATATACAGTAAATACCCTGTGTTCGAACTGAGATACAGCGCGGGAAATAAGTTTTGGAAAAACGATTATGATTATCAAAGCTTACGTTTTTCGATTCGAAAAAGATTTTACGTGTCGGTATTTGGGTATTCGGATGTGGCATGGGAAGCTGGAAAGATATTCGGAAAAGTACCTTATCCGTTGTTAAACTTGCCTCAAGCTAACCAAACATATTCCTACCAAATTGAATCGTATAATATGATGAATTTTTTGGAGTTTGCTACAGACCAATACACTTCATTGATGATTGACCATTCTTTTAATGGTTTCTTTTTCAATAAGATACCATTGACAAGACAATTAAATTTAAGAGAAATAGTTACTTTTAAAGCCTTATATGGGAATATTACTTCACAAAATAATCCGGCAGAACAAACCGATTTATTCCGACTACCAATAGCAGTTGATGGCATCCCAATTACATATTCACTCGGGAAAATACCTTATATCGAGGGAAGTATTGGCGTAGGCAATATATTTAAGTTTTTTAGGGTCGACCTCGTCAGACGGTTTACATATTTGGATAATCCAAATGTTTCGAAATATGGTCTGCGAATGCGATTTAGATTCGATTTTTAATGAAACTTCAAATGAAAATAAACATGGTACGCAACAATATTCTCGAAAAATCCATTCTGGAAGCAGCTGAAAGGTTGTTTCTGGAAAAAGGTTTTGCACATACAACCACCACAATGATAGCAAGAGAGGTTGGTTGTAATCAGTCCCTGATACATTATTATTTTCGCTCCAAAGAAAAACTCTTTCAGTTGGTTTTCGAAAAATACTTACAAATTTTCACTGTTGGTTTATCAACCATTGCTAATAATAGTTTAACTTTTGAAGAACGGATAAAAGATTGTGTTTATACACAGTTTGAAATGCTACAAGACCATCCTGAAATTGTATCTTTTCTAATCAACGAACTTACAACAAACCCGAAAAATACCTCTGCGGTTAAAAAACAATTAATGACAATTTCTTTGGATCTTTTACAGATTTTTGAACGTGATTTGCAAATTGAGATTTTCAAAGGTCGAATTCATCAGATTTCTGCGATTGATTTGATTATGAATATATTTTCGTTGAATACAGGCGTGTTTTTGTTTTATTCAATAGCAAAAAAACTATCTATATTCACAGATGCAAAACTTCAAGAATTGATTCCTTTACGAAAAGAGGAGAATTTAAAAATAATTTTGAAATCAGTCTTGATAAGCTAATTTCTATTTCGATGCAAAGATTCAAAAAATATTTTGAATAGGTACATTTTCTTTTAATTTGGAAGTTAAATTTTATTCTTGTTTGTTAAATGGATAATAATTTCAATACCTCACACTGTCGTTTTTTTTTTGAATGGAACCTAAC
>CAZEEN010000144.1:0-8030 GCA_964511115.1 uncultured Paludibacter sp. | reverse complement strand
AAACCAAGGACATTTTTTCAGTAATCTGCAATTTATCTTTATTCGAAAAATTCCAAAATCCATGTACATATTCGCCCCAATTATTCAATTGTGTTTCTACGAACGGTGCAGGTTGTATGCGGTCGACCCAAGCTGGTGCTGCGCCAATGGCATATTCTTTTATTTCGCCGGTTTGAGCGTTCAACACCACTACAGCATCGGCTTCTTCACCTGCAAAACCAATGGTTTTTTTGTATTTGGTAATTACCCAGTAAGGTGCTCCGGCATCGTCAATTTCGAACGAATAATCTGTTGTTCCACAATTCCAGTAACCGTTAAAGTAAACGTAGCGCTCCAGATTTTGAAACAAAAAGCCTGCGGGTTGGTATTTTACAAATACTTTTTGTCCGTTAATTTCCTGAATCAATTTTACATCGCGCTCATTACAAGCATTTACCATTATGTAACCGTTTGTTCCCTGTAAATTATTTATCCACTTAAAAAATCCCGAATGTAATAACGGTGCCACCCAATACAAATCGTTTCCTACTTTTTGAATATTGTACTCGCCGGTGTAAACCTGACTGCCAAGTGCCGACTGGGAACCGAGCACTTTATCGCCCAAAATTTCGGCAAGCGATTGGTCAACAACCCGAATTTTGTCCAACGAAATGGGCAGCATATTTTGCGACAAATCTTTTCCATTTTCTATTGTGCCAATAAGCGAACGGTATTTAGAAGTGTGTAACAATGCCCACGAAGTAGCGGTAGGAACTACCGTAATGTATAAAAACAAAATTCCAAGTAAAATAACCGGAATTTTCAGCCCTTTAATTTTGGAAAGCTGCTGTGGTTGTTGCCCCAGCTGCTGAATGCTCGAAAAAGCATTTAGCAAAATCCATAACACAACCATGACCACTAAAACAAATGGCAGGCTCAAAAAGCGAGGATTTAACACGGGCATGTAAGCAAAGATTATCACCACAAACGCCACAAGCAATAAAAATACATTTTTAAGTTTCGACATGCTGAATTGTATTACAGTTTTTTACTTCAAACAAATTTGAAGCGTAATAGTTTGTAAATTCGAAGTGCAAATATAGTTATAATTCTGTTGTAAATCGAAAAGAGATTGTTGCGATGAACAGCCTATTTTTTCCGCAAAAAAACATTTATGAGCGTTTTACTATACTATCTGATAGAAGTTTAGTATATTTGTGCCAATTTCTTTTCAATATTAGACACTATGATTCAATCTTATATTGGTCACTGTCCGTAGTTACTTTAACTCATGTCGTATTAAACTACTTATAATATAATGTCATGATTTACAACAAAATAACCCTTAATTTTGAGGGTAATGAAGAGAAGCTGTTTTTAAATAGATACTTTCTTGACTCACTTAGCCAGCTAAGACTATCATTTGTAATAGTTATTTTCCTGTATAGTATTTTTGGATTTCTTGATACAATTATGTTTCCGGAGTATTCAAATTTTTTTCATCTAATACGGTATGTTTTTGTAGTGCCCTTCCTGTTTTTGGTGTTTTTTTTAACCTATACTAAAATATTTTTTAAAATATGGCAGTTTCTATTGACTATAAGTTTTATAATTGTAGGCACTAGCATTAGTGTTATGCTTTGGTATTTGCCCGATAATTATGCTTATTATTCTGGTTTGATGTTGGTTTTTTTAGCTGGCTATTTTTTTATTAAACTTCAGTTTTTATATGCAACTTTTGGTGGTTGGACGACATTGCTAATTTTTAATATAGGAGCAATATATTTTACGCATGCCTCCTTCATTTCAATTTTAAACACCAATTTCTTTTTTATAAGTGCCAATATTATCGGAATGCTTGCTTCGTATAATAATGAATTTTTTGCACGACGAAATTTTTATTTGAACCTTGAACTCGACAAGGAAAAATTACAAATTAAACTTATTAACAGTAATTTGGAAAAAACTGTCGAGGAGCGTACTTCGGAACTACTTATAGCCAAAGAGGCAGCTGAAAAAAACAGGGCAAATGTAACCGCAATAATTGAAGGCACGCAAAATAGTATATGGGCATTTGATAGAAATTACGATATAATCTATGTTAATCATACATTTCAATCTGAGTTTCAAAAGACATTTAATGTAAAACTAGACCTTGGCGTTAACCTTGTTAACGCGCTCCCCGAATCATTACGTCCCTTTTGGAAGCCTCGATACGATAGGGTTTTGAATAATGAGCAATTCACCATAGAAGACGCTGTTGAAACCGAAAATGGCTTTATTTATATTGAAACAACGTTTAATCCGATTATAAATCATGGTCAGGTTATTGGAGGTTCGTGTTTTGGGAGTAATATTACCGAACGTAAACAAGCCGAGCTTGAACTAAAAGCATCAAGGGAACAATTGCGAAATTTTGCTTCGCATCTTCAGCGAGTACGTGAGAAAGAAAGAGTATCCATTACACTCGAAATACACGATAGTATTGCTCAATTTCTGGTAGCACTCAAAATGGATATTGGAGTATTTAGAAACAAATTATTAAAAGGAAATGATGAAGTTAAAAAGGAAAATATTGTTGCTGAAATAGAACAATTTATTAAAAAAACCGAGAACACGATAAAATCGACAAGAGATATTATGAACGGTTTACGGCCGGATCAACTTGAACTACTTGGTTTTGTTGAAACTGCTGAGCATCATCTCAATCAATTTGAGGAAAATCATCATTTGAAATGCCTGTTTGAAAACACCGTACAAAATCTAACTATTGATAAAGAGCTAGAATTAGCCTTGTTCCGTATTCTACAGGAAAGCCTCACAAATATACTAAAATACGCCATGGCATCAAAGGTTACAGTTAGCTTGGCGATTGTTGACGGTAATTTGATTTTTGAAATTGTAGATAATGGTGTTGGCTTTGATTTAACTAATTGTGGCCGCCCCGATTCGTATGGGTTAATTGGTATGAAAGAACTCATGACGATGCTAGGTGGTAATTTTGAAATTAATAGTACAATTGGTAAAGGTACAATTGTAAGAGTTGAAATGCCATACAATGATTAGCTGCTTAAAAACGCATGAACGCACAACAAAAAATCAAAATTATCGATTGTGGACGCAGCGAATGCTTAACACTATCAGTGAGGCTTAGATTGCGCTAATGAGACTGCCTCAAAAGAGTAGCTTCTTTTTTGTTTGACGAAAGTTTTAAGATTAAAGTTTTCTTGCCTACGTCGGGCTAAAAGCAAGGCTCTGCCATGCACATTAAAATCGGCTGTGTTTCAAAATATAACTTGAAGCGTAGCTGATTTTGAAATGATACCCTACTAGAGGTAGCATTTTTTTACAGACAGCTTGTTGATTTATTCCTTCTTCACAACCTCTATCTTTTGGTCTTTATAAAGATTTTCCTCCTGCAAAAGTGCCGTAACTTTATCGTTTACAAACACCTGTCAATTACCATATCCGCCATAAAAATAGCTATCAAAACTCAACGATTCTGGAAGTTCGAAAACTTTTGAGCTACTAGTGTAGCTTCCAAATATGCCTAAGCCGTTTTGAATGTTCGAATATATCTGTACAGGTTCTGAGAAAAAATCTGCACCGCTTTGATTAGCAGCTATCGTTTTCAGATAATGATAATACGACTCCGAAATGCTTTGTAATACTACAATCAACTCTTGCCTAGAAATTGTATCAACACCTATAGTTGTTGGTTTTGTTGTGGTTGGTTTTTTAATTTGCTTTGTTTTGTTGAAGTAAGCACGCGTTTTTAGTTCGTAGGTTTTACCATCAAATAGCTGGTCGTTAAATTCGTTGTACAGATAATACGAACTCATTTCGCCCAAAATATCTGTATTGTTACTACCAAAAACTAAATCGTCGGATGAAAAATTAACTGTATTTTCAAAAACTTTTCCGTCCGTGTAATACGATTTGGCTTTCAGAATCAATCGGTAATAATTTTTTACGTTTGGAGCATCTTTGAACCGAATACGTAAATCTAAACCTGTTGAATATCTATAACCCGTTGTATCTGCTATCAAGGGGCCACCATTATAGCTGCTGTACTGAATGTCAGGATATACACCAAGTGAAACACTCGATGTGTCGATACCAATAATTGCTTGTTTGGGAGCAATGTTAGTAGTGGCAGTAACTTCACCAAGTTGTGGCGAGTTGGCTACAAATTTCAGCATGTCGTTTTCTTTCGGGAAGTAAGTGCCTGTATAATAGCCATTAGTGCTCGGATTCAACCTTTCGACAAAAATATCATTTACAAATAATTTTACTTCGGCGTTGGTAATGGTATCAAATTTAGTATCATCGTCCAAAAAGAATTTACTACGCGTAAGTAGTACTTTAACCACCGAATCGGGCGTTACAAAGCTGTTCAAAACTAACATGGGTTTTTGTTGCTCGCCATCAAATTCAATTTCGTTGGTGCACGAAAAGGATAAAATACCAAGAGCTATAATTATTAAAATATGGAATGCTTTCATGTGAATATTTATTTTGTAAAATATTAAAATTTATAACTGTAACTAACAGATGGAATAAATGGGAAGATGGTAATTTTTTTAAGCGATTTTTGAGCTGTTGTAAATCCATTTTGATAACGATCAGATTGGCTAGGATATACAAAGAACGGATTCATTTGATTGTAAGCATTATACACACCAAAACTCCAGGTACGTATGCCATGTTTTTTCTGTTTGTGAAAATTGGCACCCAAATCTAACCTGTGGTACGAAGGCATTCTATAATTATTACGAGCACTTAAATAAGGTACCGAATTATTATAATAAAAATTATTGCTATTTTCACCCGGCAGAGTTGGTCTGCTGTAGTTTTGCAGCGCTAACGAACCTGCATTTCCGGTGCTATACACCCATGTGGCAGCAATATCAAATTTTTCGCTAAATTTATGCGCCACTACCAAACTTATATCGTGTCGGCGGTCGAACTTGGCCGGAAAAACCTTGCCAAAATTAATTTCCTGACCCGGACGGTCGAACAAACGCTCAGTTTTTGACCATGTATAACCCACCCAGCCGGTAGTTTTGCCAACTGTTTTCTGTGCCAGAAACTCCACGCCATACGCCCAACCACGCCCAACGCTGACTTTATCTTCCCAACCCGATGACGACGATAAAAACGAAGCGCCATCTTTATACTCAATCAGGTTATTCATCGATTTGTAATAACCTTCGATGGACAAATCGAACAGTTTACCTAATTCGTAAAATACTCCCGCTGAGTATTGATGCGACCGCATGGGCTCAATACGCTTGGTAACCGGAACCCAAAGGTCGGTGGGCAAACTCAGGCTCGAATTGGATAACAAATGAATGTATTGGCTCATGGAAGCATACGACGCTTTCACCGAAAGTAAATCGGAAAGCAAAGCCCGTACACTTAAACGTGGCTGAAGCGAATGATAAAACTGATTTTGAACATAAAAAGCTGAATAATGCAAACCTGCATTGAGTTTCAAAAATGAGTTCAGCGTGATATTATCTTCTACATACAGCGATGCTTCGTGTGCAAAAATGTTGGCATCACCAAAAGTGGTATCTCTGTTTTGAGTTATACTATCGTTTTTCGATTTTGTTTTAAACACCTGTACACCAGGCTTAAACGCATGATTGGTATAATTTGCACCAAATTTCACTTCGTTAGCCGTGTTTGGCGAGTAATCAAAATCAACTTTTAATCCCATATCTTCGATACCCGAATTGTAAGCAACCGACATTTTTTCGAATTTATACGATGGCGGATTTTTCACCGTTTCTTCTTCGGTGCTACCAACCAGCATATTAAACCGATAGCGCGAGTAAGTGGCTGTGGTATTCATAAACAGTTTATTGTTGATAATGCGATTCCAACGCATTGCCGTAATCAAATTTCCCCAGTTCCAGTCGAGTTGCATTCTGTTTTCGTTAGTTATATTCGACTGAACATTGTAATTCTCCTGAAAATCGCTGTAAACCACATCGTCGCCCATGTATGCACTTAAATACAGGCGGTCTTTATCGCTGAATTTATGACTTACTTTAGCATTCAAATCGTAGAAATAATAGCCCGCTTTTACATCTCCTCCGACTGCGTTTTCAGCTTTGGCAGCTAACTTAATGGCTGGTTGTGCCAATATATCCAAATAGGTGCGGCGAGCAGAGATATTAAAGGTTGTTTTATCGGAAAATAGCGGACCTTCGAGGTTAATTTTCGACGATATCAATCCTACGGTTACATTTCCTTTTAGCTTTTGGTTATTCCCATCGTTCATCCTTATATCTACAACCGACGAAAGTCGACCGCCAAAGCGAGCCGGAAAACCACCTTTGTAAAGCGTTACATTTTTAACAGCATCGGCATTGAAAGCCGAAAAGAAACCCGCAGCATGATTTACGTTGTAAATGGGAACTCCATCGAGCAGAAACAAATTCTCGTCGGGACCACCTCCACGCACATAAAATCCGGCTGAACCTTCTGTCCCTGCTTTAACTCCGGGCAGCAACTGAAGTACTTTTATCACATCCGTTTCGCCAAAAAGCACAGGAACCGATTTTATCAGACTCACGGGCACTTCGATGGTACTCATTTGCGAGCCTTTTACGCCTATTTCCCTTTTTGTACCCAATACCGTAATTTCCGATAGCGTAGTATGTTGCTTCAACCGAATGTTTATAACCGTGTCTTTGGTTAGTTTAAAATTCAGACTTTGCGTACTGTAGCCAATGTACGAAAACTCCATTGCCACGCTTCCCCGAGGCAAAGTGATGGAGAAAAATCCATAATCGTTGGTTACAGCCCCTTTTTTAGCATTGCTATCGAATACCGAAGCATTGATTAGCGTTTCGTTTGTAGCACCATCGGTAATGTAGCCACTGATAGTTGCATTTTGGCTAAAAACACCAAATGGTATAAATAAGCAGAGAAATAGATAATTAAGTTTGTTCATGAAAAGAATAAATGTTTGATTAATATGTTTGAAAATTTAAATATTTATATCGACTTCGAGTTTGAGATGTGCTTCAAAAAACTCAGGATATCCAACTCTGAAATTAAATGGCAGGATATTGAAAGCAGTTTTTTTATTTTTAGTTACGAAACGGAAACCTCCACCAAAGTTTCCACCTAAGTGATAATCGTGTACATAATGTGAGTTTTGGGTATTAGAAATTACATATCCATTGCCATAAGGTGAATATCCGCCATAATCATAATAGCCCCCACTTCCCACATATCCTTGTGTTTTACCTGCTTCAATTCCGGCATAAATCACCACCGAAAAGCGTTTGATACGGATTAAATCGTAATTCAAATTGGCATTTAAATTTATCGAATTAAAATACTGATCGGCTTGATCTGTTATAAACATAGGACTATAAAACCCGAGACTCAAATTGGGATTAAAACGCAGTCGGTCTTTCCAAATATCCCGCTGATAACCCACCGAATACATCGTACCCGTCCCTATGCAGTTTTCGCTTTGCGAAAATCCTGCTCCGATTCCGATTTTAATTGATTGGTTTTTCGATTCTTGCGAATTTACATTTAGAGTTGCAAACAGAAAAATGGAAATTAGAATTGTTTTGAAGTTCATTTGATTTATGATGATTTCGAGGGTGAATAAATAATAAAATTACAGCTCAAAACCGATAAACCAATCCAAATCCATACTCCTGATTTTTCATGTTTGGTTTAATATATATGTTTTCAGCTTTCGAACTTTTTGATAAGTTTATTTTTGTGTACTTTGGACAAAACAAACCAACTACAGCGCCTATTCCGGCAGAAGCAATAGTAAATCCTGCCGTTACCGGAAATGCAACTTTAAATGGTATTGGGTTTTCGTTTTCGGCATTCGCCCATAATAAAGCTAATAAACTACTAAACAGACCTACTGACCCTCCAACTATTGCATATTCTGCAACTAAATTTCCATTCATTTTCCAAATATTTTTAACTTGCGAAATATCCATTGTCGAATATTGATTTGTTTGTTTATCCAAAAACGATAAAGTTGTATCGTTTACAATCGA
>CAZEEN010000143.1:0-8035 GCA_964511115.1 uncultured Paludibacter sp. | reverse complement strand
TTTTGCATAATCTATTTGGAAACAATCAATTAAACTTTTTGATTAAATCCATTCCAACATGAATTGCTTTTTCGTTTACAGCAAGTAAATGGTGATGACGTTCGGGAAGCGATTTTTTGAGTCCTTTCAGCACATTTTCAACCAATACTATCGGACGGACTTTAAGCAATCCACCCAAAATTAGCATATTCATAGTCTTTACCTCATTATTAGCATACGCATATTCGGTAGCATCAATGCGGTAAACATTTATATCAGTGCGAGTTGGGAATTTATGAAAACCATTACCATCAAAAATGAGTGTGCCGCCCGGCTTCACCTTACTCTCAAACCGTTCGAGCGATGGCTGATTCAGTACAATTGCCGTATCGTATTGGTTTAATACTGGCGAACTTACTCGTTCGTCACTGAGAATAACAGTAACGTTGGCTGTGCCACCACGCTGCTCAGGTCCATACGATGGCATCCAGCTTACTTCCTGCCCTTGCATTAAACCGGAATATGCTAAAATTTTTCCCATCGACAGTACGCCTTGTCCACCGAATCCGGATATAATTATTTCTTCAGTCATGTTTGTAAATTTTACTCGTTTTTTAAATCACCCATTGGGTATTGTGGAAACATATTATCAACCATCCAGTCGTTCGAATCTGCAGGTGTCATTTTCCAGCCCGAACTACATGTAGAAACTACTTCTACAATCGAAGTTCCCTTGTTTTGCATGGAGTTTTCGAATGCCTGACGAATGGCGCGCTTTGTTTTTTTGACAGCTGCCACCGTATGCACAGCATGGCGGGTAGCATAGCAAACACCCTCTAACTGTGCCAGCAATTTTGTGATATCCAGCGGATTACCTGCTAATGGAACTTCGCGACCAGCAGGCGAAGTTGACGACTTCATTCCTTTAAGTGTAGTTGGTGCCATTTGTCCACCAGTCATTCCATAAATACCATTATTTATAAAAATGATGGCAATATTTTCACCACGATTACAAGCATGTATGGTTTCGGCAGTTCCAATTGCAGCCAAATCGCCGTCGCCCTGATAGGTAAAAACCAAGCGATCGGGTAAAAGTCGTTTTACTGCTGTAGCCAATGCCGGCGCACGACCGTGAGCTGCTTGCTGCCAATCAATCTCGAGGTATTTGTACGCAAAAACGGCACAACCAACCGGTGCAATAGCGATGGTTTTGTCCTGCATGTTCATTTCGTCAATTACTTCACCTATAAGTTTATGCACCACACCATGACTACATCCTGGGCAATAATGCATAGGCGTATCATTCATAACTTTGGTTTTTTCGTAAACCAAATTGGCGGGATTAATTATATCTGCTATATTCATTTTTTTATATTAGTTACAAGTTACGAGTAAAGAGTTACGAGTTATGAAACTGATATTTCGTTAACCAATTATACAGAATTTATTTTAATAACTTCGTTTTTAATGCTTCGAACACTTCATTTGGCGATGGTACAATTCCGCCCATACGTCCATAAAATTCAACGGGCACTTTACCATTTACAGCTAACCTTACGTCTTCAACCATCTGTCCGGCATTCATTTCAACCGACATAATGGCTTTTACCTTTTCGGCATGCTTTTTAATTGCTTCGGTTGGGAAAGGAAATAAAGTGATAGGACGCAACAAACCAACTTTCACTCCTTCAGCACGTGCCAATTCAACCGTTTTTTGGCAAATACGTGCGCTTATACCAAAAGCAACAAGTATGTATTCAGCATCATCGCAATTAATCTCTTCGTATATGACCTCGCTTTTTTCAATTTCGCGATAACGTCCTTGTAACGTGTTATTTAACTCCTCCATTTCGTGTGCTTCCATACGTAGCGAGTTAATAACATTTACTGGGCGGTTAGCTGGTTTACCTAAAGTGGCCCAAGGAGTATTCTTTATTATCTCCTCCTCTGTCCAGCGTGGCTGATAAGGTGGTAAAACCACTTTTTCCATCATTTGACCAATAATACCATCCACCAAAATCATAGCAGGCGTACGGTATTTAAAGGCTAGGTCAAATGCCATTACTGTATGGTCGGCCATTTCCTGAACGGATGCAGGAGCTAGGGTAATCATTTTATAATCACCATGTCCACCGCCTTTTACGGTTTGGAAATAGTCGGCCTGACTTGGCTGAATTGTTCCCAACCCCGGACCACCACGCATAACATTTACAATGACACAAGGCAATTCGGCAGCTGCAAGATAGGAAATTCCTTCTTGCATAAGACTAACTCCCGGGCTCGACGATGAAGTCATAGCTTTTTTTCCACAACCGGCTGCGCCATACACCATATTTATCGAAGCAGTTTCACTTTCGGCTTGCAGTACAACCATTCCGGTTGTTTCCCACGGTGCCATTTCCATCAGCGTTTCCATTATTTCGGACTGTGGTGTAATTGGATAGCCAAAATAGCCATCGCAACCACAACGAATGGCTGCATGTGCTATAGCTTCGTTGCCCTTCATTAAGAGCACTTCGTTATCTTGATTTTTTTTACTCATTTTCTTTTTAGTTACAATTTGATAGTTGCACCCATTTCATTTTTAAATTAAGAGTGAAAAACAATTTACTGTGTTTTCACTCTATAAACAGTAATACAAGCATCCGGGCAAACATTCGCACAGGCCGAACATCCCACACATTCGGCACTGTTAGCCATGTGTGAGAAATTATATCCTTTCGAATTTGCATCGCTTGAAAGATCTAATACAGAAGTTGGACAAGCAACCACACAAAGGTTACATCCCTTGCATGTTTCGGTATCGACCACTACTGCTCCAATAAACTTTGCCATATAAGTTACAATTTATAATCAGGTCGCAAAAGTAGTCAAAAATTATTCTGAACAATAAATCAGCCTAATATTTAGCATTTTTTAAACCCTATATTTTAAGTATATATTTGTTTTAAAGTCTCTATTTCAATACTATAAATGCTTTGTGAATATCCAATCCAAAAAATCTTCCATTTTAAAAGCATGGTCCCAACTATTGTGTCCAACACCTTTAAAAAGTACAATTTGTGTCTTTTGAGCTCCCATTGCTTTCAATTCGATATATGCATTGCGCGAATGTATGGCAGGAACTGCATTATCGGCATCGCCGTGAAATATGCGAATAGGCATTTTCTTTACTTTTTTCAGCCTTTCTAGGTTTACGCCTCCACAAATTGGCACCGCCGCTGCAAACATATTGGGTTTTCGGCATATAATATCGAAAGTGCCCATACCGCCCATCGAAAGCCCTGCCACATAAATCCTTTTACGGTCAACTGCCTCTTCTTTTTTAAGCTCTGATAATAAACGTATCAACAACTGCATTGGTTCAGTTGGAGTTTTTGAATTAACAAATGTAAAACTATTATCCTCGCCTCGACTTATAGGTGCCCAATACTTTCCTGATGGGCATTGTGGAAAAACAACGATAGCCGGATACTTTTGTCGGTTTTGTGTATTTGTAAATAACGAACTTCCGTGAATCAACTGCTTTTCATTATCATTACCACGCTCGCCCGACCCATGTAAAAACAAAAGAACGGGGTATTCTTTGGATTTATCGTAATTCTCAGGGTATAAAATCCGGTAAGGTAGGGTGTCGGATTTGAATATAAATTGTTTTTTTTCAAATAGCTCGTTCTGCGAAAAAAGAGAAGTTGAAAATATCAACATAAAGCCAACAAGGAAAAAAAGGTTTTTAAACATAGAATTCTGAATTTAATTTCTTCGGATAAAATTCAATGTACAATTTTAAAATCAATACAAAGTAAACCGATGAATTTGGTTAATGTATAAGAATGGGAAATAAACTGTATTTAAGGGATAGAAATGGATTATTTGGGGTTAAAGCATTGCTTTTATAGTTAAATTTTAGCGATTACATATTGTTTTGTATTGACAATACTCACAGGGTTTATTACTTTCAGTCTGCGAAAATGATACATTTGGGTCAAAAATTGATTCTAAACATGTTGTCAATCCTTGCACAAATTCATCTTCATATTCGCCAAAATCGGCCACCTTTTCTTTCGTCTGTTTATTAAAAATTTCAGTTCTGAAACTATCTTTATAGGTATCGCGCAAATAAATAATCCCCGGAATTATCGTTTTTCCGGCTGCATCCTTTTTATACAACAAACCGTACAAAAATGTTTGTAAAATATATTTTGGTCGCTTATCGTTATTATGCTCAAAAACTTCGTCGATGGTGCTAAAATCTAGATTACCGCTTCCCGTTTTATAATCGAGCACACGTAGTTTTCCTTCTTTTTCGTCGATTCGGTCAATAACGCCGGTAATATTGACATTTCCGTATCGGGTAGGAACTGTAATCGAGCAACTTCGCTCTGACTCCAGCACGGTAAAAGGAGCATACATTTTGTCGTAATGCAGCACTTTCAAAACATATTTGCGCAATACATTTGCAATCAGCAAATTATTGCCTTCCAACTCTATAATTTCACCATTTTTAATTTTAAAATATTTTTCGGTAAATGCTTTCCGAATATAGTTTTCAATTTGCAATGGACTTCTACTAATTGCATCCAACTTTTCGGCCGTAATTAGTTGACCTTTGTAAGGTTCGTAAATATATTCCATTACCGAATGAAAAAGCGTTCCAAATACATCATCTTCTATGGTTTCCTTCACTTCGTCGGCCTCATAGAGCTGCTCAACGCGTGTGAAGTAAAATTGCAACGGACATGTAATGTATGAATTTATGGAACTTGCCGAAAGAAATCTTTTTTCGTTGCCTTCGGCCAAAAACAAGCTGAGTTTCTGCATTATTTCATCACTTTTTGTGACTGCCACCGCTTTTGTTTCGCCAAACGAGATATCATAATTTACACTTTGCTTTTCGATATTTAATCCGTAATGGTAGTTTAACTGATTAATAAATCGACTTACTTCGCCACTTTGAGTTCCTTCGGTACGTGAGTCGAATACAAAATAAATATTCCTTGCACGATGAATCAAACGATAAAAGTTATACGAAGTAATAGCATCGTGATGCTCGAAAGTTGGTAAACCGAAACCTTTTCGCAAACTGTAAGGTATAAAGCTGTTTTGAGAAGTCTTTTTTGGAAAAACACCTTCGTTGAAAGAGGTGATAATCAGATTCTCGAAATCCAAACCACGCGATTCGAGAACGCCCATTACCTGAAGTCCATCCAGCGGCTCACCCACAAAAGGAATCGAAATTCCGGCTATAAGTTGCTGAATAATGCGACTTAAGGTGTCAATCGTCATGCCGGCTTCGTCGCTATTGGCCGAAATAATTGTCTCAACACGATTAATCGTCAAGTAGAACTGTTGTAAAAAATCACGTTCCAAGCGATATTCATCATCATTGGTAGCAGCGTTTTTCCAGCCAATGCTCAGTTGTTGCAAAATCTGCAACAAGTATTTTATAAAGTCGGCTGTCGAAGTTACCGGCTGAAAAATGCTTTTAAGCAACTTATTTTTATGCAATTCGGTATTGGCCACATAAATTTTATTAAAACGTGTCATTTCGTTTGCAATAAGCTCAACATCAGCCGGAAATAGCTGCGAAACATATTGGTGATGAACAATGTCCAACACATTTTTATGATAAAACCACGTTTTTTGCTTCGAAATGCGAACTCGGCGGTGTAACTCAAATATCTGCGAAAGCAATCCTGCCACAGGCGTAGAACTCAATGGATAACCCATTGTAATATTTATTTTGTCAATGCTTGGCGGAAATGCATACAATAGGGGCAATAATAAAGTTTCGTCGGGCAAAACAACGGCTGTATCCATCCAAGTCGCTGCTTTGTCTTTTTCATTGCTCAGAGTTTCGAGCGTAGAATAAACGTATTTGGTCATTCCAACCGCCGATGGAATACCTACAAGTTTAATGTTTTTAGCCGAAAGCAGTTCGGGTTGAGGCGCTATAAAATATTTCGAAGGAAAAACGGTTGTATTTTCGGCATAAAACAACGAAGTCGGGTTATCGGTATCTCGTAATTGCTCCGACTCGTAATCCCAATAAAAATCAGCCTGTTGTTTGTTTTGCAATGCAAGCATCAACTCCCTTTCGCAGGGGTTAAGCGCATTAAATCCAACAAACACAAATTGCTTATTGTCCCAAACTTCTATTTGTTGCTTGCTTTTTAAGTTTTCGGCAACTTGGCGACAAATCATGCCTTCCGTTCCTAACCCTTCAAATTTTAATTGAGTTTCAAATTCGTTGTATACTTCATAGAGCACTTTCCAGGTAGCAATAAATTGTTCCTTCGTTTTTTCCTCGGATACTGGTATAAAGTTTTTCCAAAACTGTCGAATGGCTGTAATTTGCCTGTCGGACAATACATTGAAAAGTCGCTCAATTTCATTCAATTCTGTAACATTCCGAAAAAGCTGACGCGCATCCACCAAATATTTATCCACTTCATCAAAATCGTTCAGCAGCATTTCGCCCCAAAAAACAAACGAATCAAAACTCTCTTCGGTCTTACTTATTTTTTTATAAATACGATAAATCAGAAACAAATTACTTAGTTTGTCCGACGATTGAAGCGACGAAGCATTGGCAAAACATTCGTTAATGGTCAGTATTTCTGGCGAAAATAGAGGCTTATCCGTTAGTTCCGATAAGTACTTCCGAAAAAACAATCCGGCTCTTCGATTCGGAAACACGAAGGTGAGATTACTCAATTGCTCCTTTTCGTTTTTATAAAAAGTTTCAGCAACACGATATAAATATGAATTCATTTGTTTTCCTTTTAAAGACGAAAATAACGATTTAGACTGCTAAAATACAAATTTCTGTTGAAACTATTCTACTATCTTTTTAAATAAAAATGACTAAAAACTTATTGTGTTGATACAGTGGGTGATAAATTCATGCAAAAACTTTAACATTTATTATTTTGTTTATTTAACTAAATATATTTGTATAGAATATGATTTTATGCCCATATTTGCATCGTAAACAAACAGATAAATTTTTCATAGTTAAGGTTTAGGTTAAAATGTGGCAAAGGGTGGCTGTGAAGCTCCCCTTTGTTTTTTTAAACAATAAAATTTCACGTAGCATGGAAGACATAGGCGATTATTTATATCTGATTATTGTGGCAGTAGCAGCTATTGGCAGCTTCCTAAAAAATAAAAGCAAAAAAAATGAGACATCTTCTATTCCTGAAATAGAAGAAGAGGAATACGAGTACGAAGAAATACCAGAAGAGGTTTATAAACCAACACCAATCCCAGCACAACGTCCTGAAATTGTATTCGAAAGAAGTTTTACCGAAATGAAAAAAACTCCACATGATACAATTATGAGTTTTGAGAATACATCGGATGTATCAAAATTAAAAGCAAAAAAAGAAGTTACGAGAACGATAACTTCAAAAGCAAAAAGCATACAAGAAATTAGCATAGAACCTGCAAGTGATTATAGTTTAAATACTGTAGAGAAGGCTCGAGCAGCCTTTATTTCTTCTGAAATCTTCAATAGAAAATACTGATAAACAAACAAATAACTAACTCAATGTAATAATTTAGCAAAAATAGTTTGTTTTTAGAAAAATTGCTTGTATATTTGCATAAAATAATTCAACGAAAACGAGAGTTCCGGCAGTAAAGTCGGAATTCTTTTTTGTTTACACATTTAATAATCATGTTAAAATCTTAAAATCATGGCAGTTACTTATATGACCGCAGAAGGTTATAAAAAATTAATGGCGGATCTGAACGAATTGGAGAGTGTGCAACGCCCTGCCATCTCAAAACAAATTGGTGAAGCCCGCGACAAAGGCGATTTGTCGGAAAATGCAGAATACGATGCTGCAAAAGAAGCACAAGGTATGCTCGAAATGAAAATTTCGTTGCTGAAAGAAACTATTGCATCGGCACGTATGATTGACGAAACAAAAATTAATACCAACGAAGTTCAAATTTTGACTCGTATTAAAATCAAAAACACAAAATCAGGTCAACTGATGTCGTATATGCTTGTGTCCGAGAGCGAAGCCAACCTGAAAGAAGGCAAACT
>CAZEEN010000142.1:5585-8083 GCA_964511115.1 uncultured Paludibacter sp. | reverse complement strand
TCTGCTATTTCTGCGGTGCTATTTAGCCTGTTAATATGTTGGAAAATACGTGCGTTGGTTGGGTGCTCCAGCGACAAAGTTATATCCAACGAAAACTCACCACGCTTTGTGAACGTGGGATTATCCTCGAACAATGTAAACTTTAAATCTTTGGGCAACACAGCGCGTGTTCCATTTATAATTAACTCGGTCATAAACTATAATCTTTAAGGTCGAAACTTATTGATAGCCCGTTGTATCCACCAAATACATTGTATTCCCACTCGGTGTGGAATGGTTTATCCATGCGTGAGTCGCACACTTTGCGCTCCAAAATATACTCTTTAATCAGTGAAGTAATACGCTGATATTTGGCAAATTCGTCGAGTTCGCCATCTTCGGTAAGTTCCGAAGCGGTTGTTTTTTTAATTACATAAAGCAGCTGGTGGTTAAGCTCCGAATAATTGTCGGTAGTACCATCCGTTTTGGTATCGGCATCGTACATGCGAGCCACAAGCACCACACCTGCGGAATCTTTCAACTTCTTAATAGCATGGGCTTCGTTTACCGTGATTATTACTTTGGCAATAGGCGGCACAAGCAAATCGGACTGTTCGCTATTTTGGCTGTAGATAGTTTCGTTTACGCTGTCAATCAACGTATTCAGAAATGTTTTAAATGATTTAATTTCTATCATTTGGCGTTCATGTTTTTAGCGGTGTTGTAATCGTTTAGCAATTTGCACATTACGTCGAGCAATGGCGCATTGTCGGTTTGCTCCACATTGCCAAATGTGCCGGCATCGGCCAGTGTAAACAGTATGCTGAGCATTCCGAGTTTGTCCTCGGTTTGCTTGGTGTCCGAATCCGATTTGGTGCCTGTACCAAATATGGGTGAAAAACTGATATCGCGCCCTTCGATATTGAATTCGCCCGAAATAAGAAATTGACAGAAATTGGCAAACCACAGGTAAATGCCGTATTTATACACATCGGGTAAGTGGTGCACACGGTCGGCATAGCGTTCAATGTGATGTTTGTTGAACGGTTCACGGAAATTTCCATCGAACGATGGGCGATTAATACCCTTATTTGGTTTGCGATAAAGCACACCAACCAACGCATCGAGTATATCGGTATCGTCATCGTCCTTGTATTGCATCATAATATCCGAAGCGGTGCGGAACTCCCCAAAACGCAGGTCGACACCGTGGCTTTGTGGCCCCAAGTATTTACCAAACTTAGGGATCAGATTATAAGTAGTATCGAAAGCCAGTTGCAATTGGTTATCGCGCTCTTCGAACAACCAACTGAGCGTGGTTGCCACTTCGTTAACAAGTATCAGGTATTGCTCCCGCTTGTATGGATTGATAAACTTACGGCGGCCAAGTAGGTAATCGGCCATATCGCGCTGAATATCGAGCGTGTCAATACTATCGTCGTACATTATAAGCCAAAACTTCCGAAGCAAATACTTGTATTGCTTAGTAGTAAGTTCGCTGTAACATTCGGGTATTTCTACTGCTTTTTTCATATTTCAAAGATATAAACAGGCAGTTTTAAAAAAAAGGACAAAAAAAAAACCTTCCGAACTTCGCAGCCCAGAAGGTGAAAAAAATAATAAACTAAACAAAAAGTACAAACTAATTTACACCAAAAAATAATTAATCATTCCATTCGCCCGGATCAATCCACATATTTCCATCCTGCCAAGTTCCGTTTTCGAGAATCCAGCGTGTGAACGATTCGCCAATAATGATATTATTATCCATATCGTCGGAAAACCGAAACGAAAACGAAATTTGTTTCAGGTTCGAAACCACCTGCAACACATCGTTGCTATCTTCTTCCACCACAACGCCTCGCCATTTGCCGTGAAAAAACACTTCCACATCGTCGGAATTAAACATTTCGCGGTAGCGATCGTATTCGTTGAATGAAAAAATCTTACCACTCATCACCGAGAATGTATCGTTGCGCTCTACATTGAATTTTCTAGTTAAGCCGCCAATTTTAGCAGTTTCGAAGCTTGTTTCTCCCTGTCGGGCTACAGCACCACGGGTTATAATAGTATCGGGTACATCGAAACTATTCAGGTACCTGAACTGGAGCGGAAAAACATAATTATTGCGGTCGATAATAAATACAGCTATTTCGGAAGGCAACACCATACGATAAGCAATAATTGTATCGGGGTCGATTTCGGGAAACTTAGCTGCTACCAATGGGAATGAAACATCTACTGTTTGAAAACCACTTGCCACAGCTGTATAAAAATCCTTTGTTGCCGAATTTTCAAAATCGGAAGTAGTAACAAATACTTGTATTTTTTCTGATGCATCAAGTTTTACAGTAATATATTCTTTCGAATAGATTGTTGCAAACTTTTTTTGCTTCATAATATGCAAAAACACGTTTCCACTAAAAAAATTATTAGCAGCCAATTCGGTATAAGCCTTGCAAAGCAATACACTGTAAGTTCCTACCGTTGTAGTTGTTGCGCCCTGTGTGGCTTCTACA
>CAZEEN010000142.1:1939-5575 GCA_964511115.1 uncultured Paludibacter sp. | reverse complement strand
AATATATATCTTATTATCGGCATCGGGTGTGTACGATTCGGTAAGTACCGAAGTGCCGTTGATTTTTACATCAATATCGGTAACATCGGTAGTAGTGAGTATAATGTCTTTAATTGTCGACGTTAGGCTCAGTGCATCGGGTTGCTGTGCAATAGTATAGCTCATACACGCATGTATTTATTGTTGGCATCGTTTACCGGAATAAGAATCCGTTCGGTTACTCCGTTTTTAAGTTTCTTCATATCGTCGAGCAAGTCCATACCTTCGGCAAATAACACACGACTAATATAATTCACATCGCCCATGGTAGCAGGGTCGGCAGCATCCATAGTTTGGGAGTTAGCCACAAAGTTACGAACTACGCCGGCAGGTATCAATCCAAGTGGCATCCTTTTAATGGCTATACTCATAGCTATAAGCGGAATTGGTGGGTAAATCAATTCGAGCACTTCTTTTTCAGTAGCTGTAAGGTTGGCACCTGCCTTGTATTTTGCGTAATCGGCACCCAATGCCGGAATTATAAATCTTCGTTCCGTTTCCTTTATCCAAGGCAATAGCATCATGTACATACGTCCGCTTTTGCCGATCGGGAAATAAAGGTCGAACTTATCGGCCGATTTTATAAATAGCGAATTGGCAGCTTTCTTTTGATCTGAATTTTGCCAATCGGTAAGTGTGGTAAGCGTATCGAGGTAATTAATCAACCTATCCACAGCCTGATAATAGCGGTCGAGTTGAATTTCGTCATCGCGCTTAAGCTGCCATTCCCAAGGTAGTTTCTCGTTTTCGGCATCAATTTTCACTTTACGGCCACTGTCTTCGTGGCTCACATCGTTTTGGCGGTACATATTGAAACATGCCAGTATAGCAATAGGCAACTGAACATAAGGCACAAGTGCAGCATTGGCGGGTGCGTCTTGGTTCGATTGGTAAGCCGCTTCGGCTAATGCATATACCGGTTGTCCGATAATTTTTACCACTTCGGAAGTTGCTAAATCAATATCGGATTTTATTTTTTGAAATGAATTGGAAGCATAATACGTACCTGCTAACAGGTTTAATTCTTCCGAACCGTTGTTGCTTTTATTGAATATCATGGCATTACATATTATTAGTTGCTCTGGCCGAAGCTGTTACATTGTCTTCTTTGTTTACAATTTGGCGATACAAGCCCATTGCTAGTTTTTTGTTTGGAAAATTGATATTGATTGCCCAGTTAAGACTTTCGAAAACAATATCTTCCACAATTTGTGTGTCCGAAGCATAGAATAGTTTGGCAGCATATAGCATCTGACTACCTGAATCGGATTTACCATCAATAATAATGTTGCTCAATGCAGGGTTAAGTCCGAAACTCGAAGTGGTGGCACTCTCGGCAATACGGCTTATTTTGCTTTGTGCTTCAATAAACTTATCCACATTCATTTCAATCGGTTCAATTTTCCATGAACACAGGTTTCCGTCCGGATCAACAAAATCAATGCTCTCGAAAAACTTACCAGTGTTGCGCTTTCCGCTCAGCACGTTGGAAATGCTTTTGGTTACTTCGTCCCTGAGTTCGTCAACTTTATTATCCACTTTGGCATCGTCCCACTCGGGGTTACTTTCTTCAATCTTTTGGCGTTTATCAGCCCAATACTGTGCCGGTTCGTGAACATGATACGCGGCTGCTATCATATTCTCGGTAAGGTAGGCAATAATTTCGGGCAGGTCGTTGGCGCGTTTTATCCACGGAATTGCACCGGTGAATGATGGTAGCGAGTAAAAGAATCGCCCGAATGTACGGTACGAATGATAATACAGCGCTATGGCCGAAGCTGTTGGATTGCGCGGATCGAATACCGGATAACGCTCAAACATCTGATTGCGCATGGTTTCGAAATCGCCAACGAGTATGTTTTTTACATCGTCCAATTTACTGCCTTTATCGGGGAACTGTAAACGGCAACGACTGGAGTGCATGGCTTCTAGGCGCGAAATCCACGGAAGCGACAAACGGCGACCACGCCCCGAAATGTATTTCACAAACACACCACGCATGTAGGCAAATTCGAGCATACAATTGCGAATGTACTCACGGTAGTTCCATGTGTCGAGCCAGTCTTGCACTTCGGTATCGGCCACCCATTCTTTTACAATCTCGTTGTTTTCGAATTTTAGGCGATACAAGTTAGGACCCTGACCGTATTGCAAACCAATGCGGCGCTCAATATTGGCTGGTCCCAAATTATTCTTTTCGAGCAATGTGCGGATATAAGCCGGTAGATTATTATCGGCACCCCAAGGAACTACACGCACACCACCTACATTTACAGGTTCGGTTTCCCAATTGCCAAGATTGTTAAGTGTCATTACAAGCGATTGTTCGGCAGTATCCACATTGTAGCCAATGGCATACGTTCCTGAGCCTACGTTGGCAAAATTATATCCACCAATTTTTTTTACTTTGTCCATATTAATTGAGTTCGAGTTGTACACCATTCATTTCCATAAGAAGTGGCTGGTACATTTGTCCGTATTCTTTTGTGTCCATATCAAAATAATTGAGCATAATATCGGCATACTTGTTTTGCTCCACGGTGCTTTGTTTGCGAAGTATGCACCGGGGCACTTCTACTATACCATGACTTTTGCCACGCTCCATGCTTAGGCTCATAAACTGAACCGAAAACGTTTGGTTGCGCTGGCTGAGTTCGCGCATTTTGGCTATAGCACTGTATACGTCCATTATTTGCAAATATTATCAAAACGTTTTAATACATAACGAGTTACTAAAAACACAATAACTAATAAACCGAGGAAAACACCCAGCGATAACCACGCCGGGGTTTTCTCCTCCGTTATTGTTTTATCTTCCGTTTTAAGTGTCGTTTCGGATTTATAGTCCGATTGATCAACTTTGTTTGTAACATAACTCAATGCATTTGTGTCTATCATTACGGAAGATAGATTTTTATTATCGGCTTTTGCCGTGTGCTTATTTATGGTAGTAACCTGAATGGGGAATTGTGCACCTGTAACCGAATCGGGGCGCGAAAGCACCGTAATGGTAGTTACTTCTTCCACGGCTTCTGTCACCGTACCTTTGTCGACCACTGCGGCAGTAGTAGTTTGGGTAGTTTCGAGCTTGTTTTTTTCAACAATATCGGTTTTAATACTGGTGTCCGTTTCGGACTTTTGCTTTACGGTTTGGCGGGTGGTTTTGCAAGCTGCAACAACCAACACAAGTGCCATGAGGATAAATAGTTTTTTCATTGTGAATTTGATTTTTTATTTACATTCAAAA
This sequence comes from uncultured Paludibacter sp., assembly GCA_964511115.1. Lineage (GTDB taxonomy): Bacteria > Bacteroidota > Bacteroidia > Bacteroidales > Paludibacteraceae > Paludibacter. Next base: position 2,289 of record CAZEEN010000142.1, on the reverse strand, counting down.
TTATAGTATTTCGCTTTCGAAAAAAAGGACAACACTAAGTTCGTGATGCATTCGAAATATACTTTTCGAATTTTTTTGTTTGTTCAAAACTTCCTTTGCGCCCAGATATGACCGAATAGGCACTAATGCCGTTTTCGAGTTGGGAGTTAAGCCTGTTCATTACTGCATTGTTTTGCGCCACAATAGCCAACATATAATCGTTGTTTTGTGTGGGTTGTGTGCTTGGGTTTACATATCCACCAGATTGATAACCTTGTGCGGGTTGACTTTGTACTCGTTGTAGTATTTGTGTGGTGTTTAGCATTTGAATTGTGCCATTTAACTCTGCATCCCTAAATACATTTAAAAAT
>CAZEEN010000142.1:0-1929 GCA_964511115.1 uncultured Paludibacter sp. | reverse complement strand
ATTTTCGGACGTTTTTATTTCGAACACCTTTAGCAGTAATAACGTGCTCTCCACGGTGAACTGTTCCTGCAACTTCGTCATCCCTCCCATCGCCAGTGTAACCACCTGAGCGGAAACCAAGTGTCTGACTTTGTATAGCATTGCGCTGAGCTACGGCAGCACCAATTTGCGCACCTGTAACACCAACGAGCACAGCAGTAAGTATTCCGGCAAGTATCGGATTAACACCATTTTTAGCCCAAATTTCAGCAATACCAAGCGCACCTTGTGCCAAAGCCTGAGCTATTTGTATTCCCATATTGGCATTGGCTTGCTTCTTTTTCAAGTCCAGTTCCTTTTGGGCATAGTCCTTTTCAATGGCTTCGCGTTTGGCTGCATTATCGCCTGCAGCTGCCAACTCTTTATTTTTGGCCGCTTCGAGGTTGTCGGCTTGTGCCTGGTGTATGTTGCCAATTACTTCGGATATGCCGGAAGTGATTTGTACAGCACCCTGTGCAAACTCCACTACTTTTTCGGCTCTGAATTGAGCAATACGTTCAGCACTTTCCTTTTCGCTGGCCTCGGCATCTTTCAATTTCTTTTTGAGGGCTTTTAAACTCTCTTTGTAACTGAGTTTCTCCTTATCCAATCCCAACCCTTTGCGAAAATCGGCCACTTTTTTAGGGTGTGCTTTTTCTTCTTCGTGTTTGGTTCTAGTTACATTTTTGTTGGCTTTAATCAACTCCCTGTTGGCGGCAGTTACGGCAGCTTTGGCGGCTTCTACTGCTTTTTTCTTATCCTCTTCGGTGTTGAAGGTGGCATCGGATATTAACTCCTGATAATCTTTAGCATCCTGCAATCGGCGTTCGGCAAGTACCTTATCCAATGCCGCAATTTCGGAATTGTACTGTTCCTGCGTTTTAGTGCCATCGTCGAGCGCACGTTGCAACTCGTCGCGCTTTTCGTTTTCGTAAATATCGGTAGCAGCAATTTTCGCACGGTTAGCCTCTTCAATGGTTTTAAGTTCCGCTTCGTGGGCTTTTATGGTTTTATTGCGCTCAATATCAATAAGCTTATCTTCGTAACTCAGCCACTCGGCACTGTCTTTTTTGTACAAATCACGTTTTTTGGTTAGGTATTTCACATCCAAATCAAGCATTTCGATATCGGTTTGCTCCTTGCTTTTGTTGGCTTTTTTGAGTGCTACCTGTTCTTTAAGAAGTTGGCGATCTAGTTCGGCAACTTTATCTTTGTTTGGGTCGCCTGTTCCATCACCACCAGGAACAACAACTTTATCAGGTACCCACTTCCCGCCTTTGTATGTACACCAAACATTATTAATTAATTTTTTTTCACCTTCTTTGGGACCAGTAGATTGATTTGTGACTGTGTTTGAAATTTTAATATATTCATCATCCAATTGTTTGAGTGCTTCTGTAGTAGCATCTACATTTTTCGACAGTTGATTTATATTTAAACCCTGCGAAGCCATTACAAGTCCACCACTGGTTGAGAAACTTCCCGCCTGATTTGGTCTATTTGCCGCTTTTGCTTTGGCTTCATCTAGTTGCTTTTGTTGCTCTCGTTTTTTATTGATCAACGCTGTTTTTTCTTCTTTAATTGCCTCTAAGTAGATTTGTTTTTCGAGTTCAATCAGGTAGTTTTTAATGGCATCTTTGTTGTCGTTAATCAATTTGCCTTCGTTGGTTAAATCGGCATGATATCCGGGAACAATTCCTTTCAACTCTTCCAATGCTTTTTTGCGTTCGCTAAGTGCAATTTTTTCATTATTCAGCACACCAATAAGCATTCGTATTTTGGCTTCCTGATCATCGTATTGTTCGGCAACTTTTTTCTTCACATTAATGGCTGATATTTCGGCCTGTGAAGCTTCGCGCATACGACTTGTAACTAACCATATACCGGCTGCAACTGTTGTTATAATTGCCA
>CAZEEN010000141.1:3410-8090 GCA_964511115.1 uncultured Paludibacter sp. | reverse complement strand
ACTTGAAGGCAGTACAAAGTATTATGTTCGGGCTTATGCCACCAATAACAGTGGGGTAACGAGTTATGGTGCGGAGCAGAGTTTTGTTACTCTAACAACCGATTTTGATGGCAATGTATATACTTCGGTTACCATTGGTACTCAAACATGGATGGTAGAAAACTTGAAAACTACAAAATATCGCAACGGTGATGCAATAGACAATGTAACTGATAACACCGTTTGGAAAGATCTAACTGCTGGTGCTTGGTGCGATTACTCCAACATCCCTGCCAATGGTACAAAATATGGGCATCTCTACAACTGGTATGCCGTATCCGATACACGAAACATAGCCCCCGTGGGATGGCACGTGGCTACCGCTGCCGATTGGACAAAGCTTACGAGTTATGTAGCTGACCATTTAGGCACTTCATTGAATGCTGCCAAAGCCCTTGCTGCTACTACCGATTGGAGTACTGACAGCGGCACTGGCACAGTTGGCAATAACCTTGCCCTTAATAACTTTACCGGCTTTTCTGCCCTTCCGGGTGGCTATCGTAGCAACCTTGGTACGTTCAGCACCCTTAGCTACTTCAGCTACTGGTGGAGCAGTACCGAGTACAATTCGAGCTACGCCTGGAGCAGGTCCATGTACTACTACGACAGCGGCGTGGACAGGAGCTACAACGGCAAGGCGAGTGGGTTCTCTGTGCGGTGCGTTAGGGATTAATTTATTTGATTATTTGATTATTTGACTATTTCTTCGTTTTTTTTTAACAAATTCCGCCTTTATGCGGTTTATTTTTCTTTCTTACAGCTTTTCCAAAGTTGGAAGAAACTTTGGAAAAGCTGTAAAATAAAAAAAATAGGAGAAAATGAAATCGCACAAGGGACAAGCGACCCCACGATAGCTATCGGGGTTGTCGCTTAAAAAAAACTAACACTTCTAGTTGAATTGAGGTTAGTACAGATAAATTTCAACTTTGACATAAAAAATATAGAGTTATAAAAAACCAACAAAGAAATAGAGCAATGAAAAACGCAGGAATATACAACAGACTACTGAAAATAAGCGCAATATTATGGCTGGCATTTGTAATGTTGCCAATGCAAGGTCAAAACACCATGACGGTAAAGGCTACCAGTGGCACCCAAACTGCTTATATGCTGAGCAATATCCGTAAGCAGACTTTCCCCGATGTTAACAGTATGTTGATAACTCCTTTTACGGGCAGTGCTGTACAATATGAATACACAGGGTTAAGTAATGTGAGTTTTGGCTATAATTCCGCACCAACCGACATTGCCATAACTGCTTCTTCTATCAACGAAAACGTGGCAGCCAATTCAACAGTAGGCACATTGAGTTCCACTGACCCAGATGCTGGTAATACCTTTACTTATACATTGGTATCTGGAAGTGGCGATACCGATAATGCAGCTTTTAATATTAGCGGAAGTAGTTTGCAAATTACCAACAGTCCCGACTTTGAAACAAAAAATAGTTATTCGGTACGGGTACGTACTACCGACCAAGGAGGAGTTTTATATACCGAAAAGGCGTTTAATATTACCATTATCAATGTAAACGAAGCTCCAATAGCAACAACCAATAGCTTGGTAACAAGTATAAGTGCCACAAAAGCAACACTCAGCGGTACAATAAATGCGAACAATGCCAACACAACGGTAACTTTTGAATATGGCACAACAACAAATTATGGAAGTACAGCTACTGCAAGTCCAAGTACTGTTACAGGCACTTCGGCAACGGCTGTAAGTGCAACATTGACAGGCTTACTGCCAAAAACAATTTATTATTATCGAGTAAATGCAGTGAATGCTGGAGGTACAAGTTATGGTGAACAAATGACCTTTACCACCGCAACGCCAACCATCACCACCTCTAGTGCTCTAACTGCTTTTGCAAGTTGCAAAGGCAGCTTTTCGCATGCCCAAAAGATCATCATATCTGGATCTAATTTAAGTTCATACATTAGTATTACCGCACCATCGGGATTTGAAATTTGCAAAACATCAGGAGGTAATTTTACTAACAATGTAACCTTGACACCAACAGATGAAAGTGTTTCGGATACTGATATTTTTATTAGGATATTGAGTACTGCCACTGGCACACTGGCAGGAGACATCAATTGCACAAGCACAGGGGCTACCACAGTTAAAGTAGCTGTTAGCGGCAAAGTAGAAAATGTTCCTATTACTGGTTCTCTTTATAAAAACCCTAACATAGCAACTGTTTGCGAAGGAAATACAGTGTCTGCCACTTTATCATCGGGTACTGGTGGAGGTTTTGTGCCTGTTGTGGTTGCTGGATTAGATAATACAGAAAACCTTACTACAATACTATCTGGAAGTACTCAATATATCACTAAAACTGATAAAATTGGATTCGCATTCAATGTAAAAGATAAAGCTGTTAAAATAAATAAAGTGACAATTCCATTTACTATTAGGTGGAACCAGTATTTATATTTGAAGATAGAATTGCGTAGTGTTTTTTCCACTAACACACCGAATGAAACAGTTCTTGCGGAATGTACCTACAAATATAAAGGAAATACTGGGTTAACAAAATACTGCGAATTTAATATCGCTGATTATACTGATGCTACATATACCAATACTCTAACAGGCTACACTTTACAGGCAAATACTAAATATGCATTAGTTTTCAGTTTACCTTTCAATGATAACGCCTGGGCTTGGAACTATTTTCCTAGTTCCACCTATAAATCAGATCAATCTTTAATTGAGCATTTGGCAAATAGCTATTATTCTAGCATGTGGAGGTCTGCACCTAAATATGGACTTAAACTTGATGTTTCATACAACCCTCCTGTCGATGAATTACAAAGCAGAACACAAACTGGTGAAACGTGGTCGGACTGGGCTGCTTACACTTCTGGAACCGCTATCGCTACAGTAGGGAAATCAACTGTAGAAGTTCGAACAAGACGTATGTCTGTTACCTGCGATCCGGCAGCCTATAAAACTGTAAATTGGAAAATAGAAGCAACACCTACAGTGGGCAGTTTAGTAAAAACTCCTGATGTTGCTCGTGTTTCTGCTGGCGACAATGTGTCCGCAAATTTGACAGCTGGTACTGGTGGCAATGGTGTAGGTGACTCAACAAACAGAACAAATAACGGAAGTGGTGGGGCAACTCATACTTCGGCAACGAATATTCCCACGAGTGGTAAAACTGGAATACAGATTCGCACCCGTCGCACCGCAACTAATTGTAGCAGTTCAGCTTATACTTCAGTAAGTTGGATTATCGATTATTATCCTCCAACCATTACAGGTATTTCACCTGCAAGCGGCCTAACCACTGGCGGAACTCCAGTGACCATTATAGGAACAAATCTAACTGGAGCAACAGTGAAGTTTGGTTCAACAAATGCAACTAACGTAACGGTTAAATCAGCTACAGAAATTACGGCTACTGCGCCTGCTGGAACAGCAGGAAAAGTGGATATAACAGTTACAACAGATGGAGGTACCAGCACTATAAATAGTGCTGATGAATTTACATATATTATTCCTGCAACTCTAAATGTAACAGGCAACTTGCGTCCATTTATGCATTGTGCAGGTAGCATTTCGGAAGAACAAAGTTTTACGGTGTCGGGCAGCAATCTAAGTTCTGACATCACAATAAATCCTTTAATGGGTTTTGAATACAGCACCACATCGGGCTCTGAATTTAAACCGAGCTTAACATTGCCCAAAAACGGCACTTCGCTTGCAACAACTAGAGTATATGTGCGTGCAGAAGCTGCTGCTGCTGCAAATGTGGCTACTGGAAACATTGGAGTAACCACTAGTGGTGCTACTACTCAGAGTTTAGCCGTAGGCGCCTACACTGGCGGTGCATCATACACTGCAAGTGGCAGTACATTTAATATACGGCTCGGTTGTTCTACAACTGTAAGCGTAGCATCAACCGCAACCGGCTATACATTCACCTTGAATAATGGTAGCTGGTATGGCACAGGAGCTTCTGTCAGTGGAACTATGCTGACAGTTGCTAACCTTATCGATTATGATACGTTTAACATTGAAGATGAAGCAGCGGGCACATCGGTTACTTTCATTAACAGCGGAACAAACACCTATACCGATAATTTTAATATAACATTAAATAATATGGCAGGAGTTGTCACTTTTAACGGTACAAGTAGCTTTAGTGGTTCAAATAGCATTAGTATTACCTCCGATAAAAAGACCGTCTTCGCCAACGGATCTAAACTTTCAGCTGTTGATGGAAATATCACTTTGAGCGCTAATATGCAAACCACATCATCTACATTCTCAGGTAGCGGAGTATTTGTTAATAATGCAGTGGTTGAAACAACGGGCACTGGAGCATTATCCATAAAAGGACGAGCAGGCAATGGGAGCTCTGAATATAATGGTTATGGCGTCACATTGCAAAATGGTGCAAAAATTAATGGCAATTCAATTAATGTAGAAGGGCATGGAAGTAGCAATGCTAGTTACCAGGCCAATATGGGAGTTTTAATTACTGCCTCTACAATCACTTGCGGAAACGGAGATTTAACTTTAAAAGGCAATGGTGGCGGATTAAACAGTGCGAATAATCATGGAATATACATAGATAACACATCAAAAGTCACTTCTTTGGGAACAGGTACCGTTACATTAAACGGT
>CAZEEN010000141.1:0-3397 GCA_964511115.1 uncultured Paludibacter sp. | reverse complement strand
AAAGTAAGCGTTACAGGAAATGGAGGTAATAATTCACCCAATAATACAGGAGTAAATAATTTTGGAGTGTTTGTTGTTAACACCAATTCAAAAATAACATCAAGTAATGGCAATGTAGAAGTCACGGGCAATGGTGGTGGTAATGGAGGAAGTGGCACAAGCAATCACGGGGTTTATGTATCAAACAACGGAATGATAACCTCCGAGGGAACAACATCCACCGTCAAAGTAACTGGCACTGGCGGTAATGGATCTGGAGATACTAATTATGGTGTAAGTGTAGCGGGGTCTCTCTCAGGCTATTTTGGTTCAATCACATCAAATGGAGGCGATATAACAGTAACTGGACAAGGCGGTGGAAGTGGTGCTTCTATCTCAAATTATGGCGTTTACGCTTTAAGCGGAGGCAAAATAAAAGCAGGTAATACTGGCTCAGTAACTGTTACCGGGATTGGTGGAAATAGTTCTGGTAATTTCAACCTCGGTATATATATTAACAGCTATGCTACTATCCCAAACTACTCCATGATTTCGTCTACTGGTGGTTCGGTAGTGGTAAATGGCACTGGTGGAGGAAATGGTGCATCAGCATCAAATTATGGTGTGTATGCAACAAATGGTGGGCGAATTGTGGCAGAAAACAATGGAACTGTTCGTGTAATTGGCACTGGAGGCAATAACACAAATGCCGGAAACAGTAGTGATAACATGGGTATAAAACTGCAAAATACGGACACTCAAATTTCTTCTCACAATGGCAATATCGAATTAACCGGCAATGGCGGCAATAGAAATGGCTCAGGCTCATATAATTATGGATTCTACTTGTACGATGGCGCCAAAGTAAGCTCTACGGGCACTACAAGTTCAATTTCAATTGAAGGAGTAGGTGGAAGCTCAACAGGGACATTAAACGATGGGGTGACATTAAATTCTGTATACAACCCAGCATCCATCACTTCGAATGGAGGCAGTATTTTTTTAACAGGTACCGAAGGAAATTCAGTATGTAAGGCGATTAACTTCACTGGCTCTGGCACTTCTGTTTCGACAATAGCTAATGGCGGCAATATAACTATAAAAGGCAATAGCATGAATATTGGTGTTGCGGGAGCAATTAAAGTGCATGAAAATAACAGTCTAAGTATTTTACCTAAAACTGCGGGCACTGCGTTTGAACTTGGTACAACAAGTGTCGATGTTTCTGGAGGCCCAATCAGAATCAGTGCTGCAGAGTTCTCAAATATGAGTGCTGGGACTATTAACATCGGAGATTTAAACACTGGAAACATCACCATAAATCAGGCATTTACCACAACTTCAAATCTTAATCTTATCACTACTGAGGGTGCAAGTGTTATTCCAACAGCCGCTGCAACTGACGTGAGCATGGTAGGTAAAAACCTAACAATTGCTTCGGGAACTGTATTAAAAATAACTATCGGTGGAGCAACGGTAAATACCAATTATGACCAACTTAAAACATCAGGCAATATAAATCTAGCTGGAGTAGATCTTTTATTGGAGGGTAGTTACATTCCTGTAACAGGCAATTCGTTTACAATTGTTTCGGGAGCATTAATAGCAGGAACATTTAGTGGACTTGCTGATGGTGCGTATATTTCATTTAATAAAAAATTATTACGAATTAACTACACAAACACTGCTGTTACGCTAACTTTTGTTCCTTACACCATTACCTCTCCCACAGCCACAAATATCAAACTTACCACCGCTACCCTTGGTGCAACCATTGCACCGACTGATGCGCCGGTTATCGATAGAGGTATTTGCTGGAGTAAAACTACTGGAGTAACAATTGCAAACAATAAAACTTCAGCGGGTGGAACTACGGGTGGAATATTTACAGTAGATGTGAGTGGATTAACCCGAAGCACGACCATTTATTATAGAGGATATGTAGTAAATCAGGATAATGAAACAATTTTATCGGATGAAGCAAGCTTCTCTAATGTACCAATATTTACAGGAACAGGTAATTGGGATGATGCAATAAAATGGAACGTAAATGAAGTACCTACAGAAGAGGAAGACTCTCCAATAATCGACGGGAATTGCTTAATTGTGAACAATCAGGTAGTTGACAACTTGACGATTAATTCGGATGCCATATTAACTATCAATCCTGCTAAAGCCTTAGCTGTTCTGGGTACAATTACAAACCTTGCAGGTGCCGATGGTCTGGTTTTAAAAGCAAGCCCTACTCTATCTAATGCCACATTTATTTTTGTTAATGGTACTCCTTCGGCCACAGTAGAAATGTACTCCAAAGCCAGTTGGGATTTAACTAAGCCGAGTGGAAGCCGTTTCAATTGGCAATATTTTGGAATTCCGGTAAAAACATTGGCATATTCTCCAGTTTTCGACAACAGCATTGTGCGCTGGTACAACGAAATTGCAGTCGACGATGCTAACCTTTGGAAAATGGAAACTACCGATTCGACTTTGACTTCGGGTACGGGTTACGAAATCACACAAGAAACAGCCAAATTATATTTGTTTAAAGGTCAATTGACGAATGCTGATTTAGAACGAACGTTACCTTATTCAAGCGGTGCAAAATACCCTGGGCAGCATATTTTCAGCAATCCATATACTACGGCCATACGAATTATTAAAATTCAATTTGGAGCTAATACAGAACAATCAGTTTACCTTTTCAATACGGGTACGTTTAACGATTGGAAAACCGATGCCACCTCTCTTGGGAATGCTCCGGGGCAGTATACTGTGTCCACAAAACTCACTGCTGGAGTTGCTGGAGTTCCTGATCAAATTCCATCAATGCAAGGATTCTTAATCCGAACCATAAATGCAACATCCGGATTGTTTGCTATTGATTATTTAGGGGGCTTTGGAATTAACACAGAAATGCAACGTGCTCCACGGAATAAAGCTGCTGACGAAAAAGTAATTACCCGTATCGATGTGGCAAGTGCTCATGCAGCCGACCGCATGTGGATATTTACCGAACCAACATGTACCCGAAACTTCGATAACGGTTGGGATGGATACAAAATGATGGGTTCGGCTGTTAATCCTCAGCTTTTTGCGATGGAAGCCGATGGTAATTATCAGATTAACGCGGTACCAACAATCAACGAAACCTATCTGGGTTTCCAAGCTGGTCAGGATACGGATTATACCTTGAAATTTACACAGCAAAATGTGGCTTCAACTTACAATAAGTTGTATTTATTGGATTTAGAAGAAGGTTTTATCACTGACATTACTGCCGATGGCTCAGAATATAGCTTTAAAGCATCGTCGACTCCACAGCCGGTGAAACGCTTCAAAATTGTAACGAATGCTGGCTTCACTACCGGTAAAACAGAAATTGGCAACGGTCAGTTAAAAGTTTACAATTCGAACCAAA
>CAZEEN010000140.1:0-8091 GCA_964511115.1 uncultured Paludibacter sp. | reverse complement strand
CGTGCAACGCACCCAATAACAGCGCAGCTTAATAACGCCGAAGGCCATAATAACGCCGAAGCCTACTAACACCCGAAGGGTAACTAACGCCGAAGGCCAAAAAAATTTCCTGTTTGCAATTTTTTTTCTATCTTTGCCTGTAATTAAACTAATATGTTAAAATAAGGCCGCTTTAAACTACAATTTATCATTACAAGGCCACTTTAAATATATATTTTTTGCTTATGATTAAAGATTACACCAAACCTACATACTACTCTTCCCTTACATTATTAATTTATAACTAATTAAGATGTCTACCGCCAACCGCGTAATAAAAAACACTGGCTTTTTGCATGCCAAAATGGGGATAATCCTATTTATCTCACTCTATACCATGCGCTTAATACTGAATGCGCTGGGGGCTGAGGATTTTGGTATTTTTAATATTGTGTGTGGTGCTAATAGAATGCTGTTTCTTTACTAAAAATTTAATATGAGTATATCTACCAATATAGAATTTAAGTTATGGGTTTCAGAACTAAAACTCCGTATACGCCAAAGCCAGCTTAAAGCAGCCATACAAGTTAACGAAGCTTTGTTGCAATTATATTGGAGCTTAGGTTTCGATATTATGGAGCGTCAGATGGATGCGGTATGGGGAAGTGGTTTTTACGAGAATTTGAGCCGTGAATTGAAATCAGAATTTCCTGATATGAAAGGCTTTTCGGTAACGAACCTAAAATATTGCAAGCAATTTGTTCGGTTTTATTCGGAAGTTAGTGCAATTCGCCACCAAGCTGGTGACGAATTACAAATAGCAAACTGAGTTATTACGTTACAGCTGTTAATCATCTGCTCAAACACGAGTTCGACAATCCCAGTATTGGCTTACTTATTTGTAAAACAAAAGACCAGGTAGATGTGCAATTTGCTTTAGAGAGCGTTACACAGCCTATAGGTGTGGCTGAATATAAATTATCGAAAATTATTCCTGAAAATCTAAAATCGGTATTACCTACTATTGAAGAAATTGAGGATAATTTAAAAGAAAATGTATAAGCACCGCGAATGGAACATACCGAGTGAAACGGTACCGAGTTATAAAAAAAATACGGCGAACCTGTCCCTGCCTGCTCCGAAGTATCGGAGATGTATAGGGAGCCAAATAACAGCATAGCCTAATAACGCCGAAGGCCAAATAACGTGCAAAGCACCCAATAACGCCCGAAGGGCAAAATAACAGCGAAGCTTAATAACACCCGAAGGGTAAATAACGCCTTTAGGCCAATAACCCAATAACAGCGAAGCTTAATAACGCCGAAGGCCAAAAAAATTGCCTCTTTGCAATTTTTTTTCTATCTTTGCCTGTAATTAAACTAATATGTTAATAAAAAGGCCGCTTTAAACTACAGTTTATCATTCCAAGGCCACTTTAAATAGCTATTTTTTTGCTTATAAATGAAGTTTACACTATGTAATACTATCCTGATTTTAAGCTAAATTACCAACCTATACTACATTTATTTCGTACTACATATTACTCAAATAGGAATACAAAAAAATAATTTACGGTTACAACTACAAATAACTCGAAAATTAATACTATTTTTGTGCCTATAACCACAAAAACATAAAATTTAAAGATGATAACCAGAGACGAATATCTTGAACAAATAATTCGATTTAAAGATCAGCCATTAATTAAAATAATTACCGGTATTCGTCGCTGTGGAAAATCATCGGTGTTAGTTTTATTAAAAGAGCATTTAATATCTACCGGGGTTGCTGCCAAACAAATTATTGCTATCAATTTTGAGAGTTTTGCTTTCTCCGATTTAACTGATGCTCAGAAACTTTATTCGTTTATTAGCAAACAAATTGAACCAACCCAAAAGTATTATTTACTTATCGATGAAGTGCAGGAAGTTGATAATTGGGAAAAATGTGTAAACTCAATCCTTGTAGACTTTGATATTGATATATATATAACAGGCTCAAACTCACATTTACTTTCATCTGAATTGGCAACGTATCTGGCAGGACGATATGTAGAAATACCAATTTATACACTCTCATTTAAAGAGTATTTGAAATTTAATGCACACTATAAAACAAATAATACAGATAATATACGTACGCTTTTTATAAATTACCTTAGGCAGGGAGGCTTTCCCATTGTTCATACAGCAGCCTATTCGGAAGAAAGTATATATAAAATCATTTTCGATATATACTCCTCTATTATACTTCGCGACACGATACAACGCTATAAAATACGTGATGTAGAACTACTTGAAAGGGTCATAAAATTTGTATTTGATAATACGGGTAATACTTTTTCGGGTAAAAATGTAGCTGATTATTTTAAAAGCCAATTCCGTAAAATCGACATTAATACGGTATATAACTATTTGTATGCACTGGAGGGTGCATTTATCGTACATCGCGTACCACGTTACGATATAAAAGGAAAAGAACTACTCAAAACCCAGGAAAAATTTTATATGAGCGATGTGTCGTTGCTATATGCTACTATGGGATATAAAGATAGATTAATTTCAGGAATCTTAGAAAATATTGTTTTTTTGGAACTTAAACGAAGAGGATACAAGGTTTTCGTTGGTAAACTCGACACGAAAGAAATTGATTTCATTGCAGAGAAGTCGGGAAAAAGATGCTATATTCAGGTAGCTTACAAGCTCGAAAATCCCGAAACTGTTGAGCGTGAATTTTCGGTACTTCTCTCAATAAATGATCAATTCCCAAAATATGTAGTTACGATGGATGATTTTTGGAGTGAATCTATTCAAGGCATTAATCATTTTCACATAGCCGACTTTTTGCTGGATACGAGCTTTTGACACAGATAATTCCGCATGGCGGAGTTGCCACAAATTTATAAAAATGAGAAAAGCGTCTGCTCAAAATAGAACATAATACGACAAAACACAACAAAATACGACAAAAAACATGTTTTATAACATAAAATACCTACTTGTATTGGTTTGTTCGTTTGTTTATCTTTGTGGCATAAAAATCAATAGTGCAAATTTGAGTTCCAAAATGATACTTAAATAATCAAATTAATGATTTCTCCTCTTTTAAAGGCAAAAACAAACAAAATTAATTTTTACGATAAAATTACTGTGCAGAGCGATGAAAAAAGCTCCGCCGGTAGGTAGCGGAGCTTAAAGTAACGAAAGTTAAATTAGCACGTTCTCAAGAGTTTCAGTTGCAACAGATTTGGTCGTCGATGCAGCTGATTCTTTTTTTATGGCATTATTCAATCTTCGTGTGGATCTACTGCGAACCAAGGCACGGTACGATGTAAACAACAGGTTAAGTTCTGTAGCCAACGGACCAAAGTTGTACGTTTTTGTCGACACCTTTGCCAATTCAATGGCGCGCAACAAATTAGTAATGGCTTGGTTTACCGCTTCGCGTACTTTCAACTCCTTTATGCTCCGCTGTGCTAAATAATCAACACTTCGCTTTACATTATTTTCGTCGATTCGTACTTTAACAGCACTCAATTCAGTACAATATACATCTATGCCAATGGCTTTGGCAGCATTACGAACCGATTCGGTGGAGGCAATAGACAGCAGAAAACTATTCAGCTGCTTATCGAACTCACGTTGACTCGATTTGTAATTTTTCGTCAAGTACTTTTGAACAATTGGTTCTATCACCAACAAAGCTGGGCTTAATGTTGTTAACTTTCCCTTTTTCGCAGCATTCACTTGCGTTATTATTGCCGCACACAACTCATTTGCCCTCGTTCTTTCGGACTTTAATAGCTCCGAAAGCGGATGACGAATGCGCGGGTTGGTTAATAACTCGAGTTGGGGCTGTTGCTCCTTAAGTAACTCATAAAAGGCTTTTACACCTGCCGCTTCCGGATCATGTCTTTCAACAATCTCAAGAAGCGAATTGACAAGACCAGGCACTTCTTTTGTCCTGATTTGTCCACTATTAAACAAAACTGTATTTTTCATTTTATTGCTTTGTTTAGTAGCTGCCATCTTGCAGTGTAAGTTTCCATAAAAATAATTATCGGTATGGAACGCCTACCCTATTCTTAACCTTATCTTCACAGATACTAACTGCTCGCTTGCAGCCGGAGGTTATATGCCAACAATATTATTGACACGTTTAATCGATACAAAAATAATATATTAAAATTAATTTCACAACTTTATTTGAATATTTTTTTTTCGGATAATTAATATAATTATATTTTTTTATAGTACTAATTGCTTTTCACTGTTTTATTGTTATATTTAGATGGTATTCGCAATAGTCTATTTGTCTATATATCAGCAATATATAATTGTAATTTAACTTATTATTCGTGGGTCTTTAATCAAAACATATATAACATTTTAAAATATTTTGTTGATAACTTTTTTATAAAAATTATTTTTTTAGTTGTACTGCTGGCATTTTTCGATTTATAAAATTTTTTTTTTAGTATTTTTCATATCAGATTCGATATTTTTTTTTACAATGTAGTGATTCTGTGCGTAAATTCTATAAATATTTTTTACAATCCAGCGATTCTGTGTGTAGATTCTATAAATATTTTTTACAATGCAGCGATGCTGTGCGTTGATTCTATAAATATTTTTTACAATACAGCGATGCTGTGCGTAGATTCTATAAATATTTTTTACAATGCAATGATGCTGTGCGTTGATTCTATAAATATTTTTTACAATGCAATGAATCTGAACGCGAATCGAAGTGAATCTTCAAAAGCTGTATTCCGACCTCCCGCATAGTGGGAGCTAAAAAAAGATTTGAACCTGCCTTTCGGCTGACAGGCGGAGACAAGTTATGTGGTTTGTCCACAGATGTCACAGATTTGCACAGATAATAACGCCTTTAGGCAAATAACGCACGAAGTGCCAATAACGCGAAACTTCTTGCAATATACAAACATTATTATTACATTTGCATTGAATACCGATTGTAAAATAATTAAATAAATTTTATGCCTGAAATTAGCAGATTCTACGGAATTATTATTAAAATGTTTTATAATGAACATAATCCTCCTCATATTCATGTGGAATATCAGGATTTTAAAGCCATTATTACGATAAATGAAGGAACGGTGGAAGGAAAAATGCCCAAAACAGCCTTAAAGTTAGTTTTTGAATGGATGGAAATTCATAAAAACGAACTACTCTCAAATTGGGAAAAAATTGAGGCTAAAAAAACGATTGATACTATAAACCCTTTAAATTAATTTAGTATGCAACGAGTTACGAAAATCAATGCTAGAAGTGCTTCTAATATAAACAGCAATTCAACTTGCTTTGAAAAGGAACAACTTTATAAGCAAACAAACATAATTACAATTTTAAAAGCTGAATACAAAGGTGACTACAAGCTTTTGTTAGTGTTTAATAATGGTGCACAGGGCATAGTAAATCTTGAAGATAAATTGGAAGGCGAAGTATTCGAACCACTTAAAAATAAAGATGTTTTCAAAAACTTTCAGTTGGATGGGTGGACTGTTACCTGGAACAATGAAATAGATTTTGCACCTGAATACTTATATAAACTATGTATTGAGCATAATTGACACCCAATAACGGCGAAGCATAATAACCACCAATAACCCAATAACGGCGAAGCCAATAACGCACGAAGTGCCTAATAACAGCGAAGCCTACTAACACCCGAAGGTTAACTAACGCCCAAAGGGCTAATAACCACTTAAAAAAATTGCCTCTTTACAATTTTTTTTCTATCTTTGCCTGTAATACATGGGGCTTTCTTGGTAAACCAAGCGGCAAAGCCGAGCGGCCCCAAACCCCACATACTTTTTTTTCTTGACAAAAAAAAGTATGCAAAAAAAGTCAAGACTGCGCCTGCTTCGCTCGAAAAACTTACGCTCGGTAAGCTCAAATCGTCCAAACTCATTTCGTCGAAAAACGTCGAAACTCAAACAAGGACGATTTTTAACCGCCTACCTCACTTGTTTTTCGGCTTACCAGACGAGGTCAGTCCAGTCCGAGCATTTGTAAATTCAATAACAGTCTAATATTTAGATAAATAAAAACATAGTATTTTATGTCATGTATTTAACATGAAGTAATTAAAAACAAAAAACCCGGCTTCATCACCAGCATAAATATCTGGGAGAGGAATAACCGGGACTGCGATGCAAAGATAATACATTTTATTTACATCGGTATATTTCGCAAGCAAATAAACAAATATCAGGTAGAAAAGAACTTGCTATTAATATTTCGGCACCACTTAACAGATTCAGAGCTTTTAGAAACAGGGTTTTTCACCATGAACCTATATGTTGGAATTTGGAAAAAATAATGGAAATACATGCTGAAATGATACTCGTGATGGGATGGTTAAATAATGATATTCCTACTTGGCTTTATTCTTTTGACAAAGTGAATGCTGTGGTAAATAAAATTGAAACTGAAATGGGTTGGAAATCTAGGTGATAAGTAATGTAACCATATTTGGCCATAATAACGCCCGAAGTGCCAACCAACGTGCAACGCACCCAATAACAGCGAAGCCTATTAACGCCCGAAGGGCAAAATAACAGCGAAGCTTAATAACGCCTTTAGGCAAATAACGCCCGCAGGGCCTAATAACGGCGAAGCCTACTAACACCCGAAGGGTAAATAACGGCGAAGCTTAATAACGCCCGAAGGCCCCACTAACGGCGAAGCCCCACCAACGCACGAAGTGCCAACCAACGTGCAAAGCACCAAATAACGCCGAAGGCCAAAACTCTTGCCTCTTTCCAATTTTTTTTCTATCTTTGCCTGTAATTAATGTAATATGTTAAAAAATAAGGCCGCTTTAAACTACGGTTTATCATTACAAGGCCAATTTAAATTATCTATTTTTTGCTTATTAAGGAAGATAACTGCTATATTTTTTTTGTTAAAAAAGTCAGCACGGATTTTTAATTGAAAAATTGATTATATATTTGCATAAACAATATAAGACTATCTGTTATGATTCATACCGTGAAGATTGATGATGCTACTAATTATGGCAAACATCTATTACAAACTTTAAAGCCACGATCTAACAAAGCAAATAGTGGTATTTTTATTGAAAATCCAAAACAAACGGCTTATACACCTGAAGGATATATGACGATTGAAGAATTTAGAAAAGTAGCAATTGAGGATACTATTAAATTCTGTAAGGAAAATGGTATATCTTAGTAATCAAACAAGAGTTGACTTAAATGATATTCGACAAGGTTTACTTACTTGGAATAAATTTGAACTTAGCGAAGCTTTTATTATTGAGTATATTAACAATATTGTTGATGTTTGTTATTTTTTGAACAATATTTTATATCATTTCAATACTGAGTATGAATATCATATACAGTTTGGAAGTAAAGTATATAAGTTTAGGGTAAATCCTAAAACTACATGGTACATTATTTATGATATTGACATACTTGATAATATACTAGTGAATAAAATCACTTCCAATCATATAACATATTAATCCGACCCTCTACCTATCACTTCCTGCGGTAAGCATAGCTTTATAACGTGCAATTCCGATACATTTCCGACTCTGACGGACTCTTTAATATCGCCCTCAGGCAACTATCGGCGAACTTGCCTGCGGCAGGCATAGCCCTCCAACGTGCAAAGCACCCAATAACGGCAAAGCCCCTCCAACGTGCAACGCACCCAATAACAGCGCAGCTTAATAACGCCGAAGGCCATAATAACGGCGAAGCCCACTAACACCCGAAGGGTAAATAACGCCGAAGGCCAAAAAAATTGCCTCTTTCCAATTTTTTTTCTATCTTTGCCTGTAATTAAACTAATATGTTAATTAAATGCGATGATGTGTCTCGTCCGCGATAGCTATCGGGAGCTATCGGGAGGGATGATATGTTGATGTGTTGATGTGAGAATTAGAAAATGAGAAATTAAGAAAATAAGAAAATAAGTTGTAAGATTCTTAATTTCCAATTTCATAATTTCCTAATTTCTAACTTCTAATTTCTAACTTCTAATTTCTAACTTCTAATTTCTAACTTCTAATCTCTAACTTCTAATCTCTAACTTCTAATCTCTAACTTCTAAA